>JAJZLK010000076.1:0-61350 GCA_021803655.1 Thermoplasmata archaeon
CCACCTACACTGTGACATTCACAGAGTCAGGTCTTGCAAGCGGAACCTCATGGTCTGTAACACTTGGCAGTTCGACACAGTCATCCACTGGAAGCACAATCTCATTCACGGAACCCAACGGTACATACTCATACACCGTGGGATCAGTGAGCGGGTATACATCGTCACCATCCTCAGGATCGGTAACGGTGAACGGCGCTAACCAGGGAGTGTCGATAACCTTCACGGCAGCACCAACCGGAGGAGTCTGGGCCCAGGTCACTGCAACCTCTGCAAACACGGCGTTCTACACATTGCCTGAGGCTGAGGAATTCACCGTTGGTTCTACAAACGAGCCGGTCAACTTCGTGAACCTGTTCCTTGAGGGAACCGGAACCATTACGGTTGGCATTGGAACATCGTTGTTCACATCGAACGTTGTGGCAAACATAACGGTAAGCGTCAGCCAGCCCTCATCTGGAGGATGGCAGAACATTACCTTCCCGTCTGTCACGTTAACAGGAGGCACAGACTACTTCCTCAACGTGAACGAACCATCGGGAAGCGGTAATGTGCAGTGGGGTTACACCACCTCTCCGTCTACTGACGTGAACGCGCTGCAGGACTACTGGTACTCCGGAGGCACGCTTTACAACGACAACAGCTATCCGAACCTGTTCAATGTAGGATACTCGTCTGCCGGACCGGCCATAGTCAACCACGTCGTGAATTCAAGTGCTCCAGCCACGTCGCTTGGAATCTCGGCAGCAATCATCAGGGAATTCTAAATTCCCACTTTTTTATTTTTATTTTTATTTTTTTCTCCTTTTTTCCTGCATTCATCGTTCTAAAGATTCTCAGTCATCCCCAATGGAATTGTGCAAAACTGATCCCGGTAGACTTGAAAGCGGAGACCGGAAAATAAAGCCTGACAGATAAGGTAACTCTTCTATTACCAATCATGGGATTGTATGACGTTAAGACCTGAATAGGTGGTAACATGACAGACGAAAATAAGAAGAAAGGTGACCCGACTGCACTAGGCATATTTGCGTATGGATTCAGCCTTTTTGCGTTATCCATATATGCAATTGGATTCTTCAGTTTCTCAACTGAAAGCATAGTGATGATCGCACCCGCGCTGTTTTTTGGAGGAGTATTCCTTCTCATCGCATCGACATGGGAGTACAACAACGGAAACACATTCGGAGCCACAGCCTTCGGGACATATTCCGGGTTTTTCCTCGTGTTTGCGTTTGCACACATCGGGATTAAGCTTGGATGGTTTGCTCCCCTGATAGTAGCACACATGGTCGGGATAATGGCACTCGCATTTATCGTGATGACATTTATCTACTGGGTTGGCAGTCTAAAGATGAACCTGGCCTTGAACCTGACGCTGTTCTTCCTCCTGATAGTCTTCATACTGTACGCCATTCCGCTTCTCTCCCTGACGCCAAGCAGCACAACCGCCATGGGAGCGTTCCCCGCTCCAGCACTGGCGCCTGCCGGATGGGTGGGGATAATAGACTCACTCTTCACAATGTGGGTTGGTGCAGCAGCAATAATTAACGACAGGTGGGAAGTGGCCGGGAGCCGCGGTCCGATTCCGGTGTTTCCGCTGGGAAAGAAGAAGAAGTAGGCCCAGCCGATACGAAACTTGAACGTCACCGGTGATAGGGGAGGTCTTTTCCCCTTTCACACTATGTACAGGCAGAAAGCCCGGCAGTGTCTCAGAAAAATTCAACGTCGTCAGTAAGCCGCTTGCGCTTTTCCAGGAACGATCTGGCCTTCTCAAGACTGAAATTGAAAGCCTCATCCGGACTCTTTCTATTTATAAGATCCCAGAATTCCTTATCAGACAGAAGGGTCCTGAAGAACTCTGCCCGCAATTTCACATTCGGGATCTCCACCTTGCTTCTGACTCTCTCTATTACCGGGAGTGCTTTCGTGTATCTCCCCGCCTCCTTCTGCAATATGTCTCTCAGGAATCTTGCAAAGGAAGGTGATCGTCCCTGAGTGGAAACGGCGATCAGGACACCGTCAGACTCTGATACTGCAGGAAATATGAATGCGCTTTCATTGTTGTCCACCCTGTTGTACAGAATATCCTTCTCTCTGCATATCTTCTCCAGCCCCTCGTTGAGCCTGACGTCGTCGGTTGCGATTATGACTATGCTGCGGTCATCCAGGTATTTCTCAACCTCGTCCGGACTTTTCAGCCTCGCGGTCACCGTTTCCACGCCAAGACGGGAGAACTCCCTGGAAAACTCTGAAGCAACAACCAGGATTCTTTCAGAATGGGCTATCAGGTTCCTGGTCTTCTTTGCGGCTGCCTCTCCGCCCCCGATTATCAGGATCTTCCTGTCGCTGACATTAAGCATTACCGGTACGTAGCTCAAGGGAATCGCTCCTGTCCCTCCGATCCGGGCACTGTCACCAGGGTTGCCAGACTGACCACTTTCCCAACTACGATTATTCCCGGAGAGACTACGGAGTTTCTTTCTGCAATGTCAGCGATGTCTGATATCCTGCCGATAAAGACCTTCTGATTCTGCATGGTGCCGTTCTGGACAATTGCTGCCGGAAGCACCGGACTCATTCCCGCAGCCATGAGCTTGCTCATGATCTCCCTCACCTCTGCTATGCCCATCATGATCACGATCGTCCCGTCGAAATTCGCCACTGTCTTCCAGTCATTCTCCTCCTGTCTCTTCCTGTGGCCGGAGATTATGAGGATGGATGACGATATGTCCCGGTGGGTGAGCGGTATGCCTGCGAAAGTTGTCACCCCAAGGGCGGAACTCACGCCAGGAACAATCTCGAACCTGATATCGTGATCTGCAAGGAAACCTATCTCTTCCCCCCCTCTTCCGAAGACAAAGGGATCGCCGCATTTGAGTCTCACGACGGTGAGTCCCCTGGATGCATCGTCCAGCATGAGCTGGTTTATGCCGTCCTGCTTCATCGCAGAATCCTCTCCGTGATCTGTGCCAACGCACACGGCCTTTGTGCTCTCGGGTATCAGAGAGATGATCTCCCTGCTCACGAGGCGATCGTATAGCACGGTATCGGCGGATTTCAGAAGATTCAGGGCCCTGATCGTGATCAGATCGGGATTCCCGGGTCCGGCTCCAACAAGGTAAACTTTTCCTCTCATATCGGCCCCCAACATCCATCCCGCAGGAGCACGTTGCACTTCCCGGCGGGTACCATACCTGAACAGTTCAGAATCATCAGGATCATACGAGTCCCCTGACCATGCTTGCAAAATACGTGTCAGTTGAAGTCCACTTCAGGAGGTGATCAAGTTTCGAGGTGAACAGCGCTCTTGGAGGACTCTGGTGGGTGTAATAAAGGGTGACCGCCTTCTCCATTCCCGCTTCAACAAAACATAGTATTGTGCCGTCATAACCCTCCGGCAGTGGAGACCCGCTCAACTCTGAAGCCAGCCTGCTGGACAGGTAATCGGCCTCGAAGTGTGCAACGGAACCTGCCTTTGTAATCGGAAGGTTCGTCGCATCCCCTATCACAAAAACGTCGTCATGGCCTTTGTAATTCAGCATCTTCCTGTCAACGTCAACGTATCCATACTCGTCAGCGAGACCAGAATCAGTCAGGAACTTCTGTCCCCTGTGTGGTGGCAGCATGATGAGGAGGTCGTAATCCTGTGTTTCCCCCTCGTAGGAAATCACCTTGTGTGATTCGGCATCAATTCTCTCAACGTTGAAATACGTATGATTGGTTATTCCTCTCTCTTCAAAGACGCCGGAGAACAGTCTGGATACAACAGGAATCGAAAAAGTGCCGTCTATGGGGTACAGGTAGTGCATCTCCACCTTGTCCCTCATGCCCATGGATCTGAAATACTGGTCAAGAAGGAGGGATATCTCCAGGGGAGCTGGAGGACATTGTATGGGTTCTGAGGCCCTTCCGATTACAATTTTCCCGCCCCTGAATCCTGAAATGTGTTTCCTGAGCTCCAGGGCGTGTTCAAGATCGTAGAAATGTTTTGCCTCAGATTCGTAGCCTGGAACGTCTTCCGGAGTATACCTGTCGCCGGTTGCAATTATGAGGTAATCATAACCCAGTGTTCTTCCTCCCCTGGTCAGGACCTTCCTCTCCTCTATATCGACAGAAGTTACCTCGTCAACAAGATACGTGATTCCACGGTTAATGAGGAACCTGTTTGGCTTGACGCTGTTGCGGTAGTCCTTGAAACCGAATGGAATATGTATGCCATCCGGCTTGAAGTAATGGTTTGGACTCTTCCCGATAACAGTTACCTCAAGCCTGTCGGCAGGTATCTTGAGCCTTGACTTGTTAGCTATCATTATCCCTGCCGCTCCGTCCCCGATCACCAGAAGCTGTTTTCTATCTCCCGTCTCAAATCACCTCATATTTCAATAGCGTATCCCACCAGATCCATGAGCCCATGGTTTTGCAGTTCCACCTTGTGGTAGCCGATCACATGCGGGAACTGGGCCTTGTCTATGGCACATGGAGAAACCATATGATGCGCACCGGTTTTCCATGCATAGTATACTGCAGGCCAGCCTGCCCACGCCCTGTACTCATTCCAGTCTTTTTCATCGGCAAGGAGTCCCCCGCCTGCCCCGCAGCACAAAGTCTCCTGCTTTGTGTATTCGGCCTCCACAGTTTCCCTGACAACTGCCTTCAGCACGTTTCTCGGTTCGTTGATCAGGTTTCCTCCCCTGGCATAGTTGCAGGGATCGTGATAGTTATACAGGTCATCGTTCCTGTTCCTGTCCACCTTTATGATTCCACGCTCGATCCCCTTCTCTGTCATCTGATGCACATGGGTGAGTTCGATCCCTTTCTTTGCAAGCTCATACCTGACGTAGTTGTTTGCGGTCCTCCACCCATGTCCGCACTCTCCCCACACGACAGTTTTCACGCCCTTCCTTACGGCTTCGCCCACCACCCTGTCGCCAAAGTCCCTCAGGTGTTTCTCGCTCGCAAAGATTCCAAAGTTTGCAGCTTCTGTTGTGAATGTAGACATAGTCCAGTCCTTCTTCATGACATGCATGACCTTTGTGTATCCCTTCAGCGTGTCCGTATTGACGAACAGGTCCGCTGAGGACGGGATAAACAGGAGATCGGCCTTTTCCCTGTCCAGGGGGAGATCAATCTGCTTCCCCGTTTCTTCGTTCAACTCTTCCTTGATGAAATTCACTACCGACCCGACAGATTTCGCATTCAGGCCCATGTTATTTCCGGTCCTGTACACCTGGGCCATTGTTGCAGCAACGTATTCCGGGATCTCTCCCATTTCCGTGAGAATGTTTCTCACGTTTCTCGTGATCTCGGACTGGTCAATGCCCTGCGGACAGAATACCGAGCACCTTCTGCACTCTGTGCACTGATAGTAATATGTGTAAAGTTTCCTGATATCTACAGCAGCCGGTTTCAGCCTCTTCCCCTTCCTGTAAAGCTTCCTGACCAGTTCTGCCCTTCCGACAGGAGAGTTGTTCACGTCTCCAGTAGAGATGAACATGTGGCACTTGTCAATGCATATCCCGCAGTGAGTGCAGCTCTCCATGAAACCGACAAAAGCCCTGCTTTTCTTTAACTGCTGAAGGCCATCAACGAAGTGTCCTGTGTCCCGGACAGGTTCCACGCCGATATCGCTCAGCTGCTTCTCCTTCGCGGGTCTCTCGGAAACCGACTTTGCCCATTCAATGTCCTTCTGCCTTGAAAGCCAATCTTCAGCCTTCCCGCTGGGACTCTCCATGATAATGTCCCTGATCTTTGGCTTCATTTGATCTCCCCCGGGGTGTAAACTGAGTTAAGAGTGGGGTTCGTGAAAAAGGAATAGGGATGCATGAACTTGCTCACAGGGAGAGGGAAATAGAGGAACAGCGTCATGGTGAGGATTACATGCAGCGTGAAGAGGGGAGAAGAAGGAAGGTTTATGGGAGAAAAGCTGGAAAGTGAGAGAATGAAGGGACTTGCCTGGGCATAGGCAAAATCAGGGGGAAGCATGATCCTCATGGCCAGTCCTGAAAACCCGATTGCCACTATGATGAGTATTGCAAAAAAGTCTGCCATGTTGCTGATCTTCATGAGATATCTGTCCGTGATCCTGCGAAGGAGAAGAATAACGCCTGAGACCAGAAGAAGCACATTGAACGTGGTTCCGACGTAGGCTCCAATCATCTCCATGGTGCTTTCAGGAATCCCTGATGACACCATGTAAGGGAACAGGACAATGTCTGCGTGGGCAAGGATTATTATCCACAGGCTCCAGTGGAATACGAGGGATGTTGCCCTGACGTATGGATTCCTCTTCATGCTTGTGAAGAGGAATATCCTCCCGAGAATGTTTACAAACGCTTTCCATCGCGTGTCCTGCCCCGGATAGGTGAAGAGGTTCGGGAACCCGAGATAAGTTCCAGTTGGCCCCTTTCTTATGAAAAGCCATCTCGCCAGGACGTATATCGTCCCGAAGATGAAAACAGAGATTGCCAGGTATACGTAACCGATTACCAGGATCGACAGCAAATTCAGCATGCCTGAATCACCACACAGCAGGGGGTGAGTGAGGGGGCGTTACCTCCCACTTCCATCCCTGAGAGTTGCTATCCCTCTTACGTCCAGGTACTCCATGCTCTGCTCGAAAAATGGAAAACCCGTTCTCTCGAAGAACTTCTCCCATCCTATCCTGTCAATCCAGTCAGCGATCCTTTCACCTTTCTTCGCATCTTCCTTCCAGGTATCCACGATTCTCTTCACAGCACCGACCGTCCTGTCATAATGCGGGGGTTCGTTTGGAAGGAATGGAATGACGATTCTCCCAAGCATGGTCCCATATCTTGACGCCGAAGCCCTTCCGCCTATGGCTATCGAATGGCCATCAGTCTTCTCCGGAGATTCGAATATGATGCCGCCGCAGGCGCCTACACAGAGACCGCATCCGATACAGAGGTTCTGTCTTATCTCCAGCGTCCTCTCCCCTTCGGGCGTCGGCTTGAGCTGGATGGCCCCCACAGGGCACGTAAATGCGGTTCCCTGCAGGTCGCATTTCTTCACGTCAGGAGTGACGACCGGTACTTCGGTGTGAATCCCGTTCACTGAGATGTCTGCAAGAAAACTCCCGCCACAGGAACTCGGGCATCCGGAAACACTGACGGTGAGCTTTGCAGGAAGTTCCTGCCAATTGAAGTATTCAACAAGTTCATTGCCGAGCTTCTGCGCCACGGAAGGAGAATCGGTAGCTGAAAGCGCGCAGTGGAAGTATCCGGCACAGCTTGTCACACTCCAAAGATGGTTCCCCCATCCGCCAACCGGGAAGCCAAGCAATTCAAGCTCCTTCTTCAGATCTTCAGTCTGATCCAGCTCAGAGGTGATGAATTCCATGTTCAGGGCCTGGGTGAATCTCATGGTTGCCCCGGCATATTTTCTCGCAAGCTGTGATATCTTCCTGATAGTATCCGTGCTGTATCTGGCGTTCGGCGTGGCTGCTGCTCTCAGCGAATAAACCCTCTTGCCCGTAGTGCTGGTGTGCTCTACTATTCCGGGTTCGAGGATCCTGTGCGATACCCATGTTCCAACGGTTCCCTTGAGGAATTCCGGGATAAAGTCCGCGTATGGTCTTGGAGGTCCCTCAATCATCTCATTCACCCCTCACTATCTTGCCGATTTCCTCAGGTATTCTCTGCCGGTCATCCTCGTTGACGGCATAGAACAGGTTTGTCCTGAGGTCCTTGACGTTCAGTGCTGCCGGTTTCATCTTCATGAGATCCAGGAATCCCTTCATGCCAATCCTGAAGATGAGGTCACCCAGTCTCTCCTTTCTGGCTGCGTGGTCTGTGAAAACCTCGACGATTCGATCCATAAGATCCATGGCATCCCCGATACTGTCAACCCGGGCGAGAAGCTTTGACGAGAGCGGTCCCTTCTTTCCGCGGAGCTTTCCCCCGACGTAGATCAGGAACTGTTTCCTCTTTCCGGGGGTTATCGCCCCGTTCCCCTTCCTGAGGCAGATCATGCATTGGGTGCAATCCTTGCTGCTGATGGAAACAGATCCATCGCTGGCACGAATGGCGCCGGTTGGACAGGACCTGATGATGTCTTCTACGGACTCCGCTGGAAGTTCCTTTATCTTCTCCTTATCCACAAGAGGCGCGTCTTTCCACGATCCAACGATTCCAATATCCGCTTTCTGCGTCGCTCTTGCACAATCAAGCGGACAGCCTGATATTTTCAGCTTCACCTTGTGCGGGAATGTCGGATATTTTGCGTAATCGTTGTATCGATCGTAAAACTTGTCCCTGACATCCAGCGTGTCTGTATTGGCATATTCACAGAGAACCTGCCCAATGCATGCGGTCGCGTTCCTGAACGCATCGCCTGTAGATCCGATCTCCATCCCTGCATCCTTGAACGCAGAGACGAATTCACGGATTCTGTCCTTCGGAATCCCCGGTATCTCCACGTTGTGTCCTGTGGTTATGGCGTGCAGCATGCCTACGCCGTACTTATCAGCGAAGTCAGCCAGTGTGTCAAGCATGTCACTGGTCACGAAATTCCCCGACGGAAGGAGAACCCTGACGACGTTGGCACTCTCTCCAATATCAGGCCTGCTGGTAACGCGCATCAGAATGCCTGTAGGAGCACCGGGAACTGAGACGTATCCCCCAGTGGTCCACAAATCCCTCTTAAGATAGAGTGAAGCGCCGTAAAGATCGATGGGATACCTGGTGTGATCCGCCTCTCTCAGGAAGTTCGGCCAGGGGCCCTTTCTCACTTCACTTAGAATCTCCCTTCCTTTTCTCACCTCCTCAGGGGGCTCACTCAATTTGCACCGCCTCCAAAATGATCTAGCGCATACTTTGAACCGACAGCGTAACCGTTCTTCCTGCAGAATTCAATGAATTTCTGCTTCAGTCCGCCAGCCACTTCAACCCTTATTACGGGAATATTGTCTTCCTCAGCGTCAACCCGTTCGCATTTTCCGATGGTGTTGATGCAGTTGGGGCAGACCTGGTCTCTGGTCATCAGGTACTTCATCCGTTTTGATCTGGCAGGGCCGGTACTCTCCTCCTCGGTGAAAATATCTATGGAATAGCCGCAGACAGGGCAGACCATGTATATCATTTCAAACACATCCTGTAGGTTTCGGCGCTCCGGCCAGCCTGCAGGCCCCCTTGGCAGGTCCGGTAGGGAAGAGCTGATATATCCTCTTCAGTTCGTATCCAGTTTCCTTCACCACCATCCTGATGGGAGGGCAGCTTTCGTATGTTGCGTAGTATCCCCTCAGGTAGTTTATGATCTTCCAGTGATCTTCTGTGAGAGCGGATATGCCCTCGTCCCCTGCAACCGCTTCCACGAACTCCGGGCACCAGTCACCCGGGTTCATGAGGAAACCGTCCTCGTCCATTTCAATCCTCTTCTCCACACCATTTCCTGTTTTCACGGAAATGAAGCTAGCATTATCCTCAGAAGACATCCACATTAACCTCTCAGATACTATGGAGTGAAGGATAATAAGCCGGATGCCGAATCTATCAGGCTCTTTTTCCCGCAGCGGCGGACGAATCGATGTTACATTTCAACCTTGATCTGGAATCTCCCGGGAAATTGCCCGGAAAAATATGTCAAACATTAGGGAAAAGGGTTTTATATGGCAGGCTTATAATAACATGATATCGTTGAAGTGTCAAGTGGAGGCACTTCTTGACGTGAAGAGAAGTGACTGTCTTGTCGTTAACGCATTCGCAGACCAATGCAATACCATAGAGCATCTTTCACTCGGAGAGGACAGGACAATACACAGGATAACCCCGCTACACGGAAACGAGGCCACGTTTCCAAGGCTGCATGTGGAAGACGTGAGGCTCAAGAGGATTAACGACGGCACCACATGGGTTGAGGCAAACAGTTGTGCCGCCTGCGCTTTCTTCTCCAGGCTCCCCTTTGCCAACATAGTCGGTATTTCCATATCCGGACGTAAATCCGTCCAGTTCAGGATTCTCGCGCCTTCAAGGTCAGACTTCAGCTTGATGAAGTCTCGAATGAGGGACGAACAGATAGAATTCAACGTATTGAGCGTAACCACCGGAGGCCGCAAGGAGCTTACCTGCAGGCAGAGAGCAATAATGCAGACAGCCATCCAACTGAGGTATTTTGAAAACAGGAACAGAATTTCTCTTACCGATCTGGCAGAAGTTATTGGGGTTTCTCCCTCAACACTGTCAGAGATAATCAGAAGGAGTGTAAAAAAGACGATCTCCTATTATTTTGATCACAGGCCCTGAAGAACCATTATGGTCTGCCTGCTGGTGCAAAAGACAATCCTGCGCGGCATAACATGGAAGTGAAAATCGAAAACTTTGCATTAAATAGGGGTGTCTCCTCATCTGTGAGCCATAAAGTACTTCAGCGATCCACCACTATTTTTTATTGAGGTGAATGAATGTCAATTTCGCGAAAGAGTATGATCGCTGTTATTGTTGTGACGGTATTTCTCAGCATGATCATCGGGGCTTACGTGGTGAATCCGCTGTACAATGCACAAAACGCTCCTCCGCCAAAGACAGGAGCACTCACCATGATAATCACTTCAGACAACTGGTATAACAACACATCGGGTTACCAGGCCGCCTTCTTTGTTGTTGAGAACGGACATATCGAATCCTCATCCATGATTACCGTAGCTGCACACACCCTTCTTGAGATTACAATAATCAACTACGACAAAGCTACCGATCCGTTGCTTGTGAACAACGATGCAAATGTGACCGGAACTGTCGGGGACGTTGTGTATGAGTACAACAACAGCCTCGTGAATGCTTCTGGTGCAGGCGTCATAAGCCCCAGGGGCGAATTTGCACTCACCTCCGTGCCCGCCTCCAAGATCTCCCATACGTTTACCACAAATACCGGACTGAACATTCCGATCTACCCGTCATCAACAGAGGTTGCTTATGCTTATTTCAACACGACGGGTCTCTACACATGGGCATGTATGTGCGACTGCGGACCGGTAGCAATGGATCATTCAGGATGGATGTTCGGGGATATCCAGGTCGTCTCCCAGTGATCGACTCCTTCAGATCTGAGCAGTTCCTCGCTGTCTCAGGTCTATCAGGTGCGTAAGTTGCAGATCCCCCGCTTACAGGCAAGAAAAGTCACAGCCAGGCGGAGAACACCGTAACTCATGGGGTCGATCAGGGTCATCCGGCAAATTGTCGCCAATTCCTTCGATAGATTAGAATACCATATTTCAATCCGAAACCGTGAAGCCTGAGTATGCAAAGGTGGACATACCTTCAGGCGAAGGCTATCTTTCTATCCGGGAAACGATGAGGAAGAGAACCCTGCATACGGTATGCGAAGAGGCCAGGTGCCCAAACATAGCGGAATGCTGGGGAAGTGGAACTGCCACGTTCATGATTCTTGGAAGCAACTGTTCAAGGGGCTGCAGGTTCTGTTCCGTTACACATGGAAAAATGCAGCCGGTAGACCCAGATGAACCGGAGAAAGTCGCGGAAGCCACAAGGAACATGGGACTTAACTATGTGGTGATAACCTCCGTGGACAGGGATGATCTGCCGGATCAGGGTTCAGGTCACTTTGCCCGGGTGATTAAGGCACTGAAGATGGAAAAGATTCTCGTGGAGGTCCTGATCCCGGACTTTCAGGGAAGGATTGATCTTATACAGAAGATTGTTGATGAGGAACCGGAGGTGATAGCCCACAATGTGGAAACAGTAAGAAGGCTCACGCCAGTCATAAGGGATCACAGGGCAGGATATGATCAGTCACTGTCGCTTCTGAGATACGTGAAGCAGGCAAGACCCTCACAGATCACCAAGTCATCAATTATGCTGGGGCACGGGGAGACTGACGAGGAAGTATTATCAACAATGAATGATTTGCGAGACGCTGGCGTAGACGTTCTGACCGTGGGACAATACCTCCGGCCTTCAAAGATGCAGATTGAAGTGGTTGAGTATTGTACCAGTGAAAGGTTCAAGAAATTCGAAGCGATGGGATACGAGTTGGGCTTCTCATTCGTAGCTTCCGGTCCACTGGTCCGGACATCGTACAGGGCTGCCGAAGCGTGGACAAGAAGGAGGATTAGCAATGCCTGAAGTTGAAAAATCGGAAGAAAAAAGCAGACTGATAAAAGCATACACAGCAGTTATACTCTCAAGAACGCTTGACAGGAAGATAGTTACCTCACAGAGACAGGGGAGAGTGGGGTTCTATACCCCGACGATGGGACAGGAGACGCTGCAGATAGGAGCTTCAATGGCTCTCGAGGCCAAGGACCTGATCTACGGTTACTACAGGGATGTTCCCTTCATGCTTCACAGGGGAGTACCCATGGAGAACATAATCAACCAGATCATGGGAAACCGTGACGACTCTGCGCTGGGAAGGCAGATGCCTAGCCATTACAGTGATAAGAAGCGGAACTTCATGTCCGTGCAGAGCCCGGTAGCTGCACACCTGCCTGTCGCTGTCGGTGCTGCATACGCGCAAAAGTACAGGAAGACCGGGGCAGTTGTAATTGCCACATTTGGCGAGGGATCCACATCCACCCCGGATTTCCATGCAGCCATGAATATGGCTGCGGTATTCAACCTCCCCCTCGTATTCCTGTGCGAAAATAACGGATGGGCAATATCGCTCCCGGTGGAGAAGCAGACAATAGCGGAGATATGGACAAAGGCCGCTGCGTACGGAATGAGAGGACTCAGGGTAAACGGAAATGACATGCTGGAGACCTATGAGGTGGTGAAGGAAGCAGTCAAGAGAGCCCGGGAAGGAAAGGGTCCCACACTCATTGATGCCATATCGTTCAGGATGGGGCCGCATTCCACTTCTGACGATCCGACAAAATACAGGACGGAAACAGTTGACGAGGGAAGCGATCGCGATCCAGTGGTTGTCACGGAAAAACTGCTCAAGGCCAAAGGATTTATTGACGACAAATTAGTGGAATCTATAAAGACAAAAGCCCAGAAAATAGTGGACGAGAAGTTCGAGGAGTGTGCAAAGATACCTGCTCCTGATCCAAAGACCGCATTCGAGGGCGTTTATGCAGAGACCACATGGATGCTTGAGGAGGAGGTTCGAGATATCCTATGACTGAAATGAACATGGTGCAGGCGATAAACGGCACCCTTGACATGGCAATGGCAAAAGACAGTTCCATTATCCTCCTGGGAGAGGACATAGGAGTAGATGGCGGAGTATTCAGGGTTACCGATGGCCTGCAGAAGAAATATGGTGCAGAAAGGGTAATCGACACCCCTCTGGTCGAACTCGGAATTGTCGGAATGGCAATCGGGATGGCACTGTCAGGACTGAAACCGATTCCTGAGATACAGTTCCAGGACTTCATCTTCACCGCCATGGACCAGATAATAAACCAGGCGGCTAAGATAAGATACCGTTCTGGCGGGGAGTATACTGTACCGATGGTTCTCAGGACACCTTACGGAGGCGGAATCAGGGGAGGAATCTACCATTCCCAGAGCGGGGAAGCTTACTTTGCACACACGGCAGGTCTCACGGTCGTTACACCATCAAATCCATCGGACGCGAAAGGACTTCTCCTGTCGTCCATAGATTACGGAGACCCAGTAATATTCCTTGAACCCAAGAAACTCTACAGATCCATGAAGATGGAGGTCAAGGAGGGTGACTACAGGGTCCCGCTCAGAAAGGCTGCAGTTGTGAGGGAAGGGGACGAAGTCACTGCCATCACCTACGGTTCAATGGTTCCACTGGTGAAGAGTACGTTCGAAAAGAACAACGTAAATGGTGACATCATAGACTTGAGGACAATCCTCCCGATGGACATTGAAGCGATAGTCCACTCGGTTGAGAAAACAGGGAGGGTCGTAATTGTACACGAAGCTCCAAGAACAGCTGGAATGGGGGCAGAAATAAGTGCGGCCATAACAGAAAGAGCGCTGGAATCACTTCTTGCGCCAATCCTGAGGGTGACTGGACCTGATTCTCCCTTCCCGTACAGGCTGGAAGAATATTACATGCCAAATGAGAACAGGATCATGAAAGCTGTGAACAAGTTGATGGAATACAGGTGAGAAAATGTTTCAGTTCAGGTTGCCGGACATAGGAGAAGGGGTTGCGGAAGGGGAGATTGTAAAGTGGCATGTCAAGGCGGGAGACCAGATCAAGGTTGACCAGGACATGGTTGAGATCATGACCGATAAGGTTACTGTGAAGATCCCTTCCCCAGTGGGGGGAAAAATCTCTTCAATCATCGTGCCTGAAGGAAAGGTCGCCAAAGTTGGAGACCTTCTGATCGAGATTGAGGACGGATCATCCGCCGTGACAGGAAACATCGAGGAAAAACATGAACATGCAGCGGTTCAGCACGCTGATGATGTGGAAACCCCTAGGGAGAGAATTTCAGAGAGGAAAGTCATGGCTTCGCCCGCTATCAGGAAAGCCGCCAGGGAAATGGGGATCGATCTTGAAACGGTGAAACCTTCCGGTCCCAACGGGAGAATCCTCATGGAGGATCTTGAGGCAGCAAAGAAAAAGCATGAGAAGAAAGCATCAGAGACAACCCCGGAACCGAAGAAGGAAGCGGCTGTGGCGGCAGGGAACGGTGACGAAATATATGAACCAAGGGGGCTGCGCAGGATCATTTTTGACAAGATGGCAAAATCAAAGGTGATCATGCCGCATTTCACCATAGTGGAAAAGGTGGATCTTACCAAATTCAGGGAAACCAGGGAAGAACTCAAGACAAAGGACAGCAGTATCACCTACACGCCGCTGTTAATCAAGGCCGTGACACTTATCCTGAAGGAATTTCCAAGATTCAACGCTGTGTACGACGAGGCAAACAGGAGATACATCATCAGGAAGTACTACAACATAGGGATGGCTGTGGACACCCCAGACGGACTTACTGTTGCAGTCATAAAGGATGCTGACAAGAAGAATGTCTTCGACCTGGCTAAGGAAGTCAATGATCTGGGGACAAGGGCCAGGGCCGGGAAATTGAAGCTTAATGAAGTTCAGGACTCAACGTTCACCGTTACAAACGTGGGAACAATAGGCGGTACAAGCTCCAGCCCCATCATAAACTACCCTGAGGTGGCAATCGCTGCCTTCCACAGGATGGAAACAGTCATGGACGGTGACGAGGAGCGCTATGTCATGAACATATCCATGTCGTGCGATCACCGCCTTATAGACGGGGCTGACGCTGCAAGGTTCATCAACAGGCTCAAGGAACTGCTGGAGAAACCCTCACTTCTCTTTGTGTAGTGATCCCATGAAATACGATGCAATCATAATCGGTGCAGGTCCCGCAGGATATGCGGCGGCAATACGAATTGGACAGAGGGGAAAGAAGGCAGCCATAATTGAAAAGGACAGGATAGGCGGCGAGTGCCTTAACTACGGATGCATACCATCCAAAGCCCTGATCGAACTGGCAAACTCGGTATATTCCATGAAAGAAACTCCCGGAATAAAAGCTACCATGGAGATTGACCTGAAGGAGTGGCAGAAGTGGAAGTGGGGCATGATCGGAAAGCTCACCTCCGGGGTGGAGACCCTCTGCAAATCATACGGAGTGGAAGTGATCAGGGGAGAAGCCAGGATTGTCGACAGGAATACGGTATCCGTTGGAAATGAGAGGTACGAGTGTGAGAACCTGGTGATAGCCACTGGGTCGTCCCCTGTCAGGATAAAGGGAATGGAACCTGCAGTGGGAAACAGGGAGATTCTCGATCTGGAAAAGATACCGGAAAAGATTGTGATAATCGGCGGCGGGTACATCGGCGTGGAGATCGGGACCGCCATGGCAAAACTCGGGAGTTCCGTCACAATAATAGAGATGATGGGCAGCATCCTCCCGGGAGTAGATCAGGACCTGGTATCGCCGGTAGCCAGGAAACTCAGGACAATGGGAGTCGAAGTCCTTACATCGACAAAGGTAAGTTCTGTCTCGGGAAAGTATTCTGTAGCAATTGAGAACGGACCATCCATTGAATGTGATCTGGTGCTTCTCACAGTTGGCCGTGTTCCAAATACCTCAGGCTTCGGCCTTGAGAATCTCGGACTTGAGATGAACGGCAGATTCATCCGGACTGATGAGAGGAAGCTTACAAGCGTTCCAGGCGTATATGCGATCGGGGACGTATCCGGGGAACCGATGCTTGCTCACAAGGCATACTACGACGCGGATGTGGCCGCTTCCAACATATGCGGCGAGGACGCAGCAGTAGAATATCAGGCGATGCCCTTCGTGATATACTCAGACCCTGAGATAGCATATACAGGGAAGAAGGGCGACAGTGAGTCCGTGTTTCCACTGGCAGCCAACGGGAGGTCGCTGGGTCTCAACTCCACTCTTGGCTCATACCGGATATATTTCGATAAATCAGGATCTATTACGGGGGCTGGAATCGCTGCTCCCCACTCTTCAGAGATGATCAGCGAGATATCCCTGGCCGTTGAAGCGGGTCTGAGTCCGGCAGACATTGGGCTGACCATTCACCCGCATCCCACGGTATCAGAGGGAGTGAAGGAGGCCGCGGAGGGTGCATACGGAAAACCATTACACTTCAAGACTGGCCGTTGATCTCGGGACCATGGATTACGCGGAGTGTCTTGCACTCCAGAAAGACATGGTGAAGAAGAGGGTTGATGAGGCCATACCGGACACACTCCTGTTCGTCGATCATCCGCCGGTTTATACTATCGGAAGGAAGGCAGATCCTTCAAACTTTCCCGGAATCGAAGTTATAAGAACGGAGAGAGGCGGAGATGTCACATACCACGGTCCGGGGCAGCTTGTTGTCTACCCCATAATGAAACTCTGGAGAGAGGGAAAGGTCGATATAAAACAGCTCGTCAGGGAAGTCACAGGTGCAGTCATCGATATGCTCTCATACCATGGCTACACGGGATACCTGGGCGATGAACCGGGAATATGGGTCGAAGGGAGAAAAGTGGCCTCTGTAGGAATGGCGGTGGAATCAGGCGTAACCTATCATGGCGTAGCAATAAACCTGTCCAGCGTGGCCGTGGATGGATTCAGCAGGATCAGGCCCTGCGGGCTTTCATCTGAGGTCATGTCCTTCGTGCCTATCAACAGGGAAATGGCTATTGACGGTCTCATAAGAGCTTTCACCGAAAGGTTCGGAGAGTTCAGGTTCTTACGGTCGAATCACGACTCCCTGCCTATGTCCCAGATCCTCTCCTCGATCCCGAGCCGCCTGTTGGAAACCAGTGAATGAAAGAAGATCAGCGATGAAAGCCTGTTCATGTATTTCAGCAGCTCAGGCCTGACCTCCCTCTCAGAAGAGAGGTGAACCAGCGATCTCTCAACATTTCTGCATACAGTCCTTGCAATGTGGAGGGAAGTTGCCTCCCTTGATCCTCCGGGAACTACGAACAGCCTGATCTTTCCCACCTCCTTCCTGTATTCCAGAATCTTTTCCTCAAGCCACTTTACGGCGTCCTCGCTGAGAGTTCTTCTCTTTGCCGAAGTGGTGATCTCCTCCCCGACAGTGAACAACTGATCCTGTATTGCCATAAGATCTCCCCGGATGTCATCCCATCTTGAAGCGACTAGAGCATCTCCAACGAAGGAGATCAGCATGTCCAGGTCGCCCTGGAATGCTATCAGTGAAGAGCCTTTGCTGACGCGTATCCTTTCTCCCGTGTCCGTTTCGCCTGTATCTCCTCTCCTGGTGAACATGCAAAGCCATGCATCAGGAAGTATCTAACCTAATCGACCCTCTTGCTGATCTTTCCTGATATTTTCAGTACGACTGAAAGAATAAGGCCAAGATAGAGAAATATGGACCAGAAGAGGATGGGGGTGGAGATCAGGTACCCCAGCGCAAGGGTTCCGAATAGCGGTGCAAGGGGAACAATCATACCGCTCACGGCTCCGAACGCCCCGAAATACTCACCCCTCCTTGACTCGGGTGCAAGTTTGGCTATGATCGTCTGGGATGCCGGTGCCATAGCATTCTCGCCTATAGTGAGTATTGCTGTATCCAGCAGGACAAAGGGGAAGTATGAGGTGAGGGAAAAGGTGAAGAACGTCACGGCATAGATCAGGACACCGATAGAGAGCTTTGAAACATCCGTGAACCTCTTCAGTGCAGCGTTCACAGGCAACTGAAACAGTATGACGATTATCCCGTTCAGGGAGTAAAGTACTCCGATCTGGACAGAAGTGTAGTCATACGCCCGGTTCAGGAAAAGGGTTAGGGTCGTACCCCACTGCCCGGCAATGAACCATGCCATTGATACCATTATTGCGAAATAGATGAACTCCCGATCCTTTGCGGGAAAGGAGAACTTGCTTGTTGTGCTCGTGGAAGCTGGTCTTGTTTCAGCCATCTTGATGAGGTAAATTATTGCAACTGCGAGACTCGTGACAAAAGGGATGAAGAATGTGTAGCCGAACCCGTACAGCGCAATAAATCCGCCAATTGCCGGACCCATGGAGAATCCTACATTCGCGGAAATCCGTGCAAGGCTGAAGGCGTCATTCCGCTGTTCCGGACTCACGGTATCCGAGATCATCACGTTGTCAGCTATGCCTTCAAGGTCTGCGAATGGGTAGATCAGGACAAAGAGGATGTACACGATCATTGCAGGCAGATGGATGAACGACGAAAGAAACAGGCCAAAGAATAAAGCCGACGAAACCACCGGAGAGACTATGGAGACAACCCTTCTTCCTACGCGATCAATCAGGTTTCCTCCGTAGATGCTTACAGGAAGGGAAATCAGGGAAGAAACAAAGAATATCATCCCGATCTGAAAGTACGTGTCATGGTAGTCGATCAGCAGGTAAAGCGGGGTGAATATCCACGCGACGGATCTTCCCATAACTCGTATGAACTGGGAAAGCGTAACAAGACCAAGGGTCCTGTTCTCGAGCAAGAGTTTCATGAGAGGACTTCTATTCCGCACGGATACCAAGAGAATCAGTTCAGGTTGAGCGGCTATAAAAACATGTGAGACGGACAAAAGTGAATAGAAATATGTCTCCTTGTACTGATCGGACATAGATGAACAACCGCGAAGACTACCTGCTTGTTCTGTGGGAATACGGGGAATCAATTGGCTATGCAACCGAGAAGGATCTGAGCGAGAGGCTTGGTACCTCTCCCGCAACCATATCAGAGGCGATCTCCAGGATGACGGAAGAGGGAATTATATCAAAGGAAGGCAGGTTCCTGAGGCTTACGACAAAAGGATCAGCCGCTGCACTTCCCCTTGTTAGAATCCACAGAATCTCGGAAGTGTTTTCATACCGGCTACTTGAGGTACCGTGGGAAGAAGTTCATGCGTCGGTCATGGAGATGGAGCACGTGTTCAGGGGTAAAATGGTAGAGTCTCTCCACAAGAACCTTGGGTATCCGGATTCTTGCCCGCATGGGAATCCTATCGATCCGGCTGCAAGACTGCAGGACATGGAAGCAGGGTCGGCGGGAATCGGAAAATACAGGGTGGCACGGGTTACAATGGAACAGAAAGATCTCCTGAAATCCATCGCGAACATTGGTGCATATCCGGGAACCGAAGTCGAGGTTTATTCCGATGGGGACGTTGTAATTATGGCACCGAACGGTGAGCTGAGACTCAATGAAACATGGTCAAGAAGTCTTCGGCTTGCAAGGGCTTGAGACCTGCAATACGGGTATGATTAGAAGAAGCGAATATAAATAGACTTATTATAACTATATAGCAATATTATACAATGTACTTGAATATATTCTATGTTGTTAATATTTATACATTCAGGAGGACATGACCTCTTACAATGTCTGAACAACAAATGTTTGACGATTCAAACAGTGCCGGACTGAACATGGGACATCTGAAAGTATGGTTCACGGCCGGTATGGGGTTCTTCACAGACGCGTACGACCTCTTTATAATCGGTATTGTGCTGATTCTGCTGGAAGGGAACTATTCGACGACCTTCCATGTGTCTGGAGGTAACGCTTACGTGGGAGCCGGGCTGCTTGCATCTTCAGCTATAATTGCGGCTGTATTTGGGCAACTCACCTTTGGCAGGCTGGCTGACAAGCTTGGAAGAAAAGCGGTATACGGGATAGAAGCCGCTATGCTGGCAATAGGGGCAATACTCAGCGCCTTCGCAACGAGCTATATTGAGTTGCTGATCTTCAGGTTCCTTCTTGGGTTTGGAATCGGAGGAGATTACCCGGTGAGCGCAACAATAATGAGCGAGTATGCAAACATCAAGGACAGGGGAAAACTTCTTGCCCTTGTATTCGCGAACCAGGGAATCGGTTCAGTGGTTGCAATTGTGGTGGGTATAGTCAGCGTGGCGACACTCCCGGCGGATCTCGCATGGAGGTTCATGCTGGGTTTCGGAGCCATTCCTGCCTTGGCTGTAATATACATGAGGAGAAAGCTTCCCGAGACGCCCAGATATTCTGCTCTTGTCAAGGGAAACAACAGCGAAGCTGAGAGGGCAATGAAGGTAGTTAATCCAGATGCCGAATTGAAAGTCACCGGAAAGACGCGAACCACAACGCTGATGAGCTTCTTCTCAAACTACTGGAAAATGCTCATTGTGACAGGCGGCTCCTGGTTCCTTCTGGATATGGCATTCTACGGTACAGGTCTGTACTCAGGCCCAATAACAAGCCAGTTCATACCGTCCTCGACCCTGACAGGCGAAATCATACTGGCCGGGATGCCTTTCCTCGTAGGGTTCTTTGGGTACTTTACGTCCGTTGCAACAATGGACAGGCTTGGCAGGAAGAAGATACAGCTACTCGGGTTCTTCATGATGGGCCTTATCTACCTGGTTCTAGCATCCGTGATGATAACGAAAGGGACAAAGGTGACTGGCTTCACAATTCCCGCGAGTGTTGCACTGGTACTATACTCGCTCTCGTTCTTCTTCATAGACTTCGGGCCCAACACCACAACGTTCGTAACTCCCGCGGAACTCTATCCTGTCAAATTCAGGACGACGGGACATGGGATATCCGCGGCCGCAGGAAAGGTGGGAGCAGCAATAACGACCTTTACCTTCGCCGGGCTCATCGGGTCAGTAGGAATCAAGTCCATGATGGTACTGCTTGCGGTGACATCGCTTGCAGGATTTGGGTTGTCACTGTTCCTGAAGGAGGGCAAGGATCTTTCGCTTGAGAGTGCGTCGAACGACAGGATTGACACCAAAGACATCTCCACAGCCGGAGATATGTCAGTGAAGTAGAGCGGCAAAAATAGACAGTTCCAGGATGGACCGCCACTTTGTGGCTGGTCCTTTTTTTCTCAAACATAACATCGGTTAAACCTTACATCAGATTCGATCTCCCACAGAGCATGTGATATCAGGGAAGTAAGGACCAGAGCGTATTCTGTCCTGAGAAGCCTCAACAGGAAATTATTATCTATCCCGGTAATAGCACAGATAATGGGAACGACTTCAGCAATCCAGGATTTATTGGTTATCGCACACAGGGGAGGGGGAGACCTCTTTCCTGAAAACACTATTCGCGCCTTTACCGGAGCTGAGAAAATGGGATGCGATGCCGTGGAATGTGACGTACACCTGACTAAGGACGGCAAACCCGTCGTGATACATGATCCCGATCTTAATCGTGTTGCGGGAATCAACAGAAGGATTGTCGATCTGGACATGGCTGAAGTATCCCTGATCAGGACGAAAAGCGGAGACCACATCCCTACCCTTGATGAGGTACTGGACAGCATATCGATACCAGTCGTAATCGAACTGAAATCCAGGGAGACTGCTTCTGTTATGGCAGAACTTTTTCGTGAGAATCCAGCGGTGCTTGATAGGTGTATTGTTATATCATTCTACCACGAGATTTTGCTGAGGCTGAAGAATTCATTCAGCAAGCTCTCAAGCGGAGCGTTGCTTGCAGGTTTCCCAGTCGATCCGGTCTCAGTGGCAAGGAGCTGTGGAAGTCAGACACTGTCATTCAACCATGAAGGCATAAACGGGGATTATGTGGAAAAGTGTCACCGGGAGAACGTAAAAGTCAGTGTCTGGACACCTAACACAGAGCAGGATATCGAATTATGTATAAATGCCGGAGTGGATTCCATAGCATCTGACAGGCCAGATATAGTCCTAAGGCTCCTGGAAAGGAAATGAGGGTTCACGTTGAATCCTGAATCGCAATCGATCAACACATTCATACACAGGTTCACAGTTCTCTGTTGAGTGGAGGCGGGAAATCTGGAGAACTTTTACATAAGTGAAAACGGGGCGAAGATTCGTGTCCATAAGCGTGGAACAGGGAAGAAAAGTCTCATCCTCATCCATGGGCTCGGAGCCTTCATAGAGATCTGGGAGCCACTGATGAAGGAACTGGAAGATAAATTCACCATTTATGCACCAGATCTCCCCGGTCACGGTGAAACCGTGTTTCCCGCATCTGAAATGACAGATTTCTACAGGGAAAACAGTCCGTTTTTCAAGACAATTGACATGCTGATCGAGAAAGAGAATATTTCCTCGCCGATTCTGGCTGGAAACTCCATGGGGGGAGGGATATCAATGGCGTATTCTGTCTTAAGGAGAGATGTTATTTCAGGATGCATCCTGATTGATCCGCTCGGAGCCGGAAACAGGGTTGATGCGGTTCACCGTATTCTGTCATTTGGTCCAGTAAACTGGTATTTCAGGAGAAAGGGACCGGATATGGAATCAATCAGGGCAGGATGGAATCAGTCTTTCAGCGCAATTGAACCTCCCGAATGGCTTATAGACTGTTCAATGAAGCATTATGAAAACAGGGATAACTGGCAATGGTATTTCAGGCTGGTAAAGTACGGTACTTCTATTTTCGGGCTCAGGAAAAGGGACCTGAAACCTATAAGGAGCCAGTTCGCACAATTGCCTGTGCCAAAACTCGTTATCTGGGGGAGGAAGGACAGAATCCTCGATCCGGATGAGGGAAAGGCTTACTTTGATCGTGTAGAAAACACCAGATTTATCATGATCCCGGATGGGGGGCACGTCCCCATGGTAGAATATCCGGGGCTTGTGGCCAGGGAGATCAGCACTTTCGCTGAGGGAATTTAATGGTGTCTCCTCCCGGCATATGGGATTGAAGAGACGGCATCTACTCCATCAGCGGTACGGCCGATGGCGTTGTGCCCTCCATCAGTTCCCTGTTCATCTCGTCGGTAATCTTCAGCCTCTGAAGTAACACAAACGCAACAAATGAACATAAGAGCGCGATCGGGAACATCACTTCGAGGTCTTGGTTGGATAGATAGAGAACTGCGGCCGTTCCAAACGCACCAATGATGATTGCGAGATTTCCGAAGAATGAGTTAAGTCCGAAAAATGCCCCGAGGGGAGAGTTCTCACCGGCGAATTTCTTGACAAGATAAGCTCCAAGAGGGTAGGACGCAGTGAGGATGAATGCCCATCCCACTCCAGCAACTGCCAGAAACAGGAGTATGGAATCGGAGGTCTGATAGAAACTGCCAAGAAGTTCCGTCAACATGAAGATGACCAGGCCAATACCGATCAGGTTCTTCTTATTTAGAGTCCTGGCATAAATCTTGCCGATCGCTATTGAAGAAAGTACTGTGGCAACGTTGAATACAGCAAAGGCTATGGCTGCGTATATAAGGGAGGAACCACCCGGCGTAAGGGAAAGGTTGAGGTTCTTGACAAAGTAGTACAGGTAAGTGGCAACAGATTCGTAGGATGCCCACCAGAAGAGCTGCATCAGGAAGAATGTGCGTATCTCCCTGGTTTGCAGCAGGTTCCTGATGCTTCTTCTTCTGTGGAAGGTTTTCTTCCTGTTAGGGGATTCCCTGATGGTTGCAGGGGTCACGAGTCCAATCAGGAGTATCATCGTGCCGGCTGCGAATGCAGCATAGATCAGGGATGTACTTATGAGCAGCCCGACAACAAGAAATGCTGTAATTGAACCCAGCGCAAGAAATGCATTGATGAAACCTGAGGCTTCTCCCCAGTCCCTTCTTCTCACAACCTCCGGCATCAGGGAGTTATATGGCGGGCGGATGAAGTGAGCAGCTATATAAAGTACAAGGAGCACAAGGATAAACTCCGCAAGAGTTTGAGAGAATGGAAGAATGAATATCGATATGGACATAACAACAAGGCCTATCGCAATGAACCTGCCCTTTGTGGAGGCAGGATGAAATATGTCCTTGTCAGTGTAGATACCCGACAGTGGATCAACTATCATTCCCGTGATCCCCTCAAGACCAAGCACCAGCCCCAAAATAGTCGCATCGATATTATATCCGTTCACCGAAAAGTATGGGACAAAAATCTTGTTGAAACCCCACGCCAGATATATTGCAAATGCAGACATAGAGAGCAGAATGTAATGTTTGGTTCCACTATATTGTTTCCAGGAAACTTTCGGATTAGCCAAGACGCCTCATAAAAGGAAAGTGGATCTATTGTTTGAATCTTCCTATTGACCGAATACACTTGATATCGAGAATATATAGGAGGTAGGGATAGAAGTAACATGTCGACGAGCAGGCTGCCGATGCACAATGCCTCCTTTCCCGGCTTTCGCTGTAAGGCTCCAGTTCCCGAGGTCGCTGGCGGAACCTCCACTCATAATCTTGTTAATGGTCAGTGAGCGGAAAAACAGGTCGTTCCAGAAGTTGGGTTCAGGAGTCTGTTCCATCTGCTGACGCAGGAACAGGCGAAGAAACGGATATTCGCAACTTCCGAAATTGTTCATATTCGATAGTGCAGAAAAACATTAATAAAATTGATGGGAATAGGCAATTGGTACTTATTGTCGAAAAATTCCTCATTTGATATCCTGAAAATGTCAATGGAATTCCTCAACTGGCCACTGGAAAAGGAGATCCTTGAAATACCTCCATTTGTCCCCGGGAGCCAGCTAATACTGAAGAGGATAGTATCCGGAGGCAGCAATCCGGATCCTTCCTGTGACAGGAAATGTTGGTATTACAGGATTGGAAGGACCTGCAAACAGATGCAGGACATTGAAAATGGAGGCATGCTTCTGGGATTCAAGATCTATCCGGAATACTGGACAAACGACATCGAGAGATTGTCTCTTTCCTTCAGAACGGGTGAAGACTTTCATTTCGACCGTGAGACCCTTCGGGATCTTAACTTTGTGGAGACAGTCACCACAATGAGACTCTTTAGGGATTCTTCCACATATTGCTCGGTGAACTTAATTGGAAGGCGGAAGGATAGGAACAATACAATTTCCAGACTCAAGGAGGCTGTTGGAGTCGACGACTTCATACTTACGGAGCACGACAATTCCAGGAGGATTAATGCCTCAGCAGAAGCCATCAAATTGCTCTCCCTAAAGAGCGAGAACCCTTACCTGAAATTGGGGGACATCTCTTCCCGGATTCCTGACTTTCGGAGGAACGATGTAGCGACTAACTGGAAATTCCTTTCCAAGAACAGGCTTTTCCGGATTGCGCCCGTTATGGATTCTAGGCACACCAGGGACTTCAGGCTTTACATGATTGGCATTGTGAACTCTTCAGGAATAAACGGGGATCTTATACGTGAATTTGAATCCATTCTCGGGAGCAGCGGACTTTTCACCGTACATCTGGGAATGAGTAGGTACTGGAAAATGATCAGTTCCACTGACGAGGCATCTGTTGAGAAGAAAATAGGGTCCCTCAACAAGTTAAGACTTGCAGGAAAAATCGAATCCTACAACTGTGTTGAGAGTTTCAGTATGATAGACAATAGCAGAAACGTGCCTTACGGGTCACTTCTGGTGCCTAGCTAACCGAATTCCCTGTATATCCTGTCCGAGGCCTGGTGAATAATTCGCACTGCCTCGCCCTGCTTATTTGCCATGATGTCTGAAGCGCTTCGGGTAACTATTCCTATAGCAAAATAAACGCCTTGAGTGTTGCGGATGTATGCCATGTTTTCGGGCTCGATCTCCGGGTCCAGTTCAACGATGCCCTGTGCAAAGAGGTTCGCTCCGTTGAGAAGCCTTGGAACAGCCCCGTCGTCAACGGTGATGAAGCGACCTGATGGTTTAAGTTCATTGAGCATCTTCAGCGCCGGTACAAGATAACCCTCACTCGTGTAGGCAAGCGGTTTTCCGTTCATGAAATAGAAGTCTGCGGATTTGGTCTCGTTCACTTCCACATTCCCCTTTTCTATGGGAATTTTTTCCTTCTGGAGCCTTGAAACAACCTCGGCTGCCTCTTTCTTTGCAAGAAAGTGTCTTGACATTTTATCACGCCACGTATACCTTTATGCAGCCTATCATCTCATTGACCTTGGACAGGTCTCCCCCTACCACATCGCGAAGACATGGAATCATGTTCTCCCCGAGGTCAGTTTCTTCCCTGCTGTATTTCCAGGCTCTTTCCCCGGTTTTTCCAGCAATCTGGGATATTGCGTAGACCATGGCCTTTCTCGTCATAGAACTCCCTGCCCTTCTCTCGGTTTCCCGGAGGAACGCTTCATAACCATCATTTATCAGGGTGGTTAACGACTCGAACAGGAACCTTGAGTCCTCGGACCACTCCTTTCCGCTGAAAGACTCTTTCAGCTTTCTCCGGTTGATCTCTCTCCGGTAGTTGCTTATCTTTTCCAGTGGATTGCCCTTCAGACCTGCGATCTCACCATCGGTTATTCCGGGGAAGAGGGTTGCAAGTATCTCATTCCCGAAGTCGGGCCACAGTATTTCGAGGAGCTTTCTAAGGCTTGGAGACTCCAGCCTTATTCCCCTGTTATACCTCTTTACGAATTCTTCAAGATCTGAAGCGTTGATCCACTCAGTTCCTATGGCAGAAACGAAGTCTGCCGGATAATCATACGGGATATTCCCTATGAAACTTACCCCCTTGGCAAGGGCTTTGGCAATCCTGAAGTTTTCTATATCATCAAGGAAAGCCCTGTCAGTTGACTGGTTCGAGATGTATTTTGCCAATGCAGGTTCCGGTATCTCTGTTGAATAATCCGAAAGCAGGTCGCAGGTAAAGGTGAATTCCCTATCGGGGTTCTTGCAGAGAATGTGTTTCATAAGCTTGAAGTAGAGATTTCCCTGTGAGTCTCCGTGAACATTTATCTTCAAGCCTGAGCTGTTTACTATGCTGAAACTCCTGTTACTGCTGCCTACTTCTATGTCTCCGTTGTTCTCGGTGAACTGCACCTTCTCGTCCTTCAGGACATCAAGAAAGAACTCACTGTCCGGCGGAGTCCCCTTGCATGTCGATCTGTAATAATTGGAAGAGGAATACACTGCCGCACCTCTCCCCCTGACAAGTGCAGAGAATGCCAGGCCCCTGTAAACAGGGTTATCAAAATTATGTATCCCTGCCAGGACAAGCGGGTCAGTATCCCCGCGCTTTGCATAGTCTACGTTTCCGTATGGCGTCGATATAACCCCAAGAAGAGGAGCGTTTCCGGAATCCACAATCCGCTTAGTTTCAGCTATCCCGCTCAGGAACTGATCACTGGATCTGCCTACTTTCTCCAGCGAACCCTTTGCATTGGACTTCCGGAGTTTCTCAGCATACGCCTCGAAATGGCACATGAAGCCTTTTTCAAGGCACTCAGGTACCAGTTTCTCAGGTTCGCTGAGTATACCCTCCAGCTTCTTTACAAACTCCTGTTCTGTTCCCTTTGATCTAGTCTTCAGCTTCATGGGACTATTTTCTGTCCAGAACCCTGATTGCCTCAGCCTTTACCGTTACCGGGATTGGTACCATGGATTCTATCAGCTGGACTGTAGCTTCCTCCTTTCCAGCGTCAATATTCATGATCTTGGCTTTTTCTCCTTTGAAAGGACCGGCGATAAGTTCTACCATCGATCCCAGTTCAAGACCGCTAACGGCCGGTTTCGGGGTCAGATAATGCTTTATCTCATCAAACTTGACAATTCCCTCTACCATTCCCTTGAATGCACGGATGCTTCTTGCCGTAAACGCAACCCTGTCCGGATGCATTGTCTCAACAAAGACGTATCCTTTCAGGGCAATGGGAGACATTACGGAGATAACCTCATTTCCGCCAATTTCACTTGCCTTCTGGTTTTTGTTGGTGAGGTCATCTGCAAACTGCATCTCTGCACCCAAAGTGGTCTTGAGTGTAACTATAACTGGCGTAAGCGTCACAGAAACCTTGGAAGAACTGGAGTTCTGTCCGTCTTCAGATTTCACTGAAACATCAAGTTTCAGGGTGTCTCCCCTGAATCCTCCCTTGGGTGTTCCGACAACGAGGTTAAACGTCCTTATCTTGTCCCCGTCCACTTCTATCGTGGCTTCATAGACCTTGTTGTCAGAAGGGGAAGTCGCCACTTCGGCAAGTTCCTTTGCCCCATCCACGTATACTATCCACTCAACCTGTTCATCCTTCTGTTCAAAGGTTGACGTTATGCGAAAGTCAAACTTACGTTTCGAAGAGGAAGAGTTCCTTAGCCTGATGGGGATTTCAAGTCTTCTGCCGCACCCCTCTTCTGCATGGTTTATTGCAATACTTAGCCACTCTGCTGATTGATTCTTTTCATCCATCTTAACACCTACGGGATTGGGAAATAGACTGCCATCAGGAGATAAATAACGAACCCTACAACTCCGAGAAGCAGGATACCGAATCCGGTGATCAGGAGCACCTTAATGTATTCTTCTCTGGTAGGTTTCTTGGCCATTCTGAGTATTCTTGCGTACTTCCCCTTGCCTATCCCTCCCACTTTTCTCTCTATTCTGTCCTGAATTTCGGTTAGCCGATCATCCACCGTCATTTGTCATTACCCCAGTGCAAAGTCCCAATAAATGTTTTTTCTATTTCGCTAGAATAGTATTGCGTTAACATAGTTTAGTTTACCGGAATCGAGTCACGGGTTGAGATCATGAACGGGGTATGAGATTCCGGTGTTCAGGCTAAGTCGATGGCCTCATCTCGGGATAGAACCTCATAAAGACCGTTAAAATCAGCGCTATCAGAACAGAGAAGATTGGGAAAGGTGGTGAGAAACTAGAAATAACATGACTACCAGTCCCCTCATTAACGGTCATAACAGCAACCAAGCTTACAAACGCAAGGGGCACCACGACAATGGCCCAGCGTTTCCATCCAGTCATTGCCCACGGAATGAAAGTTGCGTAAAGTATTGCGGTGTCTATTACAGTTGGGAACTCAAAATTTAAGGTGGTAGAGGTGAATCCGTAGTAGTATGTTGTTTTCAGGTCAAACGAAAATAAGCTGAGAACGAAACCCATCAGTGAAATCAGGAGGAATTCCCCAAAGTTTAACGTAACGTTGCATGAATAATATAACAGGAAGGACGCAATAAGAAGCGTCAATATCGAAATAAACTGGAAAGACGCCTCTCCACTAATCAGGCCAAAATATAGGGAGACCGGGGAAATAGCCAGAAATAACCACGACAATGGCCTGAAGATATTTCTATTGTCCTGTACAACCTGTTTTTCAAGACCGTCTAACAGTGCACAAGCATTGTTTCCAAAGTCGTTCAGGGCGTACCTGTCATCATCCCGATTAAATAATGGAGTAAGCACCTTGAGGTGGTAGTTTAGCCTTCCTGTGCCGGTCTTCATATGAGAAAGTATCTCAGAATATGAGGCACTCCCCTTCCTTCCAAGAAACCTGATTATCTCCTGTCTGGTTCTGTCTCTTAACAGCGTGTGAACTGATTTTGCTTCCATTCCAACCGTGATATAATATTACGACTTAACATATTTTGACAAAAAAGATTGTCAAAGATTTGTCATGCCTCTGGAAATGGTCTTTTTCATAAGATCAAGTTCCGTTGAAATTGGAGACAGAGAAGCAGACCTATAACCGAAAGGAGTTTACTGTCTCTATTTCAGCCAAGATGGTAATATAATCGTTACCCATAACAAGCTATCGGCACGGAACCTGGCAGAAGTTAGGGGGAGTAACTCTTAATGATGCTTCACATTGTTTCGAAATGTTACGACATTGTCAATTTTTAGTTGAATATTCTGCAAATCCTCGATTTCAGCCGAAATCATGAAATATGACATACGCATTCACTTACATGCGACTGCGGAAGGCGCCATACACTGAGTTCAAGAGAATTTCAACCACACTTGACACTTTCTCTTCTGTGGATTCTGGTCCCGTTTTTTTGATCAACAACATACCGGTGATGGATATAGAACTGGTTGAAAACGATCTCATGAGCTTAATGAATCCGGCATGCCCGCAGTGCTCCTCCCCCAGGGTGTCCAGGAACGGAACATGCATCAGGAAGATGGAGAATGGTACAGTATTCAGGGTGCAGAGATATGAGACTGTGTGAAAATTATTGGAAAAATCTCCGCAGAATAATAGATTGCAAGTGTAATGCTTGAACAACCTGAAAATATTGGTTATTTTTCAGATTATTGTCCTGAAGTTTCAATTTTCCCGTTATTCATGCTGGGATATATTGAAAGAGTGTCATATTTCCTGTATTCTTTAGCCTGATTGCCTCATTCTCCTCTGATTTTATATTGATCACCCTCTTCATGTTGTACGCAAGGGCCATCAGTCCGAATTCCCCTTTCACCTTCCTCTTTCCCTTCAGCAGCGTATAGCCTGCATTCATTGCCCGTTTCATGGTTCCGAACGGATGCTCCACCATGGACTTCCGCTTCTTCATCTTCTCATGGCCAGCGAGTTTCATCCTCTTCCTGTGTTCATCCACGATGTCCTGGTGTATCCATCTTGAGATCTGTCTCCCGCTCTTCGACGAGGTGCATTTCGATCGTACAGGACAGGATGAGCACGATCTGGTTGCATATATCCGGAACACCTGTTTCTTTGCGTTTGTCCGGTTGCCGGTGTTATGCATGACGTTTCCCTGCGGACAGGTGTATGTACTGTTCCCAGGATTGAAGGTGAATTTCGACTCGTGGAATTCAGGGGCCGGTATTCCACTTTTTCCGTCCGGCACTCCATGTTTCTGTTCCGGAATGAAGGCGCTGATCTTTCTGTCATTAAGGTCCTTCACATTTTCCAGTGAAAAATATCCCTTGTCGGAGAGGGATTCCAGATCTTCGGAGTGAAGGATTTCCTTTGATCTCTCAGACATGGGTACGAGGGAAGCAAAATCCGTGGGATCATCGGTAAGATCATAATCCACGATCAGGTGATTCTTGTCATCCACTGAAATCTGTCCGTTGTAGCAGATATCGATGCCATGACGGGTCTTCATCTGCCTGGATTCAGGATCGGTGAGCTCAATCTCCTCGAGGTTGTTTTCCTTCATGGTTTTCCGGATCTCCCTGAGTTTCTTCGTTTTCTTCTTCATTGCCTCGATCTTTTCCTTCATGTTGGTTATCTTCGGCTCATCCTTCTCTTTCTCATCGTTCTCGTCCATCTCCCTGAGATATTTTTCAATCTTTTCATCCGTTTCGGCGATCTGCTTTTCCACTGTTTCTTTCCTGTAGCTCCGTTCCCTTGTGTTCCATGCCTTGATCTTCGTTCCGTCTATTGCCACGGTCTTTCCACCAAACAGTCCATCACTGATACACTGTTCGTTGAAAGACCTGAACACCCCTTTGATGCAGTCAATGTTGTCCCTGCGGAAATCAGAAATTGTCTTGAAGTCCGGCCCGATTTTGCAGAGAAGCCACATGACCTCCATGTTGCGATGGCTTTCCTTCTCCAGTTTCCGGGAAGAGCGGATGCCGTTGAAATATCCCCAGAGATAGAGTTTCAGAAGATCATGCGGGTCGTATGATGGTCTTCCCGCACCATCTTCCAGGACTGCATACCTGAAACCCAGCTTGTGAAGATCAAGACTGTTCACAAAGGCATCCATGAATCTGGCTGGATTATCCCCTTCTATGTAGTTTTCAATCATGTCAGGAAGCAGCAGGAGCTGTCTTCTGCCTGTTCCTGAAACGTATGATCCGCTCATTACATAGTATAATACAGCTTCATGAATAAACCTGTCGCTTCTGGAGACCGTGAAACACAGGGTCTAATAATTTTCACACAGTCTCATATATCTGCAAGTCCTGCCGCTATTCGTTCGTTGCGAGGCCTCCGAACTACGGTTATGGAAAGCACCATCCCGATGATATCCTGGATAAGAGCGTCAAGGCAAGGGTTAAGACCTCGCTCAGGAAGGCTGCCCATATGTTCAGGATCATAGGAAGCGTGAACATATCGCATGAGACCATCAGACGGAATGTCCCCGATATACAGGTGAAACGCATGCCATGCTCAGGGTATTTCGTCTATGATGAGCAGTATGTGGGCATTGATGGAGAGGATAAGTTCAGGGCACTGCTGAAGGACGTGAAGAAGGGCAATTTCACGGAGGAGTTGCTTGACGATCTGAAGGAGAATACGCTCATCTCGTTCTTTGTCAGCGCTCTCCGCAGATTCATCATTCATGGGACGGTAACCATAACCACCGACGGGTATCATTACGAATATGCACTGAAGGAGGCGGGAAGGATTCTTGGCATCCGGATAATGAGGCAGAGATGCCTCTTCCACATTGAGAAGGATCTTTCGCACAAGATCAAACTGGCAAAGAAGGAGGATGAACTTGACGGTGCAAAGAGGCTCGTCAAGTTCATGTTCTTCCAGACGCCCGGGAATCTCAGGAAGATCAAGAATCATGAGGCGTTGTCAGGGAAGATTGAAGGAAAGAGTGAACCGGAGATTGTCGAATATATCCTTGATCTGCTGAACGGCCTCTATGCAGACGATTCGATCATACAGAGTTTCCTGGACTTTGTGAAGAGGAACAGGAAGGAGGTCTTCCTTTATCTCAAGGACGGTGAGGTGGAGAAGACCTCAAACATCGCGGAACAGCACTTCTCCATAATGTCATGGTTATTCAAGAAGAGATTCAAGACAAAGGAAGGACTGCTCAGGACTTCGTACTGGTATCATCACTACCTGTCAACCGGAATGTGACAATGTCAATGTTACGCAATGTATATATATGGAGATTAATTGACGATCTACTTTGTTGATTTTTATGCCCTATACGAAATTTGAAAAAGCTAGGATTATTGGGTCGAGGGCTCTTCAGATTTCAATGGGCGCCCCTGTTATCATGGACGTCCCAAAGGACATCATAGATCCAGTTGACATAGCACTTCTGGAGTTCGATAATGACCTTATCCCGATCACGATAAAGAAGCATACCAGTTAATGGCTTCCGGCTGCCTTTTGGACAAAGCGTATATTTAGGTTCAGGAAAGGAAACAAGTGGGAGGGAAATCTGGATCCAATAGTTCCGATTCGCTATGCGAATGGCAGGAATGAGTTGAATAGGGTTATATTACCTATCCTATTCTGATGCCGTTGGACTGGAATGAATTTGCTGAACTTCTGATCCAGGTGTCCCCGAAACCCTCCCGGGGGAGGACGGTAAGGATGTCCCTGGTCAGGACGGAATCCGACTATTTTCTGTCTAAATTGTCAAGTCAGGCATATCTCAGGTTGAGGACTGTTCCGGTAGACAGGAAGTACAGGTTGATAGTCTCAGACTTCACACATGAGGAATATGCAGGTTTCAAATCAGATTTTATAAACGACATTGATTTTCTGAGACTCTCAGATGAAGTTTTCCAGTCCCTGATAAGCACGGCCTCAGAGGATGAGTTACTTCTCGACGGATTTGACGCCTCGGGTGCAGGACGGGTTTCATTCAACTGCAAAGACACCGGCTGGGATCACTGGAAAATGTATGAAGAACTCAGGGCACAATCAAACAGGGGACTGAAACCATACGTTCTCTCTTTCCGGAAAGGCGATCAGTCCCTTACCGTACGGAAAGACCTGAACTTCTTTGTCACAAGACTGGAACGTGAAACTGCCATGTGGATTCACACCATTATAACGGAAGTTCTGAAAAGAGTGAAAGAATCTTTCGATAATCTCTCAAGATTTAAGGTCAGGCAGAGGTATGACCAGAATACACCTCCGTCCGTTATTCCAATAATATTCTCTGATTTTGGCGCCAGGTTTCCGTCAATTGTGAAGAGCATGGAACCAGAATTCAACATCAGGTACGTTACAAAAGACCCGGTAGATCCTGTAGTGATGTTTCAGGACAGGAGACTGCCAGGATCCTGCATCAGGCTTACCATGAGGCATCCGTATGTGATTGCCACACCGGAGATCAGGACCAACCTGGAATCAACCCTCATTCTGGTTGACAGCCTGAAGGGAATGGGAGGAAAACGGATTGCCTAGGAAGAGAAAGTCACCGTTCCCGGATGATATCGGGAAGAGGCATGTGCTGCTTTCGTCCATTTATGGTTATCTTCTCTGGAACGGTGAGAAGGAAGGATTGAAGATTGTATCTGTATCTGCACTTTCAAACGGTGTCCCTGTAATCACCATCCTGAGGACTTCTGACAGCAGGAACCTGGTCCAGATTGTGCCTGCCCTGAAATCAGACCCCGATAATTTCCTGCAGCTGTGCAGGGAAAGGACTGTGGCCATCCAGGGGATAACACCGGAAATTGCAGTCGCAACGAACGCGGATTCGCCATTCTCAGGCAGAGTAGGAGTGGACACCCCCCAACTGAGAATAAACCAGAAGATCTTAGTTGCACACTGGGTCGAAGACGGGATTCCGGATCATGAGGCTGTGGACCGAAGTAACCTGCCAAACATCACTCCATGCTATCCTCATCCATACTATTACGGGATAGATTTCACTGTACTCCTTGATTTCCTGAATAATTCCAGGATCAGCGGAGCAGGCAATACAATAAGCCGGATAGTCGCCGATGCCTCAGAACTTGCATTCAGGCTTTCTGTGGGTTATGACCTGTTGCACATAAGAATGGAGATGAATAATCTCGTGAGGATATTGGGTAAGATTGGAGCCCTTGACACCTCACGGGGGAGGATCAGTTCTGATCTCTCATCCATGACATTCAAGAGAAATTTCCACTCGAGATATACCCGTTATCTGGAAAGAATTGGCAAGAAGACGATTTTTGACTTTGAATCACTGATCTGAAAACATGCTTATGAGTAAACCAGCAATTTGACTCCGCCCCGCTGAAATCGCAATAACTGCAGAGAACAGACGGGAAAAGACCTGATTTCTGGAAACCGTTCGCTAAACGCCTGAAAATGTTAATATCCACTCCCCATTATTACCTGATATGGCAGTGGATGCCGATATCGTTCTAAAAAAACTCAAGGAAGAGAATATCCATTATCTGCAACTCCAGTTCTCCGATATACTTGGAAATGTCAAGACCGTGACGGTTCCGGAGAACCGGTTTGAAAGTGCCATGGCCGAAGGAGTCGTATTCGACGGAAGCTCGGTGGCGGGATACGCCCAGATAGAGGAATCTGACATGAGGGCTTTCCCGGATATGGAATCGTTCCAGCTCATACCGGACGGGGCTTATGAGGGAAAGGTTGCAAGGTTCATCTGTAAGATATATTCCCCTTCAGGGGAGAGGTTTCCGGGTGATCCGAGATATGTTCTCGAAAAGCTGGTCGACAGGCTAAGGAAAGAGAAGAAGGACTTCTATGTGGGCCCGGAGTTCGAGTTTTTCCTGTTCAGAAGGGATGCTGACGGAAATCCGACAAATATCCCGAGTGACAACGGAGGATATTTTGATTACACCCCAATGGACAAGGCAAGCAGGATCAGGCAGGAGATACTGACCGATCTCTTTGAGCTTGGGTATTCCCCAGAGGCTGCTCATCACGAGGTCGCATACGGACAGCAGGAAATTGACCTGAGATATGCCTCCGCAATCACCATGGCGGACAGGGTCACGGTACTAAAAAGTCTGATAAAGAATGTGGCGCAGAAACACGAACTGTACGCGACATTCATGCCGAAACCGATCAACGGGGTCAACGGATCGGGGATGCACGTTCACCAGAGCATAATGGCAATGGACGAGAAAGTCAACTACTTCTACGATGAGAAGAACAAGTATGGGATCAGCGACTACGGGTTGCATTACCTGGGAGGTGTTCTGAGTCATATCAACGAATCAGCGGCAATCCTGGCGTCGTGGGTGAACTCATACAAACGGCTTATTCCGGGATACGAGGCACCAGTATACATCTCATGGGCCAACAGGAACAGGAGCGCCCTTGTGAGGATACCTGCAGGAGTTGGCACCCGGAAGAGAATGGAACTTAGATGTCCTGACCCCGCCGGGAACCCATACCTGCAATTCTCTGTGATTCTTGCAATGGGCCTGGAAGGCATAGAAAAGAAGATCGTGCCTCCGGAGCCAACAGAGAGGGATATATACACCATGAGCAAGGAGGAGCGCCTGAAATCAGGAATACAGTCAATGCCTGAGAGCCTTGGAGAATCGCTGCATCACTTCAGGGAGAGCAAGCTTATGAGGAAGGTTCTCGGGGACCATATTTTCGAGAATTTCCTGACGGCAAAGTCTAGGGAATGGGATGCTTTCAGGTCCCATGTAACCGAGTGGGAACTGAAGAGGTACCTGCCTGTTCTCTAGTTCGTGGTCATGCTTGCGATCACGAACTGGAGTATTCCTCCTTTTCTGAAGTACTCATATTCGAGGGGCGTATCGAGTCTTACTTTCACCTCGAGGGACTTCTTCTCTCCCCCTGTTGATGTGTAATGAATCGTTGCAGTTCTGGGAGAATTGTCGTCAGGGAAGTCTATGGAAAACGGCTTTGAAGCATCCATTGCCATCTTCGAGAAATCCATGCCATCGGCGAACTGCAATGGGATTATTCCCATACCGGCCAGGTTGCTGCGGTGGATTCTCTCGAAACTCCTTGCCACTACGGCCTTGATGCCGAGCAGGAATGGTCCTTTTGCGGCCCAGTCTCTCGAACTGCCCGTACCATAGTCAACCCCCGCAAAAGCCACGAGTTTGTTCCCCCTGACGGCATATTCTTCAGAAGCCTCGAAAATGGTTGTCTGTTTCTTCTCAGGAAGGAGGGTAGTAAACCACCCTTCCTTATCTACGAGAAGATTCCTTATCCTGACATTGGCGAAGGTTCCCCGCATCATGACTTCATGGTTTCCCCTTCTAGCTCCGTAGGAATTGAAGTCTTTCTGTGTCACTCCATGCTGCTCAAGGTAAAGCGCCGCAGGACTCGACTTTGCAATTGATCCGGCAGGAGAAATGTGATCCGTTGTAATTGAATCCCCGAGAACTACAAGCGGGAAGCAGCCATCCAGCCTCTCAAACTTCCTGCTTGACGATGAATCGAACCCGTTGAAATATGGCGGATTGCGGACGTAAGTGCTCTTTTCATCCCACTGGTATATGTCACCTTCCGGAACCTTTATGGAATTCCAGGCTGCATTATAGCCTTCCACGTTGCTGTACTTCTGCAGGTAGGACTCCCGTGTGAGGAATTTCTTGACAGTATCATCAATCTCCGTGTCTGAAGGCCAGATATCCTTCAGATATACCTTGGAACCGTCACTGGCGGATCCTATTGGTTCGGAAGAAAGATCAATGTTCACGGTACCCGCGATAGCGAAGGCAACAACCAGGGGAGGAGACATGAGGTAGTTGGCGGCAACATCTTTATGCACTCTGGCCTCAAAGTTCCTGTTTCCGGATAGAACCGAGACAACCTTGATCCCATGCTGGTCTATGGCCTTCTGTACGGGATCAGGCAGAGGCCCGCTGTTTCCTATGCAGGTGGTGCATCCATAACCGACCAGGTAGAAGCCAAGATCATTCAGGTACTTCTGCAGTCCGGATTTCTCCAGATATTCCGTAACCACACGGGACCCGGGAGCCAGTGAGGTCTTCACCTTCGGGTTTACTTTCAGGCCAAGGTTGATGGCCTTCTTCGCAAGAAGTCCTGCAGCAACCATTACTCTCGGGTTGCTTGTGTTTGTGCAACTGGTGATTGCAGCTATAGCCACGTCCCCGTCAGAAAGGGAAGTATCCACTCCCCCAATACTGATCGGCGCCTGTTTGAGATGAACGCTGACTCCCCCCTTCGTTCTCGTAACCCTGCTCTCGTCATTTTCCAGCGACGTGAGGAAACTGTCCGATATGTCGCCGATCGGAACCCTCTGCTGCGGAAGCTTCGGTCCGGCTACACTTGGCTCGACCGAGGAAAGGTCTATCTCAATCCTCTCGTCAAATACAAGATTGTCTCTTGATCCGAAGAGATCCTGCCTCTTCATGTATTCTTTAACGACCCTGATCGAATGGCTGTCCCGCCCAGTTGACTCCAGGTAGTCCATAGTCCTCTCGTCCACCGGGAAATATGCAAGGGTTGCACCGTATTCTGGACACATATTCGAAATTGTGGCCCTGTCAGGTGCAGGAAGCTCAGTTACACCGGGCCCGTAGAACTCAAGGAACTTCCCGACAACATTGTGTTTCCTGAAAATCTGGGTCAGGGTAAGCACCATGTCGGTAGCGGTCAAGCCAGGCTTCAGGCTTCCCGAAAGCCGAACACCAACCACTCTTGGGACCTGCATGCTGATTGGTTCCCCAAGCATGGCAGCTTCTGCTTCTATTCCGCCAACACCCCAGCCAAGAACCCCGATCCCGTTGATCATGGTGGTGTGTGAGTCAGTTCCAACGAGGCTGTCTGGAAACGCATAGGTTTTTTCTGATATCTCTCTTGTCATGACCACCCTGGCAAGATACTCCAGATTCACCTGATGAACAATACCGACAGAAGGTGGAATTATGTTCACATTCCTGAAGGCGCTCTTGGCCCATTTCAGGAACCGGTATCGTTCCGCATTTCTCTGGAACTCAATCTTCACGTTCTCCTCGAAAGCCTCATTAGTTCCGAAGAAGTCTACCTGAACCGAATGATCAATCACCAGATCGACAGGAACCTCAGGGTTTATCATTGCGGGATCAAAGCCGAGTTCCTTCACCTTCTGCCTCATTGCGGCAAGATCCACCACCGCAGGTACTCCCGTCAGGTCCTGCATAAGGACTCTTGAAACCTTGAACGAGATTTCCTTATCGGTATCTCTCTTCTCCGCGGTTATCGTCCTGATGTCGTCCTCACTCACCTTTGTCCCGTCGAGGTTCCTGATCATGGATTCAAGGATTATCCTGAGAGTTACAGGCATTCTCGAGACGTCTATCCCGGCCTTCTTGAGACCGGGCAGGGAAAAGTAATGATATTTTCTTCCGTCTGTTTCAAAGAAATCCTGAACTCTGTATTCGGAATTCATGTTTCGGGATTCCTGCGTTATACATATTCTTTCACAATCCCGCTGAAGGACGTCCGAGCCTTGAGGTGCGTGAGAAGTTGAGACTCCGTTACGCTCGTTTTTAAAACGCAAATCTTAGAAATCTACCTAATTATGCAAAACAGGTTTCCGACTGGAGGATGAGCGCGAATTGACTCAGATGCTACGAAAATCTGCTGAGTCAACACATCGATAAGTGCTGGCAAATGTGCTGCAGTGATTGACATTCGACTCTTTTCCGGAACTATGTCGGAGTGTGATTGCTAATGTTTTAATTCTATGAACTATGTTGTTACTTCTAAACGAAAAATGAAAGGAAAGTTTTATGGCAAAGGGATCAGATTTGGTTGGAGAGCAAAAGATGCCCGAAGATCGTGAGGCGCTCAGGCAGCTTGTCGAGGAGCTCCGGAAAGTGGACGAGTCCATCAGGAGAAACATAGACGCGGCTCTTGCTCTGGAGAAGAGGATTTCTGAAATCATGTCCAGGTTTCAGGGCGTGCCTGAGAATGAGAGACCCGCGGTCAAGATTCCTCCTGCCGTTTCCCCCGCCATACCCGATCCACGCCCCGGCCCATCCATGAGCGCTGAGAAAGTATCAGTAGGGATAGAGAAGTTGGACGAACTCCTTGTTGGTGGCATGAGGCCAGGAACCAATGCATTGCTTACCGGCCCTCCTTTCTCAGGAAAGTACGTACTTGCATGGAATTTTGTTGCCAAATCACTCGACGAGGGTATACCTGTGGTCGTCATTACGGCTGACAGGGACATTGGTGAAATCAAGTATGAGATAAGCAGGATCTACCGGAACGTCGACGAAGCTGAATCCAGTGGTCTCCTGAGATTCATCGACGTTTACTCAAGGGTGGTGCAGGCAAAGTCTCCCTCAAAGTATGCTACGGTCATTGACAGCACGACTAACGTAAGTTCTCTGGTGAGGGCCGCAGAACAGATAGGAATTGAAGTCAGGAAGTCTTACCCGTACTACCGTCTCCTCTTTTCATCACTGAATGTGTATCTTGCGGAGCTGGAAGACAAGACGCTGGTTAAATTCCTCCAGCAGTTCGCTCAGAGAAGGAAGGCTGAAAGCGCGGTCTCACTTTACCTCATTGAGGAAGGACAGAGCGAAAAGAGGCCATCAGACAGCGTTTCGTACCTTTTCGACGGAATTCTCGAGTTTAAGTCAGACTCATCCAAGAACTACATGAGGGTCAGCGGGCTTGGAAACGTGAGATCAAGGGACTGGGTCGAACTTTACCTGAACGAGATATCATTCGATCTCGGTTCATTCACACTTGAGAAGATCAGGTAGGCAGGAACCGTTTCTGTCCTGTATCTCCTTTCTTATTGTAACCTCATCCGGTTAGAGACTGCGGATTCCGGTAAAGTGTCTCTTGGGATTCGTGCTGGATTATAACGAACCATAACGGATGACATTGAGATCGGCCCATCACACTCTGTGTCGCGGAACGTCAGGAAAGTTAATATCAAAACGGGGAATCTGCAGTTCATTATGATGCCCGGCAGGATGAACTCCAGAGAAGTGAAGAGAATGATGGCCCAGATGGGCATAAAGACGACGGACCTGACAGATGTCAGGAGAGTCATAATGGAAGGGGATTCCAGGAATTATGTTATCACCGAGGCAAGCGTAACGAAGATCGATGCAAAGGGTGAGGTCTATTTCCAGGTATCAGGAAAACTTTCCACGACAGAGAAGAAGGTGGAAGGCCCGCAGGAACCTGCGATAAACCAGGAAGACGTAAACCTGGTTATCGAGCAGACTCATGTTTCCAGGGAAAAGGCCGTTGAAGCTCTCAAGAAGGCCAAGGGAGAGGTGGCTCAGGCAATCATGGACCTCATGGAACAATGATAGATTATCGCAGGATCATAGATCGAATTTCTCCCGGAAAAGACGAGAAGGCCATGTATGACATGGTTGCAAAGGAAGCCATGAAGAGGACAGAGAAATTCCTCGGTACGGAAGGAATCAGCGCAGTCCCGGTTCCAGTGGGTTCTGCTTCAAGGGATACCAATCTTTCACACTCCCTGAGGAATTCGGATGTGGACATTTTTGTGGTTTTTCCGAGAGACCTGCCGAGAAATGAGCTGAGAAGGATGGGACTGAGGACAGGACATGCGGTTCTTCCGGAAGGTGTTGAGAAGTACGCGGAACATCCCTATGTCAGCGGATTCATACAGGGCGTGAAGGTCGACGTTGTTCCATGCTACAGCATGAAGGAGGGGGAGGAAAAGATTAGTGCAGTGGATCGGACCGTCCTGCACAATGAATACCTTAAAGGAGTTCTTAACAGCAGCCTCAGGGGGGAGATAAGACTGCTCAAGGCCTTCCTCATCACTGCCGGAATCTACGGTTCAGAGGTGAGCAAATCAGGGTTTTCCGGACTTGTGACGGAACTACTGGTGTTGCGCACTGGTTCCTTCGAGAATGCTATACGTGTTATTGCAGGGGGAAAAGGAAGGATCTCCATACCGGATTCAGTAGAACTGAAGAAGAAGTTTCCCGATCCGATCGTGGTTCCAGATCCGGTGGACCCGGACAGAAATGCTGCTGCCGGGATCAGCGAGGAAAACCTTTCGAGGCTAAGGATTGCCGGAAAGCTGTACCTGCGTTCTCCGTCTGACGATTTCTTCATTCCGGCGACAAAAAAACCCGCGAAGAGGGGCGGATCGCATGACAGGGGCACGGCATTCAGGCTCGTTATCATACCGAAACCGGACGAGGTTGACGACGTGGTCTATCCGCAGGCAAACAGGTTCAGGAAGATCATGATCTCCATTCTCGAAGGGAGTGGATTCATTCCTGTATCATCGGCCATATTTCTGCAGGACTCGATCCTGATACTTATCGAATGCGAGCGCCCTTCCCTTCCAGGAGTGGAGAAACATCACGGCCCTCCTGCGGACAGCGACAACGCACTGGATTTTATCGACAAGTGGAGTTCTTCACCCAAGACCATGCGCGGCCCATACGTTGAGGGAAACAGACTGGTCGTCGAAAAGGAGAGAGAAGTCACCGACATCGAGACCGCAATCCTGTCAGGGATCGCTGGTACAAGCATCGGAAAGCATCTTGACGAACTGAAGGACAGGATCAGGATAATTGATCCCGTCAGGTCCGGAAAATATGGGGAAATAATGGAATCTTACCTTTCAAGGGGAATAATGGACTCCTAGCCCCCGGAAAACACTTCCATGAAGACCAGTTCATCGGATTCCTTGAATTTCCTGTCGGAGGTGCATGGCATGCCATTCAGGATCGCCACGTATCTCTGCGTGGAAAGCCCGAGCTCTACAAACGCTTCTCCGACCGTTTCCGATAACACGATTTTCGCTGCTTCCGACTTCCTTCCAACTATCCTGATCATGTGTAATTCCATAGCCCCGGGCAGATTCGAACTGCCGTCGTCGGATTCAAAGTCCGAAATGCTTGGCCACTACACCACGGGGCTTCAAGGGCAAATCAGCAACAGAGATAAAAATCATTCATGTTCAGATGCGGTAGAGCGATGATCCCTGATCCTGGGTTGCGCACTCAATTGAGGAGTAGTGAATCTCCCTGTTAGCCAGGCTTGAGGTCACGTGGTTCAGTGCGAGATCAGGAGTGTTGTTCTTCTCGCTCAGGTGAAGCAGCACTATCCTGCTTTCCGGACCCACGGTGCTGGAAATGAGATCCGCAGACTGCTCGTTGGACAGATGCCCTCTATCCCCAAGAATTCTCTTCTTCAACCATGGGTCATAAGGACCCTCCTTAAGCATTGAAACGTCATGATTTGCCTCCACTGCCAGGATATCGGATCCTTCAATGGCCGCTACAAGACCTGCCGGGGCGAATCCAAGGTCGGAAACAACGCATATCTTAGCCTCGCCATTGCGTATCACGTACACTACCGGATCGGCAGCGTCATGGGGTACCTCAACAGGAGTTATGGTGAAGTTGCCTATGATCGTCTCCCTCTCCGTGGGGTAAAAGTCTATCCCGATCCTCTCTCCAGTCAACTTTCTGGTATAAACGTCCACTTCATGTTTTGATTTCAGGGTCTTGAGTCCGGAGGAGTGATCCGAATGCTCATGGGACACAAATGCGGAGGTGTTCAGGCCTTCGGGAAGAAAGGAATCTGTTGCGTTGCGAAACCTCCTGTATGATATTCCAAAATCAATTATTATCAGGTCGCTGGAATCCCACAAAACCGCGCAGTTTCCCCTGCTTCCGCTGGATATGGACTTGAAGAATACTTCACTCACTGGGCTTCAATATGCCCTGCGGATTAAAGAATTTACGGACTCTTGCAAAGTCGTTTCCTCTCCGCAATATGTCAGTCATCACAGACCTCAGGCTCATGAACGGGAAGTGTGGGTGATTCAAAGAAGTTCATCATCCGGGGCTCATGGGGGTGAATCCATACGTCATCGCCGTAAGCAACGCAAACAGCTTCATAATCCCTCAGCGATACAACCTCCATGAACCTGATAGTCCTCTACGGCCCGCCAGCAGCAGGGAAACTGACTGTGGCGAAGGAACTGCAGAAAATTACGGGCTACCGGCTCCTGCAGAATAACGTAACCAACCGGGCTGCCCTTGAAGTCTTTCCTATGGGATCGGAACCATTCAACAGAATTGTCGAGGAGCTCAGGATCAGCATTTTCCGGGAGGCTGTCTCACAGTCTGTAGACCTGATCTTTACCTTTGTCTACGCGCTGAGGATTGACGACTCTTTCATCAGGGAAATGATGGAGACAGTGTCAAACGGCGGAGGAAAGATTACCTTCGTCAGGGTCCAGTGTCCAAGAGATATCCTGCTGGATAGAATAGGCAATGAATCCAGGAAGGAACACAACAAGCTGATGAACCGGGAGAGGCTGGAAGAACTTCTCTTGTTCCGTGAGATCGAAGAACTGATCCCATTCGTGGAGAGTCTTTCAGTGGATACTTCAGTTCTCTCTCCCAGTCAGTGCGCAGAGAGGATCGTCAAGCACATGGAATGAGGTTCAATGGCCGCGGGAAAATTAATTTCGACAATTGTAACATAACTCCTTAAATACAAAGAAACAGCATGAACCTACATGGAAAAAGGAGTGGAGATATCTTTCCAGCTGAAAGATGACAAGGAAGGGGTGAGGACAGTGGAAGCCCTTGCTGATCTTACCGGTCTTGAAGTTTCAGATCAGTTGCAGGTGCACTGGAATGTATTTCTCGTGACGCTGGAGGACAAGAAATTCTTCAAGGTGCTGTACAGTGGAGGGAAGGTAACAAAACTCCATCCACACAATGAGAAACTGATCAGGGATACGTTCGACAGGCTCGCACATCTGGACTATGATCAACTTATGCTAAAATATGCCAAGGCAAAGAAGAGTCATGAATTCAAACCGATTGAGATCAAGAAGGTGACGGAAGAGTACGATCTGTGGCAGGATAATTTCTGGGCCTATTTCTGATCCACACGGGGAAAACAGAATACGCTGCTGATCCCGGTCAGGATTGGCAGATTATCCCATGTCGCACAAACGACGCGTCTATTCCTGTCCCATTTCTGACAAGACCGCATCTATTCTCCTGGCTGTATCTGGGTTTGGCTCAACCATTGGAAGCCTGTATCCGCCATTGAAGCCGGAACTTCTGTAGAACCCGTAATAATAACCGGAAGGGAACTTCGCCGAATTTAGTGCATCCATTAGGGGATTCACCTCCTCAAGCTGGATCCTGGTAGCTTCTGCAATATCCCCATTTTCAACCAGTTGAGCTATCCGGGTAACCTGTGGAACCAGGTTGGTTGTTCCACAGATTCCACCGTTGCTTCCCAAGAGGACAGACTGCATGAAGAGATCGTCCTGTCCCTGGAGGACACTGAAATCCTTTGACTTGAACCTCAGCAGTCTTTCATGATATCTCATATCGCCGGAACTGTCCTTGATCCCGACAAGATTTGAATGTTCCCGTTTCAGTGCCTCTATAAGATCAACCGGAATCGTTGAACCCGTATTCTGCGGGATGTTGTAAAGCATGAATTTTATGTCAACCGATCCAAGTATCCTGGAAAAGAATGAACCCATCCCCTCCACGCTTGGGGCAATGTAGTAAGGCGGGAGTATTATTGCATAGTCGCAGTCAAAGTCAAGGGCCATCCTCGCGAGTTCTATGCACTCCTCGACGTTGGGGGAAGCCGAACCGGCATACACCTCCATGCTGCCGGAGTATTCTGCAATATAACCGAGGAGTGACTTCTTCTCCTCAAAGCCGATCCAGGGAAAGACGCCGGTGGAACCCAGAGGGAAAACCCCATCAACTCCAAAACCTGAAAGCCTCTTAAGCAAGTGACCGGTCATGTCAAAATCTATCTTGCCGTCTGTTCCAAAAGGGGTGATCATAGGCGTAATCACTACTGGCTTCATACAATGAAAAGGTGACCATCGTAGATAAGGCTTGGCGGACATCTGATTCCGGCTGACATCATCTCCTCCCTGAGGGTCGGAACTTTCTTGCTCCGTCATCTGTAAGGCAACAAACAGTCTGCACCAACGGATCGCAAACAACGCATTGACCGCTATTGCGTAGTCTCGACAAAGTTCACATAACCAACTTTTTTCCTTGTGAGCATGGTCTCCGGAAGCACTCTTTTGCCGACCTCCATTTCGAACGATGGCCTTGATGTGACCGATCTCCTTGTGATCGTCACAAACGTCTCTGATAATAAGCTGAGACAGGGCACAGATCCTTCAGTATGCTGTTTACACCCATCGTGTTGCTAACACGTAGTTTGGTACAAACGTCCGTATTTGCGATACACATAATGCGGGCGACGGAGTGATTATACTCGACAAGATGCGGTTATATAAGGAAGCCAGAGACATACAGGCGAGAAAGGAGAGGAACAAGCGAACTCTGATCTTCTGAAGGACGAGGTGTCACGCTGGAGGGCTCAGGACAGCCGATAAGGCCATGAATGGTCCTCCTACGCTTTGTAAATAATTCCGGACAATATGCAACACACCAGGACAATGCGCAACTGATTTATACGGTGAAAAACTCTTTAGCCATGAATTCTAAGATAACGGGCATAGAGATTCTGGAACTTGGAGAGAGGGGGAGGGAAGTTTCGTCTCCGTGGAGTTCCACGATACTGCTGCTCAAGCTTACAAGTTCTGATGGAACCGTTGGGTTCGGTGAAGCTCCGACAACCCTGATGACACTTCCGGTGAAGGAGAGCATGAAGGAAGTGGAAAGGGTTTTCTCAGGCGCAGATTTTTTTGAAGTTGAGAATAACCTGCGCAATTTTTACAGGAATTCTTTCTACCTTTCTAAGTCAATGGAGGCCACATCTGCCCTTAGCGCATTTGAAATAGCAAGCTGGGACCTGATAGGCAAAACTCTCGGTGCGCCGGTTTATAACCTGATCGGCGGCAAGATGCGGGACCGGATAAGGGCATACGCGAACGGCTGGTACTCAAACTGCATTACCCCAGATGATTTTGTAAGAGCAGCGAAGGAAACAGTACGGAAAGGATTCACCGCATTGAAGTTCGACCCATTCGGTCCGAACTTCGACACAATTGACCGGGACGGGCTGAAGTCGGCAGAATCCATAGTGCAGGAAATGAGAACGGAGCTTGGTGACAGAATCGATCTCCTGATTGAGTGTCATGGGCGGTTTTCAAAACGCGCTGCAATCGCCGTGGGAAAGTCACTGGAAAAGCATGGTATCTTCTTCATAGAGGAACCGCTGCATCCGGAACTTGAACACCTGCTGCCGGAGTTCAGGAGGGAGGTAGGAATACCTGTTGCCCTAGGAGAAAGAGTTCTCAACAAGACAGAATTTGCAAAACTGATCAGCATGGGTGCGGTGGACGTAGCGCAACCGGATATCACCAATTCACTGGGCATACTCGAGGGCAAGAAAATTGCCGCAGTTGCGGACGCCTTCGGGATACCAATGGCTTTCCATAACGCCTTCGGCCCCATCCAGACTGCTGCAACCCTCAACGTGGACTACACGATCCCGAACTTCCTGATACAGGAGAGTTTCGAGGAGTTCTGGCCTGACTGGAAGAAGAAGGTGGTGAGAAGCGGATATTCCATGGACAGCGGTTATCTGAGCCTATCAGGGAAACCCGGCATCGGCGTGGACGTGGACGAGAAGATTCTTGAGGAGTTCTCCATAGACGGAATGGAACCCTTCGACCCGGTGGAACCTCCATGGGTTGTTTCCGGTACATATGGCAAGACAAAGCCCGGAAAGGCACAGGCGGGAGAGAGGAGCAAGGGAGACTGATCCGGCGAAACAAGGACCTGTCCTTGCTCAATCGCCTTAGTTGGAACGTCTCCTATTTCAGGAACTTCTCCCTCAGCATTTTCTTATCTATCTTTCCCACGCTGGTCAACGGCATCTCAGGGATGAATATGATCTCTTCCGGTATCCACCATTTCACAATCCTTCCCTTTTCCGCACATCCGGACAGGTGAGCAACGACCTCTGCTGCTTCAAGGGAACTACCCGCCCTTTGCTTTATCATGGCAACCGGCCTTTCTCCCCACTTGCTGTCAAGTTTCCCCACGACCGCCACAGACTCCACCGAAGGAATCTCGGATATGAAAGATTCCAGGATGCTTGTGGGAATCCACTCCCCTCCACTCTTCACGACATCCTTGAGCCGATCCATGATCTGTATGCCTCCCGAGTCCGTGATCCGGGCAATGTCACCAGTCCTGAACCACCCCTTCACGTAGGATTCGCCGGATCTTTTCGGATCGTTCATGTACCCGTCAGGCAGCCATGGGGCACCAACCCAGAGTTCACCCATCTCTCCTCTGGGCTTCTCATTGCCATTCTCATCACGTACTGATATCATGCTGAAAGGAACCGGATGGGTTATGTTCCTGATCTCATCAGCAGCCTCCGCTGATCCGTCGCGGAGAAGTGATATGGATGTCGCCAGCATGTCAGACCCTCCATATATTGTTGAGAACACAATCCCTCTGTCGTGCATGGCACCGGCAAGAGCAGTGGTGATAGCTGACCCGCCCACTATTGCTTTCAGGCCCTTCAGTCTGCCTGACGTATCAACCCTCATGATTTCCTGGATCATTGTCGGGATTCCGTTTATCCACGTTACCCCATGCCTGTCTATCATGTCCACGGTTTTCTGTGGATCGAATCTTCCGCCGAGAACGTAATCTGATCCGAGATATGTCGCATGGAACAGTGACCCCCAGGCCCAGAGATGGTAAAATGGTATGAGGGGCATTATGACGTCATTGCTGTTCAGGGTAGCAGGTGTGTTGAAAAGACCAAGCTGGTGTACGATTCCCATTGCACCGGATACGACTTTCTCCTGAGTGTATAGAATCCCCTTTGGAGGACCGGTAGTTCCGGAGGTGAACAGTATGGAATATGGGTCCTTTCCGCTGACTTCTGTACCTGCCTGAAGAGGTTTTCCTGACTTTACAAGGGATTCATGCGTGAGCCCGTCACCGTCACCTATGGTGATTGTCCTGTCACGTGATGCGCCGGCGCCTGCAGCGAACGGGACAAAGTCTTTCGACACTTCGAACCACTCGGCGCCGGATTCCTTTATTGTCCTGATGGCAAGTTCCGGGGGCAGACGAATATTGATTGGATAGACGACCGCTCCCGTAAGTGCGGCGGCGAAGAACATCTCCGCAAACTCCCTTGAATTCCAGTCTGCAACCGCAATAACAGATCCTTTGTGGACTCCCAGTCCCGTCAGGGATCCGGCCAGCCGGTGTACCCGATCACGCATCTCCCTGTAAGTCATAGAGCCCTTCTCCCAGATTACCCTCCTGCCTGGAAAAAGATCAGAAGCCCTCTGGAGCAGGTCTCCAACCCTGAATCCCGAATTCACTTTAGATCACCTTCTTTGGAAGGTTTGTCGACGGAAACTATGGCGGCACAATCTGCCAAGGCTCCCGGAGAATAGTCCTTCCTTTCAACGAATCTCCTGAAATAGAACTTTCCTGCGGAGATCATGGTTGGGAGGTGGAGGACATTTCCCATGTGAATCAGCAGTGCCGCCGATAAGGTGTGTCCCAGAGTGTTGACGAGATCTTTTGCAAAGAACTGGGGGTCGTCTCCCGACACAGAGGAGATGAAGTCTATCGAAGATCTGGCAGATTTCAGGGAACCGTCGAAAGCATCCATTCCCTCACGGATATCCTTCCTCATCAGTTCCATCTCGGCAATGAAGGTCTTGTGCGACCCCTTCTTCACCATTGCCTCAAGCATGTCCAGTGCCTGGATATTGCTCGGTCCTTCCCATATGGGTGTTATCAGCGCCTCCCTGTGTAGCCTCTCTATGGGGAACTCACTCAGGAAACCGAGCCCTCCATGCAGTTCCATTGCCATCCTCGTCACGTATGATGCCATGTCTGCGGTGAGGTTCTTTGCAATGTGCGTCAGCATTCTTGCATAATGATACCGGGCAGAATATGGCGGCTTGTCACCGAAGGTCTTCTGGAACTCATCCACTGCCTTGAATGCAAGCGCCATTGTTCCCTCTAGATACACTTCCATGTCCATGAGGTCCCTGAGGATCAGGGGATGTTCGATGAGCTTCTTACCGAATGCAACCCGCTTCTGTGCATAATAATATGACTCAAGATAGGCCTTCCTTGCGATTCCAAGCGCTGCCATTGCGTTGGAAAGCCTGGATATCATGAGGTTTTCCATTATGTAGTATATTCCCTTGGAGATGTCTCCAAGCGCGAACGCCTCAGAGTCATTGAACTCAACCTCTCCAGTGGGAACCCCGACCGTCCCGCTCTTCTCCTTGAGCCTTCTCACCTTGAAGTTCCTGCCTCCAGACTCATTGAATTCGGGAACGAGAAAGAGTCCCAGTCCCTTTGCCCCTTCCTGTGCACCTTCCGGTCTCGCCGAAACGATTGCCACTCCGGCAAGACCTCCACCGCTGGCGAAATACTTAGTGTCTCCTGATATCTTCCACTTTCCGTTGTGCTGGGCCGCACTGACCAGGTTCTGTCCGAGATCGCTCCCGCCCTGAAGTTCGGTAAACCATGTTGCGCCGTAGAGCACTTTTCCGTTCTGCCCGGTCAGTCCTTCAAAGTAGTCTTTCATCTTGTCATTACCGTATTTGCTGATCGCGTAAGCTGTCTGGTTGGTGATAGTCAGGATGCAGCCCATTCCCGGGTCGGATATGAGGTAGATTGACGTGAAATGCCTGTGCCAGTCTCCATTGTTGTATGGATGGTAATTTACCCTGAACTCTGTCATGAGCCTCTCAAGCGCCCACCTTTCAGACGGGTCAAGGAGAGCCCTGTCTACTCTTTCCCCGTTTATTCCCCACATTACGTGGACCGGTTTGGACTGCCGGTCAACGTGTTCAGCTATCTCATAAAGCTCCCTGCCCGCGAAATCCCCGAGTTCCGCGAGTCCGGACATGTCCTGTCCAAAATATTTCATCACGTTCTTCAGCGGGTAATCCAGTTCATAGTGGTTCAGGCCGTATATATTTGAGAGATATCTGAATGGAGATTCTGTCATGATCTAACTAAAGGGAATGTGCCTAATATAGCATTTTCCTCTGGGATCAGCATCTATCCGTTGGTTGTTGTTATCTCTTTGTAAGCGCAATCAGTTTGCTTCCGTCTTTCCGTAAGATCACTATTCAATGGAAGTTGTTTTGTAACCACGCAAAGACTTATCCCTCCATGTGTGCTATCACTTCAGCAGAAGAGGATGGAGGTATCACATCGAGTTAGTACCGACTCAAGGTGTGTGCCATGGAATAGGATTCGTCCTCTCCAGCTGAACGTTTAAAAAAAGAGGTCTGGTGTGAATGTCAGAAAAGAGAGAAGATGGAATAATTTTCATATTTTGTTACCTGCTAACATGGCTGTCAGGCATAATTGTGTACGTCATGTATGGGAGCAAGAACAAGGATCTTAAGTTCCACTCAATCCAGGCAATTCTGCTTGGAGTGATCATATTCGTGATAGGCATCATTCCCTCGATTTTCCCGCTTGAACTATACCCAATTTCGTGGATAGTGAATTTGGTGGTAATTATCCTGTGGCTGTCTGGCATATATGTTGGATACAAAGCATACAATGGCGTTGACATCGCGATGCCCGTAATAGGTGGCTTAGCCAAGTAGTTCAGCATATTTCACACAGACTTAGCAGCTTTGAACCAGCTTCAGCAGTTGATTCCTGACCTCAGTCACCGATGTCCGAGGAGGACACAAAGGTGACCGTGGTCAGGGACGCAGCACTGAACTCGATCTCACTCGAATGGATTATGGCGGTATAATTCTCTCCGACAACCCCAGAAACAACTCTTAGGGGGAGTTCTCCACCTTCCGGGGACGCTGCACTCATCAATTCTCCAGAAACACTCCACAGATCCTCCCAATTTCCTTTGCTGAACGCCTTCAAGGCTGTATCAAGGTAATCCTGCGCGTATTTCGGAACAGAGGAATTTCTGCTGTGAAACAGATCAAGCCTGTGTATTAGCGATCCCGTTGCAATGACGCAGATATTGTGATTTTGACTGACTTCTCTCAGGACGCGTCCAAATGCCTCGTGAACTCCCATTCCAAGTTCCGGGGAGATGGATACCGGAATGACTGGTATGTCAGCATCCGGGAAGATGTGAATCAGTGGAGACCATGCTCCGTGATCAAGCCCCCAGTTTTCTGCCATCGAGACAGGCAACCCTCTCCCAGATGCAGCCTCTAGAATCTCCCCGGCTATCGTGGGAGACCCTGGAGGCTCATAGCGGACTTTGTAGAACTCATCGGGGAACCCATAGAAATCATATATCTGTCTCAGCCTTGGGCTGGAAACCACCCCTATTGACCCTCCGGTAACGAAATGAGGCGTTACCACTATGGCTGCTTCAGGGTGACCGATTCCCGCACCGATGCGGGAAAGGGCCTTGATTGTATTCTCATGCCTTACTCCAAGGTTGCCTATGAGCGTGGGAGTATTGGGAACGTACGCTGTTCCCAGAAGCGCCATCAGTACATCATCTCCCGGAGTTTACACCAAACGTGACTTAACACGTTAGATTCATTCGTTCTTTGTTGCTTCAAGATGGAAAGTCATGTTTACCTTGTCGCCCACCATGAGTCCTCCGCCTTCAAGGATCATGTTCCACTGAAGCCCGAAATCCTTCCTGTTGATGCTTCCGGTTACTGACAGACCGATCCTGTCCTTTCCGTAGGGATCTTTTATTCTTCCCTCGATCTCTGCCGAGAGTGTTACCGGCTTCGTGACATCCCTGATAGTCAGGCTTCCGGATACCTCAAAGTGGTTCTTGTCCAATGCCTTTACCTTGTCTGATTTGAATGTCATCACCGGATGCTTCTCTGCGTCGAAGAAATCGGCGGAGCGAAGATGGCCGTCCCTCGTTTCGTCCCTGGTGTATACGCTGGCCGTCATTATCCTTGCATTGACTGAAACCTTCTCAGGTTCATCCGGCGATCCGTTAAGATCTATTTCAAAATCCTTGAACTGTCCCTTGACAGTTGATATCATCATGTGCCTGACCGAAAACTCAATTTCTGAATGTGCTTTGTCAACTACCCATCGTTCCATTGTTTATCACCGTGTTCCCCCGGGCATTGGTTGCCAAAGGGAAGTGAGTATAACAAATATAGTTAAATAGTTAAGGTGGCATGAGTGTCACCAGGTATCAGAAATGCAAGCCTCTCTGAGCATTAACAAAGAAAGAGAAACTGAAATATGCCCGATGGTAGAGTCGATAAAGGCAGTCGGGGGAGAATGGAAGCTGATTATTATCAGGTATCTTTCGGATGGCCCCTCAGGGTTCAACGAACTCATGAGGAGAATAGGGAATTCCAACGCAAAGACCATATCCAGGACGCTGCAGTCCCTCACCTCGGACGGGATAGTGCTGAGAAACGTCAGGAGCACCCAGCCCTTCAGGGTGGAATACAGCCTCAGCGACAAGGGAAAAGATCTTTCCGGGGTGTTCAGGGAACTTATGCAGTGGGGAGAAAAGTGGATCGAGAAATAGTCTGCAAATGTTGGTAAGACATCGTTAAGAGCTATTTTGCGGATTCAGGATCACGTGGTACCTGAATGGTCTTCTTGAACAACACTTTTTTTTGGGAAGGAACTGCAGGCCGGTCACGATATATTGCCGGAATCTTTCGATTGTCCGCGAATCCTGAACCTGATGACAACGTGACATAAGGCTGGATTCAGTTAATCTTGAGAATTGTGTCAGTCTGGAAAAATTTCCCGTATCTTTCCACAACAGATCTGACATCGGAAAGTTGTTCCCCGCTGAGCTTTGTGAACTGGGTAAGAATGATCACAGCGTTCTTTTCAGTCTGTGTCCTTTTCCATGTGCCGAGTACTTCTCCGTCAATTACTATGACTGGTGCGAATACACCGTTGCTGTGCACAACAGCTTTTCCGCTATTTATCCATTCCCGCGTCTGCTTGTTTCCGAGCATCGCGGACCTGTCTTCATAACCAACCAAGTATTCATCAAAAGCCGGGAGGAGATGTACGGTTTGCCTATTCTTAATGGGAGCAGGAGTCTTGGTTGAACCGTAATACGTTATATCTCCGATTACTTCCTTCTTAAGTTTTGAAGAGGTTTTCAATAGGCCGATTTTTGCATCTGTCACCTTAAGCCCTGACCACCATGCGAAGTCGTTGAGAGTCGCAGGACCGTGACCGGTAAAGTACCTGAGTGCTAGTTCCCCAAGAGCCTCCTCCCCTGTCAGTTCAGTCCCTCCATGAACCCACTCGTCAAGAAGTGCAAAAGCGGGTTGTTTTCCATTGTGCGAACCAAAACATATTAGGCCATCCCACGCAGCCCTATACAGCATGTGGTATCCCAGGGTTTTCGTTGAACGTAAACCGTTTTCCTCAAGTATCCTGTACAACTCATCGCGGGCAAGTTGCTTTCCACTGTGAAGAGCTTCAAAGAAGAGTGATTTCGCCCGGTCAACATCTACATCAGAAAGTCCGAGGTGACGGTCTCTCAACTTCGCCGTGCTGACGAGACGAGGCGCGAATAGACTCAACATCCAGCGTACGTCTTGGGAGGACGCAAAATGAAGAGTACCTCTCATAAGCCAAGTCCGGACTATCTTTCTTTCATCTATGCTGGTATGAATGTCAGACATTGTGGTATCTCCATTGCATCTGAGACCAATGGCCCACAATGCAGAGTTATAGTCCTGGGCCTGCATTGCACCAAGGCTGTACACTACTTCTTCAGGCTTTTTCGGTGTAACACCACAAATGCTTTGACTGATGAGGCGGTGATTCAGGATGTCCTGTGTGTCCATAGAGTACGTCCGCTGACTGTGTGAATTCCCACATAAAGTCACATTTCTTGAATCTTCCCATGCTTATCTGAACCAAGATCAAACAGGCGATCACAGCTGAACACAAAGATGCTTAAAGCCGAAAGCCAATTGGAATAGCGCCATGGGATTCTACAACCTCTGCGTTTGATATTGCAGTCGGGGGTCTGCCAATGTATTAGGGGAATACTGAGAAAACATAGGTTCTTAGCATCTCACTTGCTTAACTTGTATATGGATTCGCAGATTATTATCCTGCAGGGAGGTGAGGATGTAAAGAGGAGAACAAACGAATCCCTGATAAGGAGAGTTGGAGAGCTTTCCAGGTCAAAGAAAATTATGATCATACCATGGACCTCAGATTCCGGTGAAAAGGAAGCGGAATACAGGGCAATATTGCACGGATACTTTTCCAGTAATGGATTTCAGGAAGTACGGTTCCTGGAGCGGGAAGACACAGAACGCGTGACAGTCAGGAAATTCGATTCAGTTGACGTAGTCTATCTCCCAGGTGGAGATCCTCGTGCACTGTATGAAGAACTTGAGAAAAGATCCTTGCAGGACAGATTGCGGGAGTTCAGAGGCATCATAGTGGGAAATTCGGCAGGTGCTATAGTGTTATCCAGAGGTGCTAAGGAAGGCGAGACATTCTATCCAGGTTTCGGATTGGTTGATTTCTTCATCTCCGTACATTACAGTCTGCACGAGGAGCCGATTTCCGGAACTGATGAAAAGATAATTGTGAATATTCCCGAGAATATGTGGATTGCAGTAGCGGGGAAACGATAGCGATTCGTGGCTATACCGTTTGAAATGGGCTGGCAATTGGATCATGAAGGACATAAGAGAGTTGTACTCAACCTACCGGGAGCATGAACTGGTTCGCCTGAATAACCTGCTTATGTGTGTTCACCCCGTATGGCAATAAAGCCTATTCTCTGCCCCCAGGGTTGAAAGCGACTTGGATGGTGGATTTCCAGAGCATTGAGAATAAAATATGGGCCTGTCGGGGGTTGCCCAAAACGGGAAGAGAACACTAAACATAAATCGAGCTGCGAACGCATCGAGTGCAATTCATGAAGAGGAAGATTGGATGCTATTTTGGTTGTATGGAAATTATTAAAGGTGGTTATATTTCTATATTTCTTTAAATAGAGAATATGTATTCTTCTTTGGCATATGGAAAGATACATACTGGACAAGCTGAGGGAAAAAGTGCTGGATCGTGGTCTTATCCGAAATATGCCGGAGAAAACACTTCAAGAAGCATTCATACTGAATACTTGGGGAACAAACGCGATAGAGGGAAATACCCTGACTCTTGAGGAGGTAACGACCATAATTGAAAAAGGCCTTACAGTCCCAAACAGGCCAGTGAGAGACCTGCTGGAGACGACTCAACACATGTCGGCGCTGACTGAAATAGTCAAGTGCAAGATTGCTTCAGTGAATATGGAAAGCGCACTGACGCTACACCAGTTGACATTCCACGGGATTCTTTTGGACGCGGGGCAATGGAGAAGGGTCAATGTCAGGATATTCGGTTCCAGACATACTCCACCAAGAGTGGAAAAGCTTCTCTCTATTCTCCAGAAGTGGGAGCAGAATTATATTGCATCGGAACTGAGCAGGAAGGATGTGTTTCTCCAGGCAGCTGAAACACACTTCGGGTTTGAATCTATACATCCTTTCTCGGATGGAAACGGAAGGGTTGGAAGATTATTGCTCAACATACACTTTCTCAACCACAACTGGCCGATCATGAACATCCTACCTTATGACCGAAGTGCATATTTGAATGCGCTTGAGCACGCCTATTCCGGAGGAACAGATAAGCTTGTACGATTTCTGAAAACAAACATGGCAAGATCGCTTGTCTTCATTCTGGACAAGATCGGAACTGAGGAAGACAGGCTCATGACCCTGAATGAAGTCAAGGAAGTACATGCAACCGATTACTCCCCAAAATATATGGCACTCAGGATCAACCAGGGGGAGCTGCCGGGAATCCGTATAAATAAGGTATGGCGAACCAGTTTGGCTGCAATACGACTGTATCGTGAGATAAAATCCATGAAATAATGTCACTCCAGCTATTTGTGGGACCAGGACACAGTTTTGATTTGAGCATGCAGTATTATTAGGACCTGTGAACGCGCCAAATCACAGGATGCTGGCGAGTACTGAAGCCGGAAGTTCACAACGACAATCTTATTAGATTCCTGCCTATGCGAATTGCGTAGAGGAACACGCGTGGTAAGCATAGCAGTTTTCGTTCTTATCCCAGTAATTGGCTGTGTCTTGCTCTGGATTCTGGGAAGCATATTTTTCCTCGTTTATTTCAGGGTCTTTAAGGTCCAGAAAAACCTTGGATATGTCGATATGATCAAAAGCGTACCAGCCTATCTGGCGATACTGACTGTTCCTATTTGTAGCATTCTCTCATTTTATGTTACCACAAGAATCATGCTTGAGATATTTAATGCGGCTATTTCGTACTGGACGGGACTGGAAGTGGGCGTAGCGGCATTGATGTTCACGGTTGTAGTGGATCTCATAGTAACGCCACTTATCGAGAAGGTGAGCATAAGGGCATTTCCTCTGAACTTCATGTATCTGTTTGCATGGATAGTAATCATTCCTTCGGTTCTTGTTGCAACACTTCAGTGATACTGGAAGTCGAAGGCCGAGTTAATGTAAGATCTATGTTTATGGCGCAGCTTAAATATTTGTTTCGGCCTGAACATAAGCGCAGAAGAATACAAGGAAAAAAGTTAGTTGGGTCCTACAGGACAGTCTCTATCCCAATTCTCTTGGCTGTCGCGTTAAGTTCCTTGTCTGCAGAGCAGAACACAGTTCCATGAGCCTCAATGCACGTTTCCAGCTGAATTGCATCAATGATGTATATGTGTTGTTCTAAAACGGTTTTGATGGCTTTTCGAATTAAATGACTGCCTACTGGATATACTTCAACCGAGGAAGATCTTTCAAGGCTCTTCAACTCACTCAGCATTGTTTGGAGTCTAGAATTTGCGTCTATTCTCATTCTTCTGGAATACTTGTCAAAAACCACTGTCGCCTCGCCAAGATTGATCTCAGATAGGCAAATAACTGTCTCTCCGCGCTGGGCCTTACGGAAATAGGAATCGGCCATATCGCTGCCCTCCTCCTTAACGTACCTCTTGATCAGAATGCTGGTATCAAGATAGACGCGAGATTCGTCCATGTCTCATCTTCCCAACTTCTGCCGCTGAATCCGCTCTTCCCGAAAGATCCGGCCTGTTCCTCTCAACGTCTTCTCCGCTTACGTATCCACAATGGAGGTTAAGTTCTTTACAAAGATCATCAAGGATTTCTGAGGTGGAAAGAGAACGGAGTGACTTTTCAATGAAATCACTGAGTGTTCTTCTCTTTTTCAGGAGGGCCAGCTTTGCACGGTCTATTACTGGTTTTTCGACCGACACTGTTATCTTGGTTTTAACCATCTAGCCGTATATACGGTAAGCTGTATTAAGTATTTCTGCCATACGGCCCTCAGACTTGCGATCTCCACGTTGAGTGCCGCCTCATTGAAGCACTTCTCTATCAACTGCTGTTAAGTAATAAGTTATGGACGAACAATATTTGGCACAAGCGAGAACTTTCTCCGGAATGGACCGGTTGGGATTCGCCTAATGTTTTGCGCGAATGCCACAATCCAGAAAACAAGGCCGATGAATGTGAAGAAAAATTGAGTGCAACAAAAGACGGGTATATTTCGTGTGAAATCAGCCTACCGGACTTGCCGACGCACTGCTGGTATGGAAAGGGGGGTTCATATTGGTGCTCAAATTATATCATAACATATTAATATGATAATATGATAATGACAGATGGTGGTTTCACGAAGAAAGTTGGAATAATGATTGACGATGGATTCCACGACCTTGAACTGTGGATACCCTATTACAGGTTTAAGGAGGAGAAGATCAATTTTGATGTGATGGCGTTCGAAGACAGGGAGTATAAGGGTGTTTATGGGCTTGATGGTGTTAAACCCACACAGTTACTCGGTTCCATCGACACAAAATACGATCTGGTATATATCCCGGGAGCAAACTCTCCAGGCAATCTGATAAAACGCCCAGAAACTGCAGAAATAATAAAGAATATGTCGTCCGAGGGATCAACATTTGCAACAATCTGCCACGCGCCATTACTGCTTGCAGAGGCTGGTCTGTTGGACGGGAAGGAAATCACGGGACACCCGTCGATAAAGGGAGAAATAGAATCGAGGGGAGCAAAGTACGTCGATCTGCCTTATATCAGGAGTTCCAGGAATATTATGTCAGGAAAGACTCACTTCCAGATTGATCACCTGATTCCAGAAATGTTAAGATTCATCAGGGAGTGAAAGTGATGGGCAGGCTAGATCTAAAGACAATGCTGTTCCCTCTGTTTGTTGCAGTTGCGATTGTCTTGGGACTGTTTCTGGGGCTACGTGTATCATATGTGTCTGGGCCGTTATCCGACTATGGTATACCCGTAGGCATTTTTTTCATGATTTACCCCGCAATGACCAGGATCCACATCAGGGAACTGGGGAGAAGTATCAGAGACATCAGAACAGTAGGCCTCATGGTGTTTCTGAACTATGCCATAGCTCCATTCCTTGTGGCCGGTCTTGCCTACCTCTTCTTTTTCGTAATATTTTCTCATTTCAGTCTGCTCAGCTCGGCCGTTGCGACACAGGTCTACGTGGGGATCATTCTGCTCGGAGTAGCTCCATGTATAGCGATGGTGATGGTTTGGACAAATCTCGCCCACGGAAACATGTCCAAGGCAGTATCTTTCGTTGCGTGGAATTCTGTGATACAGGTCGTAACTACTCCGGTACTTGTCTATATACTCGCCAGAACCTCTGTAGTGATAAGTCCGTTCCTGATACTGGAGAGCGTCTTGCTGTATCTGGCACTACCTCTTGTTGCAGGCCTGGTAACCAGGAAGCTCTTGCAGAAGAAGACATATTTCTCAAGGATCCTGAACGCTCTTAGTTCGATACAGACTCTGGCTCTGCTGTTCACGATCCTGGTGATATTCTGGAGCCAGGGAAAAGGGATCCTGTTGTACCCTTCCCTGGTCTGGATGGTGGGAGCTGTTATGCTGATATTCTATTTTGCGCTATTCCATGTCGGTTACTTTTCCGCGAGGAAGGCAAGGTACAATTACGAAGATTCCACCGCCATAGGCTTCACAGTTTCGGCGCGGGATTTTGAGATAAGCATTGCCATAGCAGTGGTTGCCTTTTCCTCTTATCCCTATGTTGCAGTTACCACCGCAATAGGTCCGTTACTCGAGATACCGCTGATGCTGTTCCTTGTATGGATCCAGATTAACAGGGAAACGAGGATCAACAATATAAAAGCCTCAGTTGGGGTGAGCAAGGCATGAAAGAAGACTTTGAAGGATGTGAAGTGGGACAGTTTAACATCATTGATGAAGGGATTTTTAAAGAGTTGAGTGAACTCCTGAGCGCACTTTCCAACAGAACAAGACTGGCAATATTAGCCATTGCAATGAAACAAGGAGAAGTCTGTGCGTGCAGACTGCAGCAGTCTCTCGGATTACCACAGCCTACAGTTACTGTGCATCTGCAGAAATTGTACGGTGCTGGTCTTCTCAACAAAAGGGAAGCCTGGCGATACACATATTTTTCCATCAAGAAGGAGCATGAATCGTTTTTAAGTGCAATATTTGCCAGGAAACCTGCTGGACCAGGTGGCACGCACCAAAGGGAGACTGAAGATAAAAGGCAATCCCAATAAAAACAGGAAATAAGATGGAATCTGATGTAAGAGGGACTATAGGAAGCAGAATTGGAGCACTATCAGAGCACACCCGAAGATACCTCAGAGGTTTCGGAAGACATCGCCAGTATATCATGCTGCCTCAGGCTGTGCATGTGATCTTCAGGCCCTCTTCCATCATCTTCACTCGAGCCAGCCTCATCCTCATCTTTGCTGACAAACACCAGCTGCCAACAATCTAAAAATAAGATAAGGTCAATACACTTTGTATGGAGAAAACTCAGAGTAGCGCTTCAAGAACTGAATCGTGGTGCACAAGGGACGTTCTTTTCATAGCGCTTTCCGCTTTTTTCGCTGATATGGGGTATCAGGCAGTTACCGTAATTTTTCCACCTTAACTCCGCAACTTTTTAGGGAATATATTGGTTCCAAGCATCTCGTCTATCTTTTCAGCGCCCGAAGGTATTTCGCTCAGTGTTTCCTTGTTTCCCCTGACTATCTTGTATACCTTTGAGAATTTCAGAAGCACGTCTTTTACCGACAGTTTACTGGTGAGATCCGCAGCCCTGATCAGCACGAATATGCTGTAATATAGATACAGGGAAAGAAACGATACAAAGAAATAGCCCCTGACGGAATCATCGTCACCCAGGTACGATTTGTCATTCTCAAGCTCGTTCTTCATGGCATCGAATGCCTGTTCCACCTCTTCACGCTGCTTGTAGAGATTGTATATCACCTCAGGATCGTCCCTTACGTTGGACAGGATTGATATCTTCCCGAACCTGATCGATTCCGTATCAAATTCCCTCTGTGTCCTCTTCTTTTCCGCAATCATCTTTATGAAGGTCGAGGATTCCTCCGCCATGAGCATCTGATCCTGGAACATGTAGATCCTCAGCCCGTCCCTGTTCATGAATCCAGACCTGATGCCCCTGTCACGATATACGAAGCTTGATCCCATCTCCATGCCATAATCTATTATCTCCTGGTTCCTGCGCAAGGGCATGATGAACTTCATCTCCATCCGCATGATCTCAGCCAGATCCTGCGATGAGAATCCTGTA
>JAJZLK010000076.1:61360-62147 GCA_021803655.1 Thermoplasmata archaeon
TTCACGTCCCTCACCGATCCCTCTACCGGCTTGAGGAAAACCGGCAGGTATTGATCGAGATCGAATGCCAGTGCCATGTTTATCTGCGGCAGGTATATGTGATCCGCATTGTGACCCTTCGCGGCAACGTTCAGGTTCTCCGATCTCGAGAATATGCTTGAGAGATCGAATGCAAGCTTCTTCGACTCGGTTATGAGGGACTGGAAAAGGTCCATCTGTGCGCCCATGTCTGATCCGATATCCGTGAGAATATCGGTCAGGGTGTTCGGTGACAGGTGAGCTTTGATCTCTCTTGAAACATGGAGCTTCTCCCACCGATCCTTCACGGACTTCAGGGGAACCGGGTCCATGAGCCTTACCACGGAAAGGGCATACAGATCAGGCCACCTGTCAGGGAAATATTTCTGCAGCCTTGCAATCATGTCGCCTGACAGTGAATATACCAGGGCTGAATTGCCGTATTCATAGACTGACCTGATCTCCTTTGCCTTCTCGGTTATGCCCGTCCGGGTGATCCTTCCGATGTAGTTGGAGACCTTGACTGCTTTCCTGGTTGTGCGATCATACCTTGAGGTTGAGTGGTAGAGGTAGTAGTTCCCGTTGAGCGGTTTAGCTTCCAGTGGAATATTTCGCTTCTTCCTTTCCTCCTCTACTATTTTCTTTACCCAGTCTTCCACTAATCCCTATAGGGATTAGCAATTAATAAATCTTTGTGCCGCAGAATGCCGGGAAATGTGGAACGGTTGTGTCATTATGGAATTCTATTCCCTAAAATTTGCGATGTTAA
>JAJZLK010000003.1 GCA_021803655.1 Thermoplasmata archaeon
CGAATACGGCAGGTAAAGCAGGGATACGCCCCTTGTGCCGGCGGACCTGTCCGTCTTCACAACCGTAACAAAGCCTCCGTTGGATTCCCTGACGTCCCGCATCAGGCTTATGAAAGACTTGTCTGCATGGACTTCAAAACCACCATCCACCTGGGTAGCATATGATCTCATTGATCCGATGTCAGAACCGAAATCTGGCTCCGTGGACGCAATTCCTATGATCTTCTTGCCCTTGGCCACGTCAGGCAGAATGCTATCCTTGAGCGATTCAGTCCCATATTTGGATATGAGATACGACCACGCGTTGTCCACAAGGAAAAGGACGGGTATCGAGGCAGTCGGATCTGCCCTGGCAATCTCCTCTGCAACGACCGCGGTGGTGACTGCGTCTGCCCCCATTCCCCCGTACTTTTCAGGAACGGTCATGCCAAGAAAGTTCATCTTCGCAAGACCTGCATAAATTGAGTCCGGGATTCTCCTCCTGGAGATCATTTCCTTTATCTTCGGTGCAATTTCTTTCTGGCAGAACTGTCTTGCAGATTCCCTTATAATGTTCTGATCTTCTGAAAGCGTGAAGTCAAGCATTCGATCCTGCCTTTATTCCAACGAATGATTTAATGGTCTTTATTCGTCGGAATAGTGCTTAGACTGACACTGCCTGAACCGCAGGGATATTCAGCGAGTTGAAGTCCAGTTTCGCCCTGGACGGGTCCTTTGATACAAGAGCAACCCTGCTCTCCTTCCGGTCTGAAGTGAACACGTACCCGAGTTTCTCCGATATTTTCCTCGAGAAATCCATGATCATGTCGTGGGAGGGCATGTTTTCCGTCGTCAGCCTGCTGATTGACTGCCCCACGTGCACATAACCCTTGCACTCTATGAAATCAGGCGCAGCCTTCCTGTCCATTTCTGCGTACTCGTCGATGTACGGCATGTTGACATCCTTGACCAGTGTATGCCGGATCACTTTCCTGGTGCTCAGGGACGGGAGTATCTCAAGGGTTCTGTTGAAGTTCTCCCAGGCATTGCCTATAGTGGGGTTGAGAAGATCGTTGAATATCTTCCTGTTGGGTCCGGCAACGGTGACATAGAGCTGTGTTGGAAGCGGGTCGAGTCGCTCCAGTACAGAGGGAAGGGTTCCATTGGTGACAAGGAATGTGCTGAAACCTCTTCTTGTAGCCAGTTCTATGAATTCTCCCAGTCTTGTGTATAGCGTCGGTTCTCCCGTGAGGGAAATTGCTATGTGCTTTGGATTCTGGGACTCTTCCCATTTCTCCCTGGAGACTTTTGGGTTTCCCTTGAATCCTGAAAGCAGCTTCTTGTGTGCCTTAATTGACTCCTCCAGGATAAATTCCGGATCGTCCTCGTCTGATATCCGCATGGATTCAAAACCGTTGAATCTCCAGCAGAATGAACAGTTCTCAGTACATGCATTCACGACAGGAGTCATCTGGATGCACTGGTGTGAGTTGATTCCATAGAAGGTTCCCTTGTAACAGCCCTCTCCGCCGGTCATCTCGCTCTTTGTCCAGTGACATACCTTTACAGCTGAGTGCTTTCCTACAAGCCCGTAATGCTGCTTGGTATAGATTGCCTTGTACTTGTTGTCCACGGCTCTCCAAATATGAATGGTATATTATCTTGTTGATTTTCCCTATCGCATGAGAATAACTTCAAGCGATTCGTCAACGGGTGCTGATCCGGCACTCTTACCCTGATTCAACACATTCAGCAGGATAAGGCGGTTTTCCCACTGAAGCTTTGAATGGTTTATTCTTCGCGACTCTCCCTGATTTCTTTCAATGCCTCCTTATCCCTGCAGTACAGGTAGGGAGCAAGATCCAGCGATACAGGGGTCTTCCCAAGTTTATGGCCGTAGACATTCCTGAGGTTCTTGTCCACTTCCCTGCAATAGCCTCCCCATGTTACACCCTGTGATTCCACATACAACTTCTCAATGTGCGTTGCAACCTCATGCGCGTAAGGGTACTCGTATTCGTTGTCGGACATCCATTTCTCAGGAAGTTCATGGTGCAGCCCTATGGACACCCGTGCATCGATCTGTTTGCCTTCCACCGATAGAAAATTCGGAAAATGCTCGTCCAGATAGATGGTCTTTCCGTCGATGGAGTACCCACCAGTGTACTTTATGTCAAAGTCGTGACTCAGGGAGATGTCACTTGAACTTCTGGATTCGATCACGTCCAGCCTGTTTCCATTAACTTCTACAGTCTTACCGTCAGATTTCAAAGTTGTTCCCTTGACAATCTCCTTTGCGGAGTGGAATTTTATGAATCTTGGGTCCGGGAAGCTTATGGCAATGGTTTCAAAAACTTCTTTTCCGTTATTCTTCCTGACTATGTGCCCGATTACTTCGTACGCGTCCATCATGAATGGAACAGTTTAAGTTAGATGTACTTTTCCTACGTTGCCAATTCATACAAGAATCAATGTGCTGCTGAACCTGTAATCAAAGGTTCTTGAGAAGAGTGTTCTATTTGATCTGGTCTAAAAAATGGGATGAGAGGATCAATCCTCTCCGCCGTCTCCACCGCCGGGCATTCCTCCGCCTGGAGGAGCCCCTCCCTTCGAGGATTTTGTAGCGATTACGTCGTCAATCCTGAGAATCATCACTGCAGCTTCGGTTGCAGATTCTATGGCCTGTTCTCCAACCCTGATGGGCTCGATTATGCCTACCTTCTGCATATCCTCGACTTCTCCAGTGTAGAGGTTGATACCTGCGTACTTGTCCCCATCTGCATGTCTCTTCCTGATCTTGATGAGCACATCGATTGGATCGAGACCCGCGTTCTCTGACAGGGCTCTCGGGATCTCCTCCATCGCATTGGCGAATCTCTCGATTGCAAGCTGCTGTCTTCCACCAATCTTGCCTGCATATTCCTTCAGCTTTGTGGCGATCTCAGTTGCCGAGGATCCTCCGCCGGTCGTGTATTTTCCGTCTTCCACAGCGGCTGCAACAACGTGTATTGAGTCGGTGATTGATCTCTCAATCTCGTCGATGACATGTTCGGTTCCGCCCCTTATCAGGATGCTGAGTGCTTTTGGATTCTTGCATCCGGTGACGAATGTTAGGTAGTCATCGTCGATCTTCTTCTGCTCAACGAGTGCCGCGAATCCCAGATCCGCAGGTGAGAGTTCGTCGATAGAAGATGCGGTAGAAGCACCTGTCGCTTTAGCGAGTTTGTCTATGTCGCTCTTCTTGACTCTCCTAACGGCATATATTCCCTCCTTGGCAAGGTAATGCTGTGCGAGATCGTCTATTCCCTTCTGAGTAATCAGGACATTCGCACCTGTCTTCTTGATATTCTTTACCATATCCCTGAGTATTTCCTCTTCCTGTGAGAGGAACTTCTGGATCATCGCGGGGTCGTCGATTCTTATGTTGGTATCGAATTCTGGCTTCTTGATTTCCAGTGCAGCGTTAAGGAGTGCCACTTTCGCATCCTTGACAAAATCAGGCATGCCTGGGTGAACCTTCTCCTTGTCCACTATTATACCGTAAATGAGCTCCGTGTCATCAATATCTCCTCCCTTCTTCTTCACTATCTGAAGGTTATCGAAGTCCACGGTGTACTTTCCTTCTGACTTCTCTGCAATGTTCTTTATCGCTTCGTAGGAGATCTCTGACAGTTTCTCCTTGTTTCCGGATGCGCTCTTGCTGCTTAGGGATGTCCCGGCCATTTTCAGCAGGAGTTCCTTGTTCTCAATCTTTACCGGTTTTGCCATCTCATGTAGAACCTGCTTTGCCTGGGATGCAGCCATTCTGTATCCCTCTGCAATGACTGTCGGATGCACATTCTGCTTTATGAGTGCCTCTGCTTCGGCAAGAAGCGACCCTGCTATGATCACCGCGGTAGTCGTACCATCGCCAACGAAGCTGTCCTGCGTCTTTGAAACTTCAACAAGCATTTTTGCCGCAGGGTGCTCTACATCCATCTCCTTCAGTATCGTGACTCCATCATTTGTTATCACGATATCGCCCAGAGAGTCCACGAGCATCTTATCCATTCCCCTCGGGCCCAGAGTCGATCTGACGGACGTTGCAATGGCTTTTGCAGCTTCTATGTTCCCCTGCATGGCGTCCTTGCCTGTCTCCCTCCTTGTTCCTTCCTTTAATATGAAAATCGGTTGGTTACCCATCATATTGATCGAATTAGGTAAAAATAAACTTCTATATAACCATTGTGTCCGTTTAATCATCATCCGGTACCTAGGAATTCCCTCCAAAGTCCTGCGTTCAGAGAACTCTTTATACGCCCATGTTTTCAGTCATTAATGATGAAACTGGAAAATACAGAGATAGGAGGAAAGAACTTCGAATTCTTTCATATGGATATGCCTTCAGCACCGCTACTGATCCTAAGAGGAAAAAACGGCTTTATTATGTGTGGGTACCTGAATCTGGAGGCCGCTGAGAAACTTGGCGACTTTGCAGTGAGGGTTACTGGCGTGAAGGATCTGCAAACACTTCTTGATGCAAAGGTGGCCGGATGCACCCAGAAAGCCCTGTCCGCTGGGGTGGAGCCGGGAAAGAAGGTATCTGAGATCCTGCGTTTCCTCTAGATTAGGTAATTGCAGCATTTTGCTAACCTCCGTTTGCTATAGGTGATCTTCTGGGAGAGAGATAAGGGAGAATGCATAGCGAAGTGTTCTTTGTGTTTGCACGGGCGGGATTCGGCAAAAAGGATATTATATAAATTCTGATCACCCGCGCATGGGTAACTCCATACTAGGATGGGAGATTTTTGTATTGGTCGTCTCCATAGTGGGACTTCTATATGCAGTGTTCCAGAGCTATCTTCTTCTCAAGATAAAGGTAGAAGAAGAGAAGCCGCTGGAAATATCGAATTACATAAAGGACGCGTCAAACGCATTCATGAGGAGACAATACACATCGGTCTTCATAGTAGCGATCATACTGGCAGTCATAATCTTCGTAGCGTTTGATGCGAGCGGAAACTTTACACAGGCGTGGGCTTATTCGATAGGCTTCCTTGTCGGGGCCATAGGATCGGCTGTAGCAGGACTCATTGGAATGAATATTTCCATAAGGTCAAACGTCAGGTGCGCAATTGCCTCCAGGAAGGGAATCAACCCCGCCCTGAGGATCGCGTTCAGGGGAGGAAGCGTAACAGGTCTTACTGTTATTTCACTTGCACTTCTCGGCCTTATTTCGTTCTACATGATTTTCGGGAACCCCGAGCTCATGGTCGGATACATCTTCGGTGCTTCCCTGGTGAGCCTGTTCGCAAGGGTCGGCGGAGGAATATTCACAAAAGGTGCCGATGTTGGTGCAGACCTTGTAGGAAAGATTGAGGCAGGGATCCCTGAGGATGACCCGAGAAACCCGGCAGTCATAGCTGACAATGTCGGGGACAATGTGGGAGACTGTGCCGGAATGGGTGCAGACCTCTTCGAAACCTTCGTCGTTACCGCCATGGCGTCAATGCTCCTTGCATACCTGATCGGCGGAACTTATGGAGGAATCCCCCTGGGAACAAATGGAGTAATATTCCCACTGGTTATCGGATCGATCGCACTCCTTGCAACAATAGCAGGAACGTTCTTCGTCAGGAAAGGAGAAAACCAGAGGATAATGGTAGCCCTCTACAAGGGGCTCATTGCCACCGTAATAATTTCCCAGCTTGGGTTCATAGTTGCAAACTACTACCTGATGAACAACAGCATCGAGACTTACGCGGACACCCTCATTGGCACCGCAATAATGCTGATAATGGTCTACGTAACTGAGTATTACACATCAGAGAGATTCAAGCCGGTTGCCAGGATCGCTGAGGCATCCAAGACTGGTGTTGGAACCAACATCATAACTGGACTCGGATACGGACTTCAGGCAGTAATAATTCCCGCCCTTGTGATCGTATCTGGAATCTTGATAGCTTATGGCATCACATCCTTCGCGTTCGGAAAGGTCCTGGGTCTCTATGGAGTATCCATCGCAGCGGCTTCAATGCTTTCTGCGACTGGAATAATTATATCAATAGACTCCTACGGCCCCATAACGGATAACGCAGGCGGAATTGCCGAGATGTCCGGATTTGACGAGAAGACCAGGAAGGAAGTTACCGACCCCCTCGACGCGGTTGGAAACACGACCAAGGCAGTCACAAAGGGATATGCAATAGGAAGCGCACTGCTGGCTGCACTGACACTCTTTGCGGCTTTCAAGATAGACATTGCCAGTAAGTTCACAAGCGTGAACATAGACAATCCAATCGTTCTCAGTGGACTTCTCATAGGGGCAGTTCTTCCGTTCTTCTTCACTTCGTACCTCATGGATTCTGTTGGAAAGGCAGCTTCCAAGATTGTGGAGGAGGTCAGGAGACAGTTTTCCAGTGACAAGGGGATACTTGCCGGTACATCAAAACCGGATTACGGAAAGGCTGTTGACATTGTAACCAAGGAAGCACTGAGACAGTTGATAATTCCTGCAGCGATTGGAGTTGTTACCCCCCTTGCAGTCGGGTTTATTCTTGGACCGCTTGCAGTGGGAGGGCTCCTCCTTGGCGTGATACTCGGCGGATTCCCACTGGCTATTATGATGACGGTCGGTGGAGGCGCATGGGACAACGCCAAGAAATACATTGAGCAGGGAGAATACGGCGGAAAAGGCTCGGAAGCACACAAGGCCGCAGTTGTAGGAGACACCGTTGGAGATGCGACGAAGGACACTGCTGGCCCAGCCATAAACCCCCTGGTAAAAGTGGTTAATACAGTATCAATACTTTTCGTGTCGCTGATGCTGAACCACTATCTTCTGGCAGGAATAATCGGATTCTTCTAATCCGGTTTTCCCTCTCATTTTCCTATTTCAAGAAATCTTTTCTGATCTCTCAGAGAAACCCGTATCACGAATTTTGAGACAGACATCATTCTCCGCTGAAGTTCACTTATCCTGGAATCCCCCGCAATTAACAGTATGAATCCCTGTGCCCCACCTCCAAGGAGCCTGGCTGCCCGGGACCCGTTCTTCATCGCAACGGAGATTATCCCCTCGACCCGATCATTGGTTATTCCTTCTCCGAGGTTTCTTTTCAGGGCCCATCCCTCGTTGACGAGTTCACAGAACTCCTCCATGTCGCCGTTCTCTGCAGCCCGATATATCGATTCCGCGATCTTCCTGATTGAGTTTAGCGATTCGATAACTCTTGCCTCCCCTTTCCCGGAAAGTTCCATCTGCCTCCTGAGAAGGCGGGAACTCTCCCTCGTCTTACCGGTATAGACAAGGAGGCAACGCCTCTCCAGGTCGCTGACAAATTCCTCATTCTTCAGGAAACTGTACTTGACCCCTCCATCTACCCCGAATTCCACCTTCTTGAATCCGGCCGATGCAATAGCGTATGGATCCTGTTTTCCAAGGGCAATGTGCAGGAAGTTTCTCTCGATCTCCAGCGCCCTCGCTGCAATGTCGTCAGCTGATACATCCTTGTTTCCCTTTATAGAATCAAGTATCTGGAGCATGGAGATGGTCAGGGCACTGGAAGACCCAAGCCCGGACCCCGGCGGAACGTCGCTGTTGATAGATATCTTTCCCGTGGTCACTTTATTCTCCTGCATCAGCGAGACCAGCCGGTCCATTACACCGGACTTTCTCCCCACCCTGATTCCGAAGGTGTGGCTCTCGAGAAGATCCCTTGACGAAATCTCAAGAGGAAGTCCGTCGCTTGCGAACCTGGTGGTAACCCCGCGATCGATCGTTGCGTTAACGACGACTCCACCTGACCTCTCCACGTATGGCGGAACGTCTGTGCCTCCGCCGGCAAAACTTATCCTGAACGGAGCGTAGGAATTGCGTGACCACATCGAATTTAACCCTTCAGGACTGGAGAAACATCACTGAATAAGGATATTTCCATGGCTGATTTTCGTGAGACCTGAAAAGAGTCATTATCAAGGTTGGAATTCCCTAACGAATGGTGTTCGATGATCTGCATCAGTACCTTGATTTTCTCTCCAAGAAGAAAGACCTCCTGGTAATAGATGATTCGGTTGATCCTGAGATTGAGCTCACCTACATCCTCAGCGAGGAGCAGAGGATAGGAAAGGGAAGGGCTGTTCTCTTCAGCAATGTGCGTGGATCATTTGTGCCTGCAGTGGGGAACCTGTATTCCACCCAGGCAAAGATGGATGCGGTTCTCGGGGGATCACCGACCGAGATTGGAAAGAGGCTCCAGAATCTTGTAAAGATTGCCCAGGGAACAGATTCACTGCTGTCGAAGGGTTTTGAACTTCTCCGGGAATTGAGCGGCATAAGACCAAAGGTATCCTCATCCCTTCCTTCATCCGTTGAGGTTCTGCCACAGGTGGATCTTGGAAGATATCCTGTCAGCAAGACCTGGCCGGACGATGCGGGCAGGTTCATCACCCTGCCCATGGTCATAACGAAAGATCCGGTGACCGGGGAGAGAAATGCAGGGATGTACAGGCTGCAGGTGTTTGACTCGGAAACAACCGGGATGCACTGGCACATCCACAAAGGCGGTGCAGAGCACATGGACGAATACCGGAAGGTGGACAGGATGGACGTGGCAGTGGTGATAGGTTCCGATCCGCTGACAATGTTTTCCGCCGTTGCACCTCTTCCAAATGGACTGGATGAATTCTCTTTCACCGGACTGATATCCAAGAAAAGGATGGAACTTGTCAAGGGACAGACCGTTGACCTGGAATATCCAAAGAACTTTGAGATTGTTCTGGAGGGATATGTAGACCCCTCGGAAACCAGGGTTGAAGGGCCGTTCGGCGATCATACCGGGTATTATTCCCTTCAGGAGGAATTTCCCGTGTTTCACATAAAGAAGATAATAGAGAGAAAGAACAGGATCTATCCTACTACGATCGTGGGTAAGCTCTGGCAGGAAGACGTGATAATGGGAAAAGCCATTGAAAGGATTTTCCTGCCGCTGATCCAGACCCAGGTCCCAGAGATTGTGGACATAAATACCATGGAAGAGGCAGTATTCCACAACATGGTTGTGGTTTCCATCAGGAAGAGGTTCCCGGGACATGCCAAGAAAGTCATGTTTTCCCTCTGGGGAATGGGACAGCTTATGTTCTCGAAAATAATTGTGATTGTGGACAGTGACATCAATGTCCATGACAGGAAGCAGGTGATCTGGGCTATGACCACAAGAATCGATCCGCAAAGGGACGTTTTCATCATTCCGGGAGCTGTTACCGATACACTTGATCATCCGTCGCAGATACTTAATTACGGTTCAAAGATGGGCATAGATGCAACCAGGAAGGGCAAGTCTGAAGGATACGACAGGGTCTGGCCTGAAGTGCTGGATATTCCGGAAGAACTGAAGAACAGCATGAATGCAAGGTGGAAGAAAATATGGTCCTGAATTACCTGAAGAGACTGGTCGACTACGTCAAGCTTGAGCATACCGTGTTCGATCTTCCCTTCGTTTGGAGTGGTGCAGTCGTAGCCTTCAACGGCTCATACTCGATACTGACTTTTGTACTCATCACCATTGCAGCCATTTCTGCAAGAACTGCGGCGATGTCCCTAAACCGGATAGAGGGGCTGCGGTTCGATCTCAACAATCCAAGGAAGAAGGCCTGGCCACTTGTCACGGGAGAGCTTTCATTCCGGACGGCCATTGCCGTGACCCTGATCGCGTCGGTAGTGTTTGAGGCATCCACATTTCTCCTCAACAGGCTGGTCTTCCTGCTTTCACCAATAGTCCTCTTTCTCTTTCTCTCTGATCCCCTGCTCAAGAGAGTTACGTCGTGGAGACATGTTTACATGGGTCTTACCATAGGCGTTGGAACCCTTGGAGGATATCTGGCTGTGAATCCTGTTTTCCCTGCATCTCCGGTAATTTACCTGATATTCCTTGCGTCAACCCTGTGGATCGCCGGCTTTGACATGATCTATGTGATTCCGGATACGGACTTTGACAGGGCAAACGGGCTGAAGACCGTCATGAGCAGGTTTGGCCTCAGGAGAGGGCTCATGCTTTCGTCGCTGACACATCTTGCCGCCGGGATAACCTTTGCAGTCCTCTATTTCTACATAAGTTCACCGGCCTACTTCGTGGCCCTTGTGGCGATACTTTTGCTCATAATAATCCAGCACCTGATACTAGATCCCAGCGATCCAAAGAGCATAAGAGCCTCTTTCCTTGGTGTGAACTCCTTTGTGGGACTCATATTTCTTCTCGGGATACTCATTGCCTGAGCCTGAAAGAACTAGGGCTTTCCTGATAAGATCGCTGGATCATGGCAACCTTGGCTGCAATCCCTGACGGTAGATTCTGGATCCCTCCATGCCCCTTCCGGGCACCGGGTTAATTTGGCCGCTCACTACTTAACGTTTAAATAATTTCTCTCACTCATTATCTCATGTATGGTCCACTGAGATTCTACACCCAGGAGTTCATGAAGAGCATTTCAGACAGGGGAAAGGAGGTTCTTTCATTCCTCTACCCTGCAATCACTATGTATGAGGACGCCGGGGAAATCATCATAGAGGCTGATCTGCCCGGATTTGACAAGAAGGAGGTTAAGGTCAGGCTTGAGAACAACGCAGTGATAATCAGCGCCTCCAGAAAAATAGAGCCAAGCGGGACAATACTATTCAACCAGAGACCTGACAGCGTTTACAAGAGGATCAGGCTTCCCTACGAAGTTGATTCTGCCCTTGAAGTCGCAGCCAAGTACCAGAATGGAGTTCTGACTGTCAGGATACCCGCTAAGGGTTTCACGACCGTGAAGGTCGAGTAGACCTCTTCCTGATGAAGTAGATCAGGGATGCTGCAAGGTCGGCAGCGATCAGCACCAACCCGGGCAGGAACTGGTGGATCATCAGGTAAACTCCTCCTATGAACACAAACCCCAGAAACACCGCACCGGACGAACCTCCACTGACATTCTCAGAATTAACGATCTCCCCTTCTTCGAGTTTCCGTTTCAGGAGCGGAAGGACCTCCAGCCCCTTTTCCACCGACACAACCGCTTTCTTCAGGAATTCAGAAAGCTGTTTCTCGTAGAGTTCCTTGAGCATCCCCTCGTCGTGAAGGAGCTTCCTCAATACGGCGACGAACCTGAAATCCGGGTCCAGGGTGAGGCATATCCCCTCAAGAAGCGATGACATCCTCATGTAGAGTACCAGGGCCCTTGGCAACCTGAAAGGAAACTCAAATATGACTGAGTTGGCGACCTCCATCAGGTCCCTGATCTCCCTTTCCTCCGGGTTTATCCCTCTCAGAGACGACAGTGACATCTCGATTCCCTTCCTTATTACACCGCGGTTGGCCGCAGGTGAAAGGGAGTTCAGGCGGTAAAGCGCATCCATTATTATGTCCGCGTCCGAGTCAAGCAGGCCAAGGTAAAGAAGCATCAGCGAATGTCTGGTTTCCTGGTCCAGGGAACCCACCATCCCGAAGTCATAAAGAATGAAGGTCCCATCATCTGTAACCGAAACGTTCCCGGGATGAGGATCGGCATGGAATATATCGTCCCGGAGCAGCATCCTTATGAACATAAGGTCAAGGCGGTACGCAATTGACTTCAGGTCTATCTCCTTCTTCTTCAGGCTTTCAATATCAGTTATTTTTGTTCCTTCAATGTATTCCATTGTGAGGACCTCTGAGGAACTGAGTTCACTGATCACCCCTGGTATGAGAACACGTTCCCTTCCAGCTATATTCTTCCTTATTCTTTCTATGTTGCTGGCCTCTTTCCTGTAGTCTATCTCCTCGTATACCCTCCTCCTGAATTCGTCCACAACGTTGGAGATGCTTGCGTACAGGAATCGATCTATTCTTCCCTTTCCAAGCCTGAGCAATCTGGTAAGTACTGCCATGTCGGTGGCAACGGTATCGGCTATTCCGGGACGGTTTACCTTTACTGCTACATCCTTTCCCCTGTATTTTGCCCTGTACACCTGTCCCAGTGACGCACCTGAAATTGCTTCCTGGTCAAATTCATCGAAGACGTCCTCTATCTTTCCGGTGTTCCTTTCTATAATTGTCCGGACTTTCCTGAATGGTGCCGGAGGCACGTCGTCCTGCAGTCTCTGGAACTCCGAGATATACTCCCTGGGAAGTATGTCCGATCTCGCCGATAGAACCTGCCCTAGTTTCACGAATGTCGGACCGAGCGAAATAAAGGCTTCCACGGCCCTCCTCCCGTTTTCCTGCATGCCATGATTCCACTCCCTCTCGGGCTGCTTTCTTGCAGTCTTCCTGTCCCTGTTGAATCTGCGATAAACCGGGTAAAGTTTCAGGAGGACTTTCAGCTCCTTCCTCCTGATTCCAACTGGAGCATGGTCCCCTTCCATCATACCATATCAGCACATTGCAAAAAACGGTTGCTGATCTACCAGAAGTCCTTGTTCACGAGTTCGTCGTAGAGTTCTTCCACCCTGTTCTTGTAAATCACGAGGCCGTCCAGTATGCTGGAGAACATTCCGCGCATTGCCGGGTTGGTGTATTCTGCAGCTATGAGAGATACCACTGAATGGATATTCCGGTTCACTTTCATAATCTCCAGAAGAACGCTCTTCAGGTCATTTGGATCGGTAACCTTCTCTTCCGAGATCAGGTGATCGAGCATCTCCATCTCCCGTATCTCCTCGTCCTGATTCGAATATCCCTCCCATCCCTCCTTTCCTATTTCCTCGAGGTCTGAGGCAAGATTATCCATCAGTTCGATAATCTCGGACACAGTGATCTTCACACTGTCCAGGCTGGATTTCTTCCGTATTGAAACAAATGTCTCCTTTCCGTTGAGGACGAGCCTTATTACCTTCTGAAGAAGGGTATCACTCAACTTGCTGATGTCCTTTCCGGAGATAGATTCCGGAGATTTCCTGCCTGTTTCACTCATCTTGACGAATAATAAAATCAACAGGATATAACCCTTTGCGTTTCACTGCACTGGAATCAGCCTCAGGCTTAATAGACCCCCAACCATGAGGAGTTGATCCCACATGCTGGTCTCACCTTCGGTCATGTCATGCGACCTTGGAAAGCTCGCAGATGAACTGGAAAAATGTGAAAGAGGGGGGGCAGACTCGATCCATGTTGACGTGATGGACGGCCACTTTGTTCCTAATTTTGCTCTCGGCGTTGAAAGCGTGAGGGCCATCAAGAGATATACCTCGCTCCCGCTGGAAATCCACCTGATGGTTGAGAGGCCGGACATATACTGGAAACCATTCATGGAGGCTGGAGGTTCCAGATTCCTGATACATTTTGAATCACAGGCAGATATCCTTGGAACAATCCGGAAGATAAGAGAGGCGGGATGCGAGCCGGGTCTTGCCGTGAATCCAGAAACGAGGTTTTCCACTGTTTCCGGAATGATGCATGAACTGGACTACCTTCTCATAATGACCATTCATCCCGGATTCTCCAGCCAGAAATTCATGGATGAAGTTGTCCCCAAGATCAGGGAGTCGTCCGCGTTCGTTGCTGCAAATCGTCTCGATACTGTGATCGAAATTGACGGCGGAGTAAATCTGGAGACGGGACTTGTATGTGCAGAAGCAGGCGCGGGGGCACTGGCGTCAGCTTCATATGTTTTCAGAGGAGACACGGTTGAAAATATAAGGAAACTGAAGAACCTCAAGCAGCGGATCAAGCCGGCCTGATAAGGATTCTTCCGGAAGACCGTTTCTGGAACAGTTCCATTGCGTCGTGAATTCTGTCCAGCGGGAAGATTTTTTCAACGGGTATCCTGATCTTGTGCGTCCGCAGGAGTTTCAACAGGTCAAGAAGTTCCGATCGCGAACCCCCTGTAGATCCGACCACAGAATTCTCCCGTGTGTATAATTTTCCGATGTCCAGTTCCGAACCTGTTCCGGTAAGGGCGCCAAAGGTTACCAGCGAGCCGCCGATAGCAAGATGCTTCGTGGACTCAGCAAAAAGCACTGATCCCAGTGAATTCACTATTACGTCATATGATCCTGTTACATCGCTGTCTGACCGGAAAGCGGTGCCATTAACGTATTCTGAGACCCAATCTCTTGAAGATACTGCATCAACCTCCATGCCCATAGCTGCTGCAATCTGTACAGCAAATATTCCTGTGTTACCTGAGGCACCGTATACAAGTACCTTCTGTCCCTCCCTTGCTCCTGCCCTCCTGAGCCCGTGATAAGCAGTGAGTCCACCCACTGACAGGCTCGCTGCAAGCTCCCCGCCGATTTCTTTCGGATAAGGGATCAGGTTCTTCTCCGGCAGTGAGACCTCCTCACAATATGCCCCGTTTGTGGCGACTCCGAACAACCCTCCATGAGTGCACATGTACTCCCTTCCGGAAACGCACATTTCACAGGTTCCATCGAAGAGTCTCGGGTAGATTATCACCCGTTCACCCCTTTTCAGGGACTTTGATCCCTCAAGTATTGTGCCAGTGGCCTCACTTCCGGGAATGTGCGGAACTGGATTCATTCTGTAAAGTGTCTTGTTCCTGATGATGTTGAGATCGATCGGATTGACCCCCGCCAGGTTTATCTTTACGCGGACATCTCCATTCTCCAGAACCGGCTTTCTTACATCTTCTATTTTGAGGTTCTCAAGGCCAAATGGGTCCCGTACAACTGCAGCCTTCATGAATTCCCCAGAGCTTACGGCGACATTAACATTGCCAAGGATGAGTTGAGTTTACTCCGTAGCGGTAGATGCAGCAGTTTTCATTATCTATTGTGCTAACAAGTAACCGGAACACTACCAGAATCCTGTATGGGGCTGCCCGGATTTGGACCGGAGTCTCAGGCTCCCAAAGCCCGTAGGATACCAAGCTACCCCACAGCCCCTCTTTTACTTTCTGTGAACCTCAGGGTTAACCCTATTCCCAATAAATAAATGTCGCGAGCCTGAAGACTTCAGCAACAATATCAGTAAATCGCCAAAGATGAGAAATCATATGGAAACGACGGGGGATCTTACTGTTGACCTAACATGCGTGAATGGATTCAGACCACTGCAAGGACGGGGAGCAAGTGCCACCTCAGCACCCCATAACAGGGATCAAAAGTGATTTATGTCATCCAGTCTTGGTACTCCTTGCTTGTCGGTTCCCTATCTCTACAAAACTGATCGCTTTGCGTCAACTCCCAGGGAGACCATTATCGACGCACTTAGAGCCAACTACAAATTACAATTCTACGAGTATCCGGATATGTATCTGAGAGGATCTTGGAGCGGATCAATAAGTGCTCTTCAAACTGTTATCCCTGATGGAGTGCAGGTAGTAATGGAGTACAGTTTTCGTATTTGTTTAGCTTCGATCTTACTTATTTTTGTCAGCATCCGTAGCCCAAAGGCTGTAATGCTGAACCGAAAAGTATTTTCATGAGGAGATAATATTACTTCGTGGTATTTCCGGTTGAAAGGGATTCAGACAACTATATCCTTGAGATGGAACGTACCATCGAACTCC
>JAJZLK010000016.1 GCA_021803655.1 Thermoplasmata archaeon
CATGGAGCTTTCGTAGACATACTCATATTTCCCGATCGGTTTTATTTCCCTTGTCATGCTCAGTATATAGGGAACACATAGAAGTATAAAGATCTTGCGGTATTTACGCAAAAATAACTCAATTGTTCCCTAATTAAGCTCTGAGTTTAGGTTTCAAGGATAAATTATGTTCACACCCCTGATGCCCGCTCCCATCAAATCCCGGAAAAGAATAGGCGTTCCTCCTGACTCAAACGTCATACCCTAAATTCTTAGGGAGCGATCTAATGGGGCCCGCGGGATGGAATGGCTACGGAGACCAACCAAGCAGGCAACGAAAATCAAATCAGAAATGCTGCAAAGCCATCCCTGATTGTTCTTGCAGGCATATTCTGTTCAGCACTGTCACTTGTGCTGGGTCTGATAATCGGTATCTCAGCGCTTGCGGTGAATGATGGTTTCCAGGCAAATTCCGGCCTTGCTGCAGATATATTATTCCATCCTGATCTAATGGTATTCGGGGTAATCGGTGGCCTGCTTATAACTGAGAAACTGGAGTTAATGGAGAACTTCCGTATAGTGCGCGGAATCCGTATTTCCCGTCCTACCGTTACTTTTCTCTTCACAGGGGTGTTTGCTGCCTCTCTCGGAATATTTTACGATAACAATTATGTGAGATTTGCCGGACTGGCTTTGATAGTGGCAGCGTCCATGCTTTTCCTGTATTATATGACCAGCAGCAGGAATCCGGGACAGCCTTGGACCAAGAGGGTATTCGGCGCTTCCATCGGTGCAATGATACTGGCAGCCATAGCGAACATGGGCTTCTTGATTGTCGGCAACACAACGATCACCTATCTTGCACTGCTTTTCCCGATCATTTATGTGCTGGCAGAAAGAATAGAACTGGGTTTCGTGAGGGGGATGAAAGAGAAGACAATAATGATTCAGGCGTTCATAGCCTGGGCTTCTGTGATCCTGGCATTCTTCGCGACAGAACTGGGTGGTAACGCGTCTCGAATCCCAGTCATGTACGCTTCAATAATCTTAGTTACTCTGTTTGTGGGGATTTCTGTCAGGTTTGATCCTGCTTTCCGTAAGGGCAAACGCACTGGCAGATTCCAGAGTTTCATGCGTTTTGGAGTTATTCTATCATATCTCTGGCTGGTGCTTGGATTGATTCTTTTCGCTCTCCAGATGAAATGTGGATCAGGATTCCTTGACCCGGCGGCACATTCCATAGCCTTGGGGTTCATTGGCACCTTCATCGTAGCACACAGCCCCGTGATCTTCCCGTTGACTCTGAAAAAGAGGGCTATACAGAACAATGTTTCTTTCATGCCTCTGGTAGTGCTGACTGTTTCCAATGTTATGAGGGTTTCAGGAGATCTTATTGCACGTATTACAGCGCTTGGAAATTATCTTTCCTACCTGTCAGGGTACGTGATACTTCTAGCGATCATAGCATTTGTTTACAACCTCAGGAGAATAATGGCGGCTCCGAACACGCAGGGGGAAGAAGAGAACAAATCGCTTAATGGCTTCAGGAAAATTTGACCAAGGTCCCTCATGATTCCTGGCGGAATTAACAATATCCTGAGGAAACCGGTGACAATACCCTAAAGATACAGGGACTTTGTTAATGCTGAATTATCCAATCCAGTCACATGGAATCACAGCAACAAGAGCCAGTAACGATGGACGTAAGAAACATGGCGCCGGTAGAAAGACACCCTAAGATTTTTGAGAAATTCATGTCACTGCACCCTGGGCAGGAGCTTCGCATTATCGTGGATCATGAACCAAAACATCTTCTGGAGCACATGAAACATGAAGGATTGCCGGTAGTCTCATCCGCCTACACTTCGTTCAGGAACGATGACGGGTCCTATGTCGGTGTGTTCAGGAGAGGAGATAGCGTGGCCTCTGCCGGAAACATAAAGATCACGAGCTTTGATGATGAGAGGAGTTTCTCCCCTGACAGGTTTAGCCCGATTGGAATATATTCAGGAGAGAGTTATAAGGTCATAATCACATACATAAAGGCAGGACAGTTTATTCCAGTGCACTCTCCCGGCACTGACCTGATATTTGCTGTCTTCAAGGGCACGGGAACTGCAATTGCCGGAGCAAATGAGACCAAGTTGTCACCCGGGAGTATAATCATTGTTCCAAAGGGAGAAAGAAGAGGGATCATGGCCACAACTGACATGGAGGCACTTCATGTGGTCTCCCCGATTCCCGGTAACCGGGATCACGTTGAGGTAATGGAAAAGCTTTCGCAGAGAAAGTTCCTGTGAGTTGCCAGAATTAGAAAGGAGCTGATAGGATGTCATACTATGCAGGTAAAAGGCGGTCATCAGGCGTCGATTCCACCCTTGTGGTGAGATTCATCGCCACAAGTTTTGTCTATCTTCTGGCGGGACTGATTATATTCGCGCTGAATCTGCTGGGAGTACTGAACTTGAATCGAGACGCGATCTTTGTACTTTGGCTGTTCGGCTCTGTCATCATGATAGTTTTTGGGCTTTCGTATATGTTTTCATCGGGATTGTCAAGAAACAGTGCCCTAATCAATACAACCGCAGGGAAGGAGTACCTTTTGCTTAACGGAGGAGTCATATTGTTCTTCGCCGGTCTTTCCGGGGCTGTTACGGGCCAGACGGGCAAGGCAATTGCCATCATTGGTCTGCTTGCAATAATCGTCACGGTAACTACGCATCTGATCAATATTGTGCTAATGGCATCTGCAAAGAGGACGATAAATGTTGAAAACCAGAAATTCAATGATGATTATTGAAAGGATTGTCCTTATTTATCCAAGGTCCAAAACAATCAATCCCTAAATTTTCAAAATTGATTTCTCCGCTGGGCAGGTCCGGTTGTTTCCATTTCCGGCGGAGACCAATCCCGTAAAGCTTTGGGACAACCCAAAAGAACCGCGTTTGAATCTTATCATTATGGCTGATACAAGAATGATACTGGATGGAGAGCATGAGGAGCTTTTGGAAATGCTGGAAGAGGTTTCTAGCAATAAGACAGGAACCGGAAATATCTTTTCAGGAGTCCTGCGTATTTTCATGAACCACCTGAAGAAGGAGAGTGAGACTGTGGTTCCGTTGCTCGGGTATCTGAAGGACAGACTTGACGGAGTCGATAGGGGAAAGAGGATATATCTCAGCCAGGCAGGATCAAGATTCCAGGAGAGTTACCCGGTGATGATGCAGGAACATGCGGAAATGTCAAACCTGATCAGGATGGCACAGGATTCGGTGAAAACAAAACCAGACAAATCGCTTCCAAGCTTGCCTCTGATCTGCTTCACCATGTTACGCTTGAGGAGAAGTTCCTGTACCCGGCAGCGTTTGCGTCGGCAGATCTCGTGGGAAGTGAGAATGGAGATTCCAGGCACGAAATGAAACATTGAACCGCCATTGACCCCCATCTTCTCTTGAGCGGTTTCTTGATCGATTTTCTGCTTGCCACCTCTCGCAAGACGTTACCAGATATCCCGTTTACTGCGAGTGGACTGTCATCCTGACAAATCCTGCGTTTCCAGCACAGAATCAAAGCAAGGACGCAGAGTGTTTGGTTCCTATTTCTCCTTGAAATATGAAGATATGATATTCTTCTCAGCGCGCCTTAAAATTTCGGCAAGGGTCACATACGACACGTTCAGCCTTTTTGACAGACCCTCGAGATTCACCTTCTTTGGATAGTCGAAGAATCCAAGGTCGAGAGCTGTTTTCACGACATATTCCTGCCTCGCAGTTATTTCTCCCTTCTTGCTGAGGTTCCTTTTCCTGATCAACTCGAACCTGACCCCGTCCTCCTCCAGCCTTCCAAGAAAACCTGATAGAGTGGGTTCATCCGGAACCAGCCACCTCATGATAATATCGCCAGAGTCATTCGTGTGCGCTTCAACGAGAAAGAGGTCCCAATTGAGTATGGTACTGCATATGCTGCACCTCCCTGCGTTTACTATGGCAGTGGCATGGTTATCATCAACCATTGTGAGATGACCTTCCTCGGATTCTGTCTGTTTGAGAAGTTCCGTCGGGAACCATTCACCTCCGTTGCCTGGCACAAATATTTCAACGAGGTCTTTGATGCCTTCCTGGCTCCTCCTGATATCTCTTATCTTTATTCTTGCAGAATGTTTCTGAACCAGCGACCTGATCCATTCTACCGGTGCCTTGAATTCTATCTCGACCTCCATCAAGATTATCAGTTGATCAAATTTACAATGAGTACTTAAAACAGAGGTAGCCTTCCAGATCATGTTTCAGGGGAAAAGCGAGAACGCGTCAGAACCTATGGTTCCAATCGCTTTAACAATAAAAATGAAAGGGGATATCTGATATTGATTAAAATATGGGAAAAGTTAGAGTTTGTGCCTTTCAAAGAGCCCCATGGAAAGGGAGATGATGAAGAGCAGGAAACCCAGCCCTATGGACCATTCCATTTCACTCACCGTGAGAACGTTATAGAAATGGATCAGTATGCCGGGAACCATCATCATCAAAGAGCCTATGAAGAACACAGGATATCTTGTTTTTTCATTGAGTCCAGCCATTCATTTCACCTCAGAGGAGCACCTTTATGAAAGTAAAATCAAGCGGCATTCCTGCCATCAGTGCCCTTATGTATATATCCACCCCTATCACAACTACAAGACTTATGAAGGCAAGGTTCTCATGGAACTTGTTGAGGAATGATTGCCCGAGGTAGAACTTCTTCCTGAATTGCGGCGCAGCCTTGCAGCTGTAGCAGTCAGTCCTGCCTCCGGTAAGATGTCTGAATGCATGACACGATACTGTCCAGAGTGTCAAGAGAATCGCGTTAAAGAGCAGAAGCAGGCTCCCAAGCCTTAGGTCGAAGTAACCGGTCTGCCAGATAAGAGACTTATAAAAGTCCCAATAGAAGAACGGAAGGATCAGGATACCTGCGTAGAGGAAATACCTGTGGAAATTGTTCAGCGCAAACAGGGTCCTCTCTCCGCTGTAAGCCCTGTTGTCCTTCTCTCCTCTTATGTCAGCCCTGCACGCCAGAGGGTGTTTGAATACATGCCGGTAATAATCTTTCCTGTAAGCATAACATGTTACCCTGAAAAGAGCCACGATTGGAATAACGAACACTGTAGGAGAATAGAACGGGTCCACGTATCCATGATATGGATTGACAGGGTTGAGGAACAGTACCGCACCTGCCAGCAGAAGCAGCAGTACGAAGGACCACATCCTCCAGTTGAATTCGAGCAACTCCGGAACCGAGAATCTTCCTTCCTTCTTTGAACTCATCATTTTTACCACTTCCTCCCCTTTACCACCCTGATCAGCCTTCCAATCGGGTCATAAACATGATCGACAATACGTTCCTTCTCCGGAATAATCGCATTGTCGGTTATCCTGATATCCTCAGGACATACCGCCTGACAGCACTTCGTTATGTCACAGAAACCCAAGCCGCCTTCGTGGTACAGCAGTTCGGACCTGTCTATGCAGTCCGCAGGGTGCAAATCCAGTGAGGCTATTTTCACAACATGCTTTGGACCGAAGTAATCTGAGTGATGTTCCCTTATTACGTGACAGACGTCCTGGCACAGGAAACATTCAATGCATGTGCGGAATTCCTTCGATCTTGTTATATCAATCTGATTGATAAGAAACGGACTCTTCATTTCCGGTTTCGGGGTGAATGGAGGTATCTTCTTTGCCACCTCGTAATTGTGGGATACATCAGTCACAAGATCCTTGACAACCGGGAAAGCCTTCATCGGTTCGATCGTGATATGATCCCCGAGTGTATCAACACGGGTCTTGCACATCAGTTTCGGCATTCCGTTTAACTCAGCAGCACATGAACCGCATCTTGCCGCCTTGCAGTTCCATCTGACCGCCAGGCTGGGATCAAGGTTGTTCTCAACGTAGTGAACGGCATCAAGCACTACCATTCCCTCTTCCACAGGAACCTCAAACTCATCATAACTGACCTTCTTGCCGGAAGATGGCTCTGACCGCTGTATCTTGAGTTTAACTGTCTGCAAATGTATCACCTCCCCTTCTTAACGTTCACAATGAAGTCCTCGGGCGGGTCCTCCACAGGGCTGTATGACATCTCAATCCCATCGCCGGCCTTTGTGAACACAATATTCTTGTGCCACTCATCACGTGTACCCGGAAAGTCCGACCGCGTATGTGCCCCCCTGCTCTCCTTTCTCTCAATTGCTCCTTTGACGAGCAGTTCCGCATTCTGGATCATGTTCTCCAGTTCAAGACACGCTATCAGTCCAGGGTTGAACTTTATTCCCTGCGATACTCCGATGTTGCCGATCTTCTGCTTGATCTCGGTTATGGTGTCAAGGGCAACCTGAAGGTCCTTTTCATTCCTTATTATGCCGACCCTTGCGGACATAGTCTCCCTGAGCCTGTTCATTATCGGGTAAGGGTTCACAGGATCCTTGCGTTCCACGAACTTCGTGACCCTTGCAATCTCTTCCTCAATTTCCGTATCACTTACATCGTGTATCGAGTTTTCACTGCAGAACTGTGCGGCAGATCTACCCGATCTTCTTCCGAAGACAAGGAGGTCAATGAGTGAGTTTCCTCCGAGCCTGTTTGCACCATGAACTCCGCATGCTGCTTCCCCTGATGCGAAGAGACCATCGACATTGGTCATGTTGGTTATCGGGTCCACCCTGATCCCTCCCATATGATAGTGGGTCGTGGGGGCTACCTCCATTTTTTCTTTCGTGATGTCAACACCGGCGAACTCCTTGTACTGCATGTACATACTCGGAAGTTTTTCCATGATGAATTTAGCACCTTTGTGTGAGATGTCCAGATAGACACCGCCGTGTTCAGTGCCCCTTCCTTCCATAATTTCCTTGTAGTTGCACCTGGCAACCACATCCCTCGCATCCAGTTCTTTCTTCTCCGGAGAGTACTTGAGCATGAATCTTTCCCCCTTGTTGTTAAGAAGTATTCCTCCGTCTCCCCTGACACCCTCGGTTACGAGCAGTCCCCTGACACTTGGGGGCCATATCATTCCGGTGGGATGGAACTGCACCATCTCCATATCCATGATTGCGGCACCTGCCCTGAATGCCATGGCGAGACCGTCGCCGGTCGATTCCCATGAGTTTGACGTGACCTTGAACAGCCTTCCAACCCCACCTGAAGCAATTATGACCGCTTTGCAGTTGAACACATAGAACTTGCCTTCCCGCATGCTGAATCCCATTGCACCGGTCACTTTGCCTCCCGTAGCAAATATCTTCGAAATCACAAATTCATCATATATACGCACATCTGTGTGAGCAACTTTGTCCTGAAGAGTCCTTATCAGTTCAAGACCAGTCTTGTCTCCAACGTGGCAGAGACGCCTGTAAGTGTGAGCTCCAAAGGCCCTCTGGCTTATCTTTCCTTCTGGTGTCCTGTCGAAAAGTGCACCATACCTCTCAAGTTCGTATACACGGTCAGCAGCTTCCTTGGCGAGGAATTCCACCATTCTCCAATTCCCAAGCTGGACCCCTTCCTCGTAGGTATCGGTGAAGTGTACCTTCCAGTTATCCTCCTTGTCCACATTTCCAAGAGAGGCCGCGATCCCTCCCTCTGCCATAACTGTGTGTGCTTTCCCTAGAAGGGATTTGGAAACAATGGTCGTCTTTATCCCCATTTCGTTTGCCTCAATGGCGGCCCTTAATCCAGCCCCTCCTGCCCCAATTATCAGTATATCCGTGGTAACGCGCGTAAAATCAGACTTATTTGACATAAGACCCGTTGGCATCTTTCGAAGCGATTTATATCTTTCGCAGGAACTGTTCAGTTTCCGGTTGTGGTGCGCTTCTTGTAAAACTTTGCGTAGTACAGCCAGCCGACAAGGATCAGGAATGCGGCAATTGATACGTACTGAAACCTGTCAAATGTTGCTATTATGCTGTTCCAACCACTTCCCAGACGGTATCCGAGATATATCAGCAGGGAGTCCCAGATCAGAGACCCGATGAAGGTGTATAATGAGAATTGCAGACGGTTCATCTTAGCGATTCCCGCGGGAATGGATATGAAAGTGCGGAATACCGGAACCAGTCTTGTCAGGAATACAGATGCTTTTCCATACTTTTCAAACCATGACTGTGTTTTTGCAATGGCAGATTCATCCAGCATTATGTATTTTCCTATCTTCCTTACAAACGGTTCTCCACCATAATACCCTATGTGATACGCAATAAGGGCACCAGCAAGATTTCCAATTGTGCCTGCAAGAAGCAGTACCACCAGCGCAGGTACGCCAAGCACAGGACCAAGATTGCCGTTAAAGACCAGGAATCCGCCAAAGGCCATGACAACTTCTGAAGGTATTGGAAGCAGCGCACCCTCAAGAAGCATGAGACCAAAGATGCCAGAATAACCCAGGGAACTGATCAGGTTTACCGTTATATTGTATACAGTTTCGACGATTCCCATTAATCTTCACTCTTCAGGTTTGCAAACGTTTCACCGATCATGACCTTCACTTCCTCTTCAGGCAGGGAGAACCTCCTTGTAATGATTCCACTTTCCAGCAGGACAAGATCGGATAATTCATCGGGATAGCCATCAGCATATATTATTTCGCCAATCTCTGAGTTTATGATCATCTTGGAACATATCACACAGGGGTGAGCAGTTACATATATAGAAGCCCCGCGTATCGACGAACCATGCACAGCTGCCTGAATTATGGCGTTCTGTTCAGCGTCAAGTCCCCGGCACAGTTCCCTGCGTTCCCCTGATGGAATGTCCATATCAATCCTCACACACCCGACATCGCTGCAGTGCACCATTCCTCTTGGAGGACCGTTATATCCAGTGGCTATAACATGCCTGTCCTTGACGATAACCGCACCCACCTTCCTCCTCGTGCAGTTCGACCTCGAGGCGGCGAGATAAGACATTCTCATGAAATACTGATCCCATGAGGGTATGACGGGGTCTTTCACCGGAAGCCCATCAAATAATCCCAAATAACGTTATGCCCGATCGGAAGTTAAGAGGTATTATATGCATTTTTTTCTTAACCTCTGCATCCACTCTATGGTGCAATAAATGGACTTGCCTAGTATTGTCTCAGTAAATGAAGCTTTTTATCCACATGAGGGCGGATCTGAGAAAAGATCTTACGAGATACTTACCCGGTTATCCAGGAAGGGTTTTAACATAAAGGTCCTGACGAATCCGTTTCCAGGGAAGACAGAGATCAAAGGGATCGACATAGAATATGTCACGTCCATGGATGAGAGAAAATATTTCAACAGCAGTTCAAGAAGGATAAGAGGTGTCCTCGAATTCGGCAAGGCGTGCAGGGATGCTGTGAAAAGGAACAGGGAATACGACATATTCAACTTTGATGAGTTTCCGCTCTATCATGGAATCAAAGCAGTTTCAAGCATTCCTGACGGGAAGAGGTCCTTCTTCATGTGGCACGAGGTGCTGAAGGAGCTCTATAATGAGAGAGGAGGACTCTGGAGAATAGCCTCCATGTGGGAGAAAAAAATCACGAAGGTTTTTACGGACCACGTTGCTGTCTCCAACACGGTTGCACAGATGCTCAACGAAAAGTATGGACTTAACCGTGTGAGTGTTGTGGAGAACGGTGTGGACACAAAGGCGTTTGGGTCTAACCTTGGAAAGAAAACATGGGGGAAAATAATCTACGTTGGCAGAATAGAGCCACACAAGCAACTGGACTTGCTGATCAACGCGTTCAAGAACATGAGTGAGTTCCAGCTTAACATAATTGGCGGAGGAAGCCAGCTGGATAACTTGAAAACCCGTGTGAACGGGTCCAGCAATATTAGATTCCTCGGGCATGTCGATAATGAGGAACTGCTGAGGGAAGTCAGGGATTCCTGGTTATTTGTAATGCCGAGCAACAGGGAGGGTTTCTCAATAGCGTCGCTTGAGGCGATGGCATCTTCAATTCCAGTCGTAACTGTAGGAGGACATTACAACCTGGCCGCTAATGAAATCATAAAGAACGGATACAACGGACTTGTGAGCCCCAACTTTGATCAGATGATGGCAGAAATCAGAAATCTCTACAGGAATGAAGATTCCTGGAAACTGCTCAGCAACAATGCCAGGGAATTTTCCAGGGACTTTGACTGGGACGCTATTGCCGATAGAATGGCAAGAATATATACACAGAATTGAAAATGTCAAGATTCAGGCTGGAGATTCTGCTTGTTTTCCTCTTTTCCCTTGCTGTAAGGCTGGCTGTGTTTTACAGTGCCCCGGTTCCGACAGGAGATGCCGCACAGTACGCATCGTTTGTAAGGGAGATTGCAAGTTCCGGCGGTTACATTCCTGCAGTAAACACAGTCTACTTCCCGGGAAGCACCTACATCTATCCCCCATTTCTCTTTCTCATGACGTACTGGTTAAGTATTCTTCTGAGCCCTGCCGTTTCTCCAGGGGGATTCACATACCTCTGGATACTTCTCGCGGTTTCAGCAGTATTCAGTTCCATGACTGCCTCACTTATCTATGGCTCCCTGGGAAGGGCAGAGAAACGGAACCAGATCGTTGCGCGAATAATTGTCCTGTCTGCATTCAGCCCGGACGTTTTTGCCTTCACATGGGGCGGCTATCCATATGTAGTTTCAGAATTCTTCCTTGTCCTCATGATTTTCTCGTTCCTCTACAGGGATAAGGGGCTATTCTGGAAGGTCCTTGCTCCCCTGTCCATTATCTTCGTTGGAATCACGCATGACCTGACTTTTTTCGTGTCCGTGTACCTTGTCCTGGTTTTCATGGTACTGGATCTCATCAGAAAAGATTTCCGGAAAGTGAAATTGGATCTTATTCCATTATTCTCCGGCATCCTTGTGGCTATTATCTGGTGGGGCCCAAGATTTTCATTCCTGTTATCCGCGATCACGACTTCCCAGGCACAGGGAAACGGTCCCTTTGCCCAGATATCTGATCCCTTTCTATCCTTCGTCGGTCTTGTTCCTGCCGCTTCCGTCATTGTCGGGCTCGCAATAGTGGAGATAATAGGTTTCAGGAGGTTGAATGCCCCGCCAAATACCGGTTATCTTGAAATCGCCGCCTACTCGTCCGTCATCGCCCTTCCATTCCTTTTGCTGGACCCGGCTATTTCCGCTCGATACGTTCTGTATGCCCTTGATTTCCTCGTCATAATCGCCATGATGAACCTGAAATTTATCCCATCCATGAACAGCACGAAGTGGGCCAGGAAGATAGTATCCGTGGGATTCGCTGCCCTTCTCCTCATGATACCTGTACAGATGGCTGCGTCTGCTTACTCAGTCTCATATTACTCCACCGGCACATTCCAGTATGACAGTACCCTGGTCAGCTGGGGAGCAGGTAATCTTTCCAACGGGACCGTAATTGCCCCCTCTACAATTGGAGAATATCTTTCAGCCGTGGATGGAGCGAAGGTCATAACGTACACCGGTTTCTTTGTGGGAATGCATGAACTTGCAATGCGTAACGCCGCTGCACAGATTGTACTGAACCCTGGCTCGAATTTGAGCAAGAATTACACCTCCCAGTACGACATCAGGTACATCGTGATCGAGAAAGGTCTTGTCAATACCACGCTTGACGGGCACTATATTTCATTCCCTTCCTCAATGTACAGGGATGTGCTGATAACCCAGTATTATGAGGTATTCCTTGTCCTATGATGAAATAATTCTGTTCTCATGAAACAAGAGGAGACAGAAATTCCACGGTGACTTGACGTGGGCTTTGATCTCGGATCATGGTGGCCCCGTGTTCCAGCGACAGATTTTATAACTGGGGTATTTTCCCGTAAAGTTATAAATGGCATTAATTGAACTTTTGACCACGGCACAAACAGCGACCGGAATCTCAGGATTCACAGGGAGACTCTATGAAGTGATACTGTCAATTTCTGCGGTGTTCATAGCCATCCTGTGGATTCCTATTGCCCTGTCATTCTTCAGCGAGGACGAGAACAGGAGAATGGAAGCAAAGCTGCGCCTGAAAAATGCCATAATAGGGACAGTAATCTATGTCATGGCGGTATCAGGAACAGTTTATGCAGTGTTCTATTACATTGCAACCGGCGCGTAGGTGTCCCTGGTGGACATTCAGTCACTGTTATCGGTTCTGATCAGGGCCATTCAGACGGCCCTTTTTTCATCTGCCGGAGGACTTTGGTTTCTGACCGTAAGATATGGACTTTCTCCAGGATACGCATATCTCGGGAATGAGATCACAAACAACGGGTTTCTTGGAATCTATTATTATTTCCTCAACGGATATTTCACTGGCCTGCTTTCCATACTGCTCATTGTCTCCGCAGCCTATTTCCTTGTCAGGAATTCCCTGGGCCTCAAGGTGTCAGCTGGAACAACGATGGTTCGCGGATTCCTCGCACTAACCCTGTCACTCTTCTCCTTTGACATTTGCAGAATGATGCTTGAATATTCAGGACTGGTTTACACCGGCGCGTGGAATAACCTGAACACAAACTGGTATGCACTTGTTCCGGCGCCTGGAACAGGTGGGATATCAAGCATTCCGCAGGTAAGCGGTTCAACAGTTCTTTCCGTGTTCTTCCTCACCTCATATTACATTGCAACTGGATCTCTTCTCTCCATGCTTGAAATTAGACAGGCAATTCTCCTTGTCCTCATGATCATTCTTCCCATTTTCTCCCTTCTGCTCCTGATACCGGATGCTGAGAAGATACCCGTTGGAATGTGGAAACTCTTTGCTGAGATGCTCGTTGTACCGTTCCTGGTCCTAACCTGCATAGCAATTGCCTCTGTGCTTCCAGATGACCCTCTCCTCCAGATCGCACTTATTCTCCTCGCCTCCGGGAGCCCCTTTCTCCTGCACAACAACTCAAGAATACTTTACGGAGCAGGAATGATGGGAACTTTCGGCGGACTGATGAGTGGAATGACCTCGTTGCGTTACGGCGTATCCGGGGCAGTGGCCGACGCGGCAGGAAGGTACGCCCCGACACTGGGAATCTCATTCAAGGGAGCAAACGGACCAGTGGAGACTAAGGGAGGCAATGACTACCGGATAGACTGGGGTGAAGTGTTCAGGAAGGAGTTGTATGAGAGAACGGGAGATATCTGATTGAGCAGAGAGATCACTCCTTCCAACCCTTATCTCTATGAGGCAAGGGTTGCAGGGTTGAAGTGGAGAACTGCTCTTCTGCTCACAATAATCATTTCTGCAGCGTCCCTCCTGACCATGATCAGCCTCACTGCCGGATTCCTGGCCATCCTCTTAGTCCCGGTGCTGTTCATATTTTCAGGTTCCCGTGAAGCAGTTGCCGAGTTTATTTCGGTGTCAGTTGCCGGAAGGAACGGTATCAAGCCATTAAGTCCCGAAATCAGGGAAATCGAGGAGGGTCAGCTGATAATGGAGTTACCGGACTGCATCTGTTCGGCAATCGTGGTGAACTGCGACGACCTGACCATACTTCCAGAGTCCGGAAAGGATGCCGTAAGAAGAAGCCTGAAGGTCCTCATCGAGGAGGTGAGCTGCACGGCAACATTTCTCAGTATCCCATCTGAGCCTGATTTTCTGAAAATACCAAAGGGTGACGAGGATTATGACTCCCTCATCAGGTACGCTACTGAAGACGTCTACTATTACAGTACCTTCATTATTCTTGGCTCAAGAAAGGATAAAGCGGAATCCGGATCTGCACAGCGCATTCTTCAGGAAGCGGTCAGGAGATCCATGGAACTGATTCGACAGACAGGCCTTAGAGCCAGAATGGCTAATCATGAAGATGTGCGAAACATAGTGAAGTGGTCGCCATGAGTCCTGACCAAACTCCGTCCCGGAGGAATTTCAGGCCACTCAGGGATGGATATCTTTCCCGGCATGGCATTTCATATTTTTCCTTTGCAACGGATATCCGTGTAGCAGAGGATTTCAGCTACCTGAAGTTCATAGAATCCCTTGGATCGCAGATATTCCTGAAACTTGACCTGAACCCTGTCGAGAGAAACGCGTCAATGGCTGCCATGAGAAGGATGATAGCTGACAGAGCGTCCGAACTCAGATTGAGGAGGGTCATGGAGAACAGGGCTAGAGTACAGGATCAGGTGGATTATCTCAGAAGAACACTGTCAGAGGCTGAGAAGGGCAACACGAGGGTTTTCAATCTTCGCCTCTCCTTCAAGGTCCATGAGGCGCATCCGGTTCTTCTGAAGAACAGGAAGACAAGGATGACAAGTGTACTGTCCGCAATCGGGATAAAGACAGAGAAGTTGAGACCTGGAAGGAGGAAGACCATGGAAAACCTGGCAAACCCCTTCATTGCCGCGAAGGGGAATTACCTCATGGATTCCAATGCGATCACAGGCATACTTCCGGTTTCATTCACCAGTCCCCCATCGGGCGGAATACTGATCGGAATGGACGAGTCAAACGAATACCCGGTATTCCTCGATATCTTCTCCGGAAATTCATACAACTGCATAGTATCGGGCGAGACAGGATCGGGCAAGTCATTTTTCTGCAAGCTCTTCATATCACGCATGTTAAGAACCGGTCTTGCTGAGGAGGTGGTGATAATCGATCCTCTTGGCGAATACCGGGAAGAGATGTTCACCAAGATTTCCCGGAAAACAGAACCAGGTGAATCGGGATGCGGGAAGGTTACTGTCATGAGACCTGATGGTACCGGTTCCCTTACGGACAGGGCTCTCTCCACGTTCAGCTCCGGAATGGGCAGAAAAATGCTGGTGATCGATGAGGCCCACAGGCTGATGGAATCTAGGGAAATGAGGTCCGATATCGACCGACTTGTCAGGCACTCAAGACACAGCAACCTTTCCGTATTCCTCATAACACAGAATCTCTCCGACTTCTTCTCCTCCGAGCAGGGGAGGTCGATCCTGTCAAATTCAGGAAATGTCTTTTCGTTCAGGGGGAAGAAATTCCAGCTTGACATGCTTGGGCCTCTAGTCACTGGCAACGCTGAAGTCATGGACATATCAACTCTCGCCGGAGGAAAGAACGATCCATACTCAGAGTGCATTTACCTGAATAACGGGAAATTGAGAAGAATGAGGGTAATCTGCTCAAAGAATGAGTTCGAAAAGATGAAGATCAGTGGCTCTTGAGTTTCTTCTGTCTTTCCTTTTCCTCTACCAGAACGACTGTAAGAAACCCGAGAACAAGCAGCACAACCGTAAAGTCATACAGCCCCACGTCGGCCCAGGTGTCGAAAAGGATGGACCATGTCAGGTAGAAACTTACTGAGATCACAATAAGAAGAAGTCCGAAGAACCTGTAGATGTTTGCCACGGTAACCCTGGAAAGAGCACTGCTCACCTTTTTGGACACCGGGTTATCCTTTATCCTTGATACCGTTGAATCCAGTATTTTCCTCGTGCTGACTTTCAATCTGTTCCGGAATGGAATGAAACCTCTCTAAATAAAGATTACATATCCCATGCAGTGCCAGGTTTCTGCCGGCCTGCACTCATGATGACGATACGATCTGCTCCAGCGATGGCTTGACCATATTGAAAACCGCCATTACGCTGGAATTGGAAGGTGCGTCCAAACGCGAATACCTCCGGGCGGGTTGTGAAGGGCATACGCCGATGCAGTTCCCGGGTATAAGAACCGGGATGACTTCAAACTTCCGCGGAAGTTAAATATTCCCAGATCGAATGCTGGGAGGACTGAACTCAATGCAGGATCCAGCTCAAGATTATTTTAATTGTACTGACAGGGAAAGAGCCATTTTCGAGGCAGGAATCAAGCTTGGCACGATATACCACCAGTATGTTGGCGTACCGATCAACCTGAGCAACCTCGTCTCCCTTGAAAATGCCATCAGGGAAAGTGTCATGGTTCAGCCGTTTGTCATAAGCGCAGACGTAAAAATAGACCCTGAAACCGTGAAGAAGAGACAGGGAGTTTACAAGTACATAACCCTTGCAGGAGACATGCTCTCCGTTTCAGTCAGGATCAGGTACAGGAATTCAGAGGTAACGGGCCACCTCCAGTATGTGGAAAAGATGGATTACCCTCTAATGTATGTGGGAGACTAAGCAAAAATGGCAGTAAAGGTTGGAATCACGGGACCCACAGGGTCAATCAAGGCGGAAGTTCTTGGAAAGATAATAGACATACTGCAGAAAGAGGGAAAGATCGTTCAGGGAGTTCTTGTGAGCGAGAACACAGAAAACAACAAGCTGACAGGATATTCGTTGTATGATCTCAATACCAAGAAGAAGGTACTATTTGCTGATGTTTCAATAATGTCAAGAGCCAAGATCGACAAGATCGGCGTTGACACGAGACTCCTTGAGGAGATACTGATACCCTCTCTCGTCAAGGCAAGGGAAGAAGCAGACTATATAGTCATAGATGAAATTGCAAAGCTTGAGGGAACCACCAAGATTGTCCAGAAAGAGATAAACAATACTCTTGAATACGATAAGCCGCTCATAGTGACCCTTCACAAGAAGAGCAGGAACCCGGTTCTGCAGGAGATCAGGAGTCTTGAAGGCGTCAGGGTTTTCGACCTGACCCCCATAAACAAGAACCTCCTTCCTTTCAAGGTCCTGAGGGTCTTGAAGGGAGAAGAAGGTTCCTGAGTGATAATCCGTGAGGGGCTGGTCGAGGCGGAAGTGCCGGACGACCATGGTGTTAAAGGCCCAGGCCACAGGGAGAGCGGTTTTTACAACGCTGCCCAGAAACTTAACCGGGATACCACCATATGCTTTCTTAACACTGTAAGGCCTGGACTGGCCCTTGATGCGTTCGGTGGTTCAGGGATCCGGGGGATCCGGTTCGACAGAGAGATCGGCATAAAGACGGTCATAGCGGAGAACAATCCCAGATCTGTATCCATGATCCAGGGGAACGTAGCACGTAACAAGTCCTCGTGTACCGTGATTCAGGGAGATTGCGAATCCGTGATGCGCGATTTCCTCTTCAGTTTCATAGACGTAGATCCGTATGGATCAGCCATGCCTTACATTGACAGCGCGTTAAGGAATGTCAGAAATCACGGATATATAGGCGTTACTGCAACAGATCTTACGGCCCTGACCGGGTCTGCCGAGAAGGTTACGAGAAGAAGGTATGGTGCATTCCTCACAGTCGATGACCTGAAACATGAGAAGGGGGTGCGGCTCCTCATAAGAGCGGTGATAGAAAGGGGAGCCCAGTATGACAGGGCGGCAGTCCCTCTACTGTCGTTCTGGCATTCCCATTTCTATAGAGTGATATTCCAGGTGAGTGAGGGTGCCGGAAGAAGCGACCAGCTCCTGGAGAAAATTGGAACTGTAAATATAAACGGGAAGGACCAGGGACCAATCTGGCTGGGAAACATGGAGTCGGGGGAAATTATCGACTCACTGAATGTTCCGGATCACATGAAGGAACCGGGAGACGTTGCCGGTTTCATCCGATCCCTGAAGAACGAGGATATCTGCCCGCTGTTTACCGATCTCAGGACTGTCTGCAGCAAGCTGAAGACAGACATCCCAAAGGTTTCCAGCGTAATAGAACGGCTGGAATCCATGGGACATATTGTTGCGAGAACTCATTTTTCCCCAACAGGGATCAAGCATTCGGCATCATGCTCGGCCGAAGAAATAGAGAGTGCCGTACGAAGCAATTAATATATTGTCATGTGCGTATCCCGGAATTCAGATGAACCCGTGGATAAGAATCACCCGTCCGGTGAATGGCATTATGGGTATTGTTGCCACGATAATATCGGCCTATATCGGATCTGGATCAGGCTTCCCCGGTTACGCTGATCAGATTGCAGCAGCATGCCTTTGTGTCTTTCTTGTTACTGCCGGAGGAAACGTGATAAATGACATCACGGACGCAGAGACTGACCGGATAAACCATCCTGATCGTCCTATCCCGATGAATCAGATTTCATTACCCGCGGCAAGAAACTCAGCCGCAATCATATTCGTTTCTGCAATAGTGTTATCGGTTATCTTCATAGGAATAATTTCAACCTGCATTGTACTCTTGGCTGAAGCGGTACTGATAACATATGAGCTCAGGACTAAGAAGCTTGGACTCTCCGGGAATATTTCCGTGAGCATTCTTGTCGGGCTGATATTCCTTTTCGGTGGGATTGCGGTCGGTTCCTATGAAAAGATGCTGATACTGTTCGGGATGGCATCCCTGGCCAACTTCTCAAGAGAGATCATAAAGGGCGTTGAAGACATGGAAGGGGACCTGGACAGGAGGACCTTCCCTAGAGTGTACGGGGTGAACAAGTCAGCTATTCTTGCCTCTGTAGCAGTGGCGATCGCAGTTATCCTCTCTTTCCTGCCATACCTGCTAGGCATATTTAACTGGTTTTACCTTGTTCCAGTAGTCATATCAGATGCCATGTTCATCTCAACCCTGACTCTCATAAAGAATTCCCCTGGAAAGGGACAGAAAATATCAAAGGGGGCGATGATTGTCGGGCTGGCCTCGTTTGTGGTTGGTGCAATATGAGAATCTACGGGCAGATACAGGATAGAATAGCAGAGGGAAAGGTCCACATGACGCTTATTGATCCGGCAGCACAGGCTCCCGAGAAGGCTGGCGATATTGCATCTGAGGCTGACCGTGCAGGCACGGACTTCTTCATGGTCGGAGGATCCACAGACATAGACCGGAAGAGAATAACTAACTGCGTTGCAGAGATCAAGAAATCTTCGAAAAGACCAGTGATAATATTTCCCGGATCATCTTCCATGATCTGCAGCAACGCTGACGCAATATACTTCATGTCGCTTCTCAATTCCAGAAGCACGGAATTCGTGATAGGGCATCAGGTCATGGCTGCAATTCCCCTCAGCAAACTCAAACTGGAGAAAATACCAATGGGCTACATTGTTGTTGAGCCCGGAATGACAGTCGGCCGTGTGGGAATGGCGGATCTTGTGATGAAGGACCAGCCTGAACGAGCGGTCTCCTATGCCCTGGCTGCGGAAATGTTCGGCATGAGCCTGGTATATCTCGAAGCGGGAAGCGGATCGCCTGATCACGTTCCGGACCAGATCATACAGGAAGTAAAACGCAACATTTCGATTCCACTCATTGTTGGAGGCGGAATCCGCACTCCTGAAGCGGCAAGAGAAGTCTCTTCTGCAGGCGCAGACATAGTTGTCACCGGCACAGTCGCAGAGAAGGCAAGGGATGTATATACGGTACTTGAACCAATAATATCCGCCATAAAGCACAGATAGGCGTCACCGATCCCGGTACACCCCGGATCGCAGGTAGGATAGATTTTAATCGGCTCAGGCAATGCGGGATCATGGGAAAGGTCCGGGTTGAGGTCAGTTATCTTCCTGGGGTTGAGGACCCCGAGGCGATAACCATCGCGAAGAATCTTCACATTCTCGGTTTCGACGGAATCAAATCTGTAAAGATCAGCAAGGTCTATGAGTTTGACGTCCCGGACATGAAGAGATCCGGAGAAGTCACGGAAGTGGCACGGAAACTGCTGTGCAATGAAGTGATCCAGGGATACAATGTCAAAGAAGAGTGATTCCCATTCAGAGACTGTGAAGATCAGGGATCTGGATAACGAGTCCCTCGTTTCCCTGAGCAACCGGATGAGACTTGCACTCTCCGAAGGAGAGATGTCACAGTTAAGATCGTATTTTACAAACGCGGCAAGAGACCCGACCGACGTGGAAATTCAGGCAATGGCTCAGGCATGGAGCGAACATTGCTGCTACAAGTCCTCAAGATTCTACCTTAAGAAGTTCCTTTCAGGCCTCAGGAATGACAGCGTTATACTTGCAATGGAAGATGACGCGGGCGTTGTCGAGTTCGACGATTCCCATGCCTACGTACTCAAGATGGAAAGCCACAACCATCCCAGTGCTGTTGAGCCATATGGCGGAGCTGCCACTGGCGTGGGCGGAATAATAAGAGACATACTATGCATGGGAGCGCAGCCGGTTGCCGTCCTCGATTCACTCTATTTCGGTGATCCTTCGTTCGCAGGCGATGATGCAGGATCTCATTCCACAAGGTTCCTGGCGGACGGAATTGTCAGGGGCATAAGGGACTACGGGAACAGGCTCGGAATCCCCACCGTGGCCGGATCCGTGTATTTCCACGAGAGCTACAACAGGAATCCACTTGTAAACGCCGGCTGCGTCGGGATAATCAGGAAAAGTGACGTGGTAAGGAGCCGGGTTTCAAAACCGGGAGAGATCATGGTTCTCGTTGGAGGAAGAACCGGCAGGGACGGAATCCACGGCGTTAACTTTGCCTCGCGGTCTCTTGAGGCAGGTGACAAGGAATCATCAAAGTCCGTACAGCTTGGAAATCCAATCATCGAGGAGCCGCTCATTCATGCAATGCTTGAACTGGTTGACCAGAAACTCATAACAGGAATGAAGGACCTCGGGGGAGGCGGACTTTCCAGCGCTGCAGGCGAGATGTTCTACGCGGCGGGTCTGTCCGGTACCATAGATCTTGACCGGGTCCTGATGAAAGAGGAAGGGATGAAGCCGTGGGAGATATGGGTCAGCGAAAGCCAGGAGCGCATGCTGGTCTCCATGGATCCCGGATCGCTGGAAAGATCCGAGAAGATATTCAGGAAGTGGGACCTCGACTATTCCGTAATAGGCAGCGTGAAGGAGGGCGATAACCTTGTCCTGAATTACAGTGGTGAGAAGGTGCTCGATCTTCCCCTGTCGTTCCTCACCTCTGGCCCAACTTACGTTCGCAACTATCATGACGGGAACGTTGACCGTACCTCCGTGATACCGGAAGAACCGAAGGACTACAATGCATTCCTGGAAGAGTTCCTCCGCTCGCCCAACGTCTGTTCCAGGTTCAGGATAGTAAGGGAATATGACCGGACAGTGAGGGGTTCCACCATAGTTTCCGCTGAAACCGGTTATCATGGATTCACCAGTCATTCCGATTCGGCCGTGATAAAGCCTCTCCCGGATTCAGACAGGGGACTCGTCCTGACCTCCGGATGCAAAGTACTCATGACAGAAGCGGACCCTTATGCCGGGTCGCTGATCAGCCTGGCAGAGGCTGTAAAGAATATCCTGTGCTCCGGCGGAAGGCCACACAGCCTGGTTGATTCCCTTAATTTCGGTGATCCCGAAAATCCTCAGATCATGGGAGAACTTGTATCCTCCCTGCGCGCAATCGGTGACTTCAGCCGGGAGATGAATACTCCCGTCGTGGCCGGGAACGTCAGCCTTTACAACCGGTCCGGAGAAGTGAACATAGTCCCGACTCCAACCTTCATGATGGTCGGGATAATCGATGACATAAACAAGATCGTAACCCCTGAATTCAAGGAGAATGGGAGCCACCTGTTCATGGTGGGAAGGATTATGCCTACCCTCAACGGAAGTGAATATCTCAGGCACAGAAGATACAAATCTCCTGGAGCACCGTTCTGCGACCTGAAGGAACTGAAGGCTATTTCAGGCCTGATGGGAAGACTCACGGCGGACTCTTTGATCCTCTCTGCACATGACGTTTCCACGGGGGGACTCCTTGTGGCCCTGTGCGAAATGGCATTTGGATCGGAGACCGGGGCCGAGATCGATCTGTCGGAGATTCAGGGCATGAGGACGTCGGTGAAGATGTTCTCTGAAGGAGGGAATGCAATTATCCTGGAGGTGAGAGAAGAAGATCGGGAGAGATTCCTTAAGGAATGCGGTGACTTGAAGCCGATATATCTCGGGAAGACTTACGGAAACTCGATATCTATCCACGATAACGGGCTTCAGGTTGTGAATTCGCCTGTGAGCAGGCTGAGGGAAATCTGGTCCACCGGGCTTGAGAATGTTCTGTAGGGATCGCGGCATGGAATGTTAGTTCCTTCCCTATTTCAGCAACCGTGATCGGAAGTGGTTCATTCCTGCGATTATAGAAGATTTGCAGTCACAATTGATATTGAGCCTGCAACAATCAACTTGCCCTTCAACCGCTCCTAAAATAGAATTTTCGTTTGTTAGTATTCCATGCAATCAGTAAAATAGTTGAGAATGATTTATAGACATAGCCTTAATTCAAGGTTTAACACGAGGTGAGTTATGAATCTCAACAGTCGTAGAGTGGTTGCTGGTGGTCTGGCTTATTCTTCATATAAATTCATAAAAGAATACGTGGACAATACCGGTACCGAACCAAGCGGCCTTTACTTTAACAAGGCGTTATCCTTTCTCAACACAAACTTGAAGAGGGATGGGATCGAACTTGGTTTACCACATTGCTGGTATAGATGGGGTGATCAGGTTGTGCGTTACTACATGCCCCGGGAACTGAAGTGGACCCATGAAGAGGATGCATATACAAAAGTAGAATGGAATGGAAACCTCCCGGAATACCCGAATGCCTCCATTAAAGCAAGGATAGATTCAATAGTTAAACAGGTTACAGAAACTTATTGCAGAGCAGGAAAAATACAGGATCTTGTCGACAGAATATATGATGAGGCTCCATTTGAATTCCAGAGAAAGTATAAGCAGGTTAGAGACTTTTTCCACGTAGCTTCGACAACGCGAACTATGGATGAGAAAGGGAAAAGAGAGGTCATATTGTCAACTGTGAAGAACGCTCTGGAATCCATACCCGATGATGAAATTTTCAAGACGGTAAGAGATTTTGCACCAACTTTCCTGGATCTCATGAATTATTGCATAACCTCCAGTGAAATTGGCCTCGGAGCGCTAAACGAGATTTCTGAGGAGTTTTGGTTCTGGGCTTGCTATTATCTTAGACTCCATCCCAAAGCACATGAAAACATAGGTTCAGACACTGTAATGTTCTGGAATGAAAGGCTGACCGAGGAAAATGCAAAGTTTCTTGATAACTTTAGAGACCACGTACTGGAATTTTCGAAATTCATACCATCAATAGCAACCGACAAGAACCTCAGAATCTATCTTGATGAGGCCATTGAAGAGGATCGACAGTTCAGAGCTATGCTCTCCGAATTTGAGAAAGCAGTGAGCGACCTGGGTGATTTCCTCGGAAGGAACAAGAAACGATATAAATTTGGAGAAATAAACTAGAACTTTGGAACTACTTTCATGAGTGATTTGTTTTGACGTTAGATCCTGTTGTTATTGACAGTTGTGTGTTCACTCAGGATCGCGGGTTCATCTATTGGCTGAAGACTTATCATGGCAGGAAGATTATCTCATCAGTAACATATGCCGAGTTGCAAGTCTATTTTCTGGGCGCAAAGAAAAAGGAGCCTTCTTTTTTTGACGGAATCTTGAGAGCAAGCAGAATAGAAGTAGAATGGTTCAAGAAAGATCATGCCCTAATTACTGGAATGTATGGTGCTGAATCAGATTCTTTCGCGGAAGATTTCAGGGATTTTATGATAGGTTCGCACGCAAGCATTGCTCCGTGGATTGTCGTAACTTACAATGTTTCTGACTTCCACTTCCTGAATGGGCGAGCGAAGTCGCCAGACGACTTTCGGAAAGAACATGACAACTCTTTCTGATTCCAGAAAGAAGTCCTGGAAACCCTGGAGTTGAAAGATGAAAGGTTATGAAATATGCAATCGTTATTCCGGCAAATGCATTAAATAGTAGATTTTATTAAATGCTCAGGGGGTGGCTTGATGCTGTTCTTCGTCGGCAGAAAAGACTACGATGATGATGACGATTCAGATAGCGATGACGACGACTTCTGAACCACTTCATATTTTATTTAACTAGCAATCCGGATTCAGAGGGTATCTTCGGGATGAATAACGGGTCGGTTGATGTTGCATCGGCAGGTGAGATGACCGGATCTTTCAGCCTCCTGAACGAAACGATCAGGAACATGCTGTTGAACCGTGGCGTCCAGATCGCCACAGAGGCCCAGGAGAAACTGATCCCGGAGGTACTTTCCGGAAAAGACTGTTTGCTTCTTTCCCCGACCGGCTCCGGAAAGACCGAGGCAGCGATGCTTCCCGTATTCCAAATGATTATGAAAGAGAGACCTGCACCGGTTTCATGCATCTACGTGACTCCGCTCAGGGCTTTGAACCGTGACATGCTTGGAAGACTGCAGGAATACGGGAAGGAACTGGGAATAAGGATACAGGTGAAGCACAGCGACATCAGCCAGTCCCAGAGGAGAGAGATTGTCACCAACCCTGCAGACATAATAGTTACCACGCCTGAGTCGCTTCAGATCATGCTGAAGGGGACCCGCCTCAGGAAGATCATATCCTCAGTGAAATACCTCATAATTGATGAGATACACGAACTTGCACAGAATGAACGCGGAGCACAGTTCTCTATCGTGGTTGAGCGGCTGAGGAAACTCACCGGCGGACTGCAGAGGATAGGTCTGTCCGCCACAGTTGGGAATCCTGAGGAGCTTGCGATGTTTCTGTCCCCTGATGGCAGGGCATCCATCATCAGGACTGACATGGAGAAGCGATTCCACTTCAACGTATCCATCCCGGAAAAGGCGGATGACTCCATAGCAGAAGTTATGGGGTGCGACACCCAGTATGCCGGCTGTATCGCAAGGATATGGGATCTTGCCTCGACGCACAACGGAACCCTCGTCTTTGTGAACACAAGGAGCACGGCGGAAGATCTGGCCTTTCGCCTGAGATCGTGGAAGGGAGATATCCCGATCTCGGTTCACCATGGTTCCCTGTCCAGGGAGAGCAGGGAGACCGCAGAACGGGAGTTCAAGGAGGGAAAACTGAAAGCACTGATATGCACGTCCTCCCTGGAGCTTGGAATAGACATAGGGCTTGCGGAGCTTGTGATACAGTTCAATTCTCCCAGGCAGATCAACAAGATGCTCCAGAGGGTGGGGAGATCAGGACACTGGATCGGGAAGACCTCGAAGGGAGACATCATATGCGCAGACATAGTGGAACTGGAAGAGTCCACCTCCATAGTATCACTCTCAATGGAGAATGTACTTGAGCCAGTGAGGGTTAAGAAGAATTCTCTCTCAACCCTTGCCAACCAGATCATGCTCGAGCTCAACTGTGAACCGAGGATTAACGTGAAGGACTTCTACTCTGTTGTCAGGAGTTCTTACTCTTTCAGGGACCTCAGCGAGGAGGAATATCTTGAAACCATCTCGTTCCTTGAACAGATACGGAAGATATGGAGGGAAGGGGACGAAATAGGAAAGAGAAGGGGTGCCCTGGACTACTTCATCAACCATCTCTCAATGATTCCCAGCGAGAAAACCTACAGGGTGATCGACATTGTCGCGAAGAAATTCATCGGTACGCTGGACGAGAGATATGTTGTTTCTGAGATTGAACCGGGAAGCTATTTCATAATAAAGGGAGCTACGTGGAGAACGGTCAGGATTCAGGACGACAAGATTCTGGTCGAACCGTTCCAGACAGCAGCAATTACCCCAAAGTGGACGGGCGAGGATATTCCGGTTCTCCCGCAGGCAATGAAGAGAATTTCTGATCTGAGGCAGTCGGGCAAGGCCCCCAGCTTTGTTCAGGATGGGAGCAGGAAACTGCTTGAGGAATGGTATACAGGAGATCTGGCCCGCCTGGATTCACCGGTTATCGAAGCTAAGAATGGGGAGATAATCATACAGATACTCCTGGGAACCAGGGGGAACTTTGCCCTGGCAGAAATTTTATCTGGAACCGTGAGCGCCATAACCGGGCAGAGCGTCGAGATGGATTATTCGCCATACCACATATACCTGAGATCAGGAAGGAATCTCAGCGCTGATGAAATCAGGCAGATCATTGTTTCAATCAACCCTGACCAGATCGAGAATTCCATCCTGGGAATCTGCAGGAGATCGCGATTCTTCTCTGGAGTTTTCCTTTATGAGGCAAGGAAATTTGGTGTGATCTCCCATGACGCAGACATCGGGAGGGTCAGGCTGGAGAAGATTGTTGATTCATACAGCAGCACAGTGCTTTACCGTGACTCGGTCAGGAAACTGATGCATGATTACATGGACGTTGAGACCCTGAGGAGTTTCCTGAAGGGAATCGATACGATCAGATTCAGGACACGAAGTGAGATAGGTGACTCAACCCGAGCATTCCTGAAGCATTACACCGAGAGGGTCATGCCCCTGACTCCCACAAAGACGATTCTCGAATCCATAAAGAAGAGGATACTCAATGAGATGACAACTCTATACTGCACCGTATGCAATAATCAGCGAACAATGAGGGTGAGGGAGATTACATCCGTGAAATGCCCCGCATGCGGAAGCAATCTCGTTGCATCGTTATCCCCCTTTGAGTCAGACCAGCTCAGGAACCTGGGAAAGAACCAGGCAGAGGCTGCCGCAGTTAAGAGGAGACTTTACAAGAATGCCCATCTGGTCAGGGAAAGAGGGATGCAGGCAGTAATGGCCCTCTCTGCACGAGGAATAGGTCCTGAAACAGCGCTGAGGATTCTCGGAGTTTCCTACATCAGTGAGGAGGACTTCATCAAGGCGATCCTGGTTGCCGAGATAGAGTACGCAAAGAACAGGCGTTTCTGGGATTGATCACACAGTCGCCTGTTTTCCGGAATCTGTTCCGCGGGAAGCTATGTAATATACCAGCAGGAAGAAAATTACAAACAGCGGTATCAGATAAAGATCACTGGTTGCGATCACGGACTCCGAGTACCAGAAGGCGGAGAATGCAAGGAGAAGTGCTGACACGGTAACTTTCATGATCGCCTGCTTGACTTTCCTGATCTGGTTATGCAGGATGAACGCGGCAACGATCACAACGGCAATGCCCAGCACAAGCCCAAGGATTGTGGAAGAGTAACTGTTGGGAAACAGCGCCACAAGTACTATGGCAGCTTCGAAAGCCTCGACAGTTCCGACTGAGAATGCGGTGACAAAGAGCCCTTTCTCCAGCTCTTCATGCTTCGGTGCGCCTCCCTGGGGTTGCTTCTTCTGGAAAATGAACGATCTTCTGGCACTCTTTATCAGGCGGATTCCGAAATAGAGCAGGAGGGTCGCTGAAAAAATCCTTACATAGAAGATCGGAAGGTACGAGATGAAATGTCCTGCGATGGCCGTTGGTATGAGAACTGCAAGAAGGCCGAGGGCTACAAAGAAGAATACCTCGTTCTTTTTCAGGTCGGCGTAAATCGCGATACCGACTGCGGTAGCTTCAGATACCTCCAGCATCGTTATTCCCATTGCGGCAAGAAGGATGCCTATTTCAAGTCCCATTGTACAGAGTATATCATGACCATCTCAAGAACCTGTTGGTTGTCTGCATTAACAGAGAGCTATTGCGGCGATAATTCTTATTAGCGTGCGGTATTATCGACTTTCAATGCCTGTACAGGAGAAGAAAATTCTGCGGGTTCTGGAGTCCTACAGGGAGGAGAACCTCAGCGTACCTGTTGTGGTGGAAGGGACAAAGGACATGGAATGCCTGAGAAAACTCGACTTCACGGGCGAGGTCATCCCCCTAAACAATGGCAGGACCCTGCTCAATTTCTCGGAAGAACTCTCTAGGAAATACAGGAAAGTGATCATACTTACTGACTTTGATCGCAAAGGATCGGAGCTCAAGTTAGAGATATCTGCATATCTTGAAAGCCTTGGCACCGATGTTGACACGAAATTGTGGGATTACTTCAGGAAAAACCTTTCTGTCCGCACGGTTGAAGAATTACCCCGGGCAGTGGAGAAGAAGCTGGAAGAGAACAGGAAACTGGTCGATTCACTGAAGATTAGTCGCAGGCTTGGCAAGTGACAGTCTCCCTGATGAACCACCAACGGCTGCGCGACAGAGAGAGATTCCAGGGATCCTTGACAACATCACAAACCCTTAAAAATTAATCAGGAGTGCAGGATACCTGTAGAGATAACAATGGCATCAACGTTCAAGATAACATTTCTCGGCAGCGGCGGATCATGGCCTTCCCCGGGAAGGGGTCTCCCGGCCATCGCGGTCCAGATAGACGCCGTGCTTAACCTCCTCGACTGTGGCGAAGGCACACAGAAACAGCTCATGAAGAGCAATGTTTCATTCATGAAAATAAACAACGTCTTTCTCTCGCACTTTCACGGGGATCATTTCCTTGGCCTGCTGGGGATGGTCCAGAGCATGTCATTCAACGGCAGGACTGAGGAGCTGCACATATTCGGTCCTGTGAGGGCAAGGGAGATGCTTTCCAACGCGCTGAACGTGGGGTATTACACCCTCAGCTTCCCGATATACGTCCACGAGCTCAGACCGGGAGATATCGTGGACATGGGCTTATTCAGGGTAAGAACCATGAAGAACGATCATCCTGTCCCTGCGATCTCGTATTCACTGGAAGAACCGGACTCTATACGGATTGACAGGAAGAAGGCGGACGCCGTGGGGATCCCCAATAAACTCATAGAGAAGGTAAGAAGCGAAGGATTCGCTACACACAACGGTACGACCTATACGATCGACCAGATTTCCGCCGGGACGAGGAAGGGAAGGAGAGTTGTATACTCAGGGGACACCAGGCCAATGAAAGAAATGGTTGAATTTGCCGCGGGAGCGGACGTATTTATCCACGAAACGACCACTGACTCCTCCTTTGAGCCCAAGGTCAACGAGTTTGGCCATACTTCGTCAAGACAGGCAGCTGAGATCGCCAGGGATGCGGGAGTCAAAAGATTCTTCATGTTCCACTACAGTCCGAGAATAATTGATGTCAAGGTTCTTGAAAATGAGGCGAGAGCTATCTTCCCTGAATCGTATGCAAGCAGGGAACTCCTTGAATATGAGGTTCCTGTCGTTAAGAGCCCATAGACCATGTGATCGGAGAATAATCGGCTTCTGACTTCCCCGGAGTGGGGCCTGAAACATGTTTCAGCCAGGGTTAAGTGTCATTTCACCATAATTAACGATCATGAACGTTTACAGGACATTTGCAATAGTATCGGTCATAATCGCGGTGTTTGTGCTGATAGTCGCGTCTCTCGGCATGATAGCCACAACAGGAGTCGGCGAGCCGTCATACGGTTATCTCAATACTTCGCAGCTGAATTCGATAAACGTCACCTCTCCTGGAGTTCATGTTTCACGTGCAAACTCCACGATTTATGTCAATTCCTCGAGCATTATACCCGTTATGATGGGACCGATGGATACGTCCAGCATGTACAGTTTCGAGATATTGGGAATCATGAATCCAACCATTGTGGTTAAAGAAGGTGTGATGGTTCAGTTCACTGCAGTCAATGTTGATAACGATTCTTATCATAACTTCGCACTCAGTAGTAGAGGGCCGCCATTTTCATCCATGGGCTCAGGAATGATGGGTGGCAGCGGGTACATGACCACGATGCATTATCTCCCTCCCATGAGTTCTGGGACTTATGCGTATGCAAATTTCACTTATGTGTTCCATAGCACCGGCAGCTTCTGGTATCTGTGCACGTATCCGGGGCACGCTCAGGATGGGATGTATGGCCGGATAGTAGTCTCCTGATTGATGCGAGCAGGATATATCCTGAATGAATGCGCATTCGCAAAAACATGAAGAATGATGATACTAACCGGTTACATATCTACAAGCAAACCATTGGCCATATAGTCGCACCCTACGGTCTGCCCATTCTGCAGTTCATTTGCTGTGTTTACGTTGTACACCGTGAAGTTGCCGAACTGCAGTGCAATGCTCGTCAGATGAATCCACGTATTATTGAGGGCGTCGAATATCTGCATGTTTGTGGTGAGTTGCCCGATGGTCAGCCATTCCTCTGTATCGTTTGATAACTTCACAAACACTGGCTGATCGCCCATCCCTGAGATGAAGAGTTCTCCGTTGTTGATGTTCATGATCATGGAAACGTTTGACTCGATCACCCTTGTCACCGTTGTAGTGATGAAATTGCCCGTGTTTACGTCGTAAGAGAGTGTCTTCATTCCTGGTCTTAAATCCTGGACGGGGACTGAGGAACCATCAGAAAGACTTATGGTCGATCCGTTCAGTACATAGCCACCAGCTCCGGTCGATGCAGTTGGTGCGGGTGGTGCGGCGTAGACGTATGCGTCGATTGTTGGCCCTTCAACCTGATTCTCGCCGAGTGTGAAAGGAGGGTATATTTCCGCTAAATAGAAGTTTGGGGCATAAGAGTCAGTCGATGTATATTCAACACTGGATACAAACAGGTTACCATTCTCCGGGTATCCCCATTTAATTACGTTAAGACTCGTTTGCATTGCACTTGGCACAATTCCAGCGATAGTTGCAGCAACCTGCGCTTCCGGAAATGCCGCTGCAGCGAGAATGATCGTCCCAATACTTATTGTTAAGCCAGGTAGTTCTCCTTGGCTTTCCGAGGTGTGTGCAGGTATCGAGGATCTGGTATAATCATAACCATTGTGATTGGTATTGTTAATGTTAAACGTACTATTACTCGCGGCGTCGTTAGGTATGTACTCATATACCGTATTGTTTGCCTCCCAGTGGTAATAATATGGCTGCGAGTAAGCGTTATCTCCTAGAATGTTACTCCCGCTCGTCTCAATCTGAATGATTCCCATGAGGGTCTGGTAATCGCCAGCAGATCGGTAATATCCTGCTTTCCAACCCCAGTCATGGTACTCCAGTTCATAATTTTCAACCGTAAAGTTCCCAAGAATGTAGTTCCACGCCCAACCGATTCCGCCGGACGAAGTCACTTGCGTAGTGCCTGTTTGGAAATAATATGAACCACTGTTCTGGCCATTTGGTGCTCCAGTGTTCGCATGAACACTGGTGGAACTGTATGGGTTGATGATGGAACCCGCCTCGTCTATGGATGTTCCCGACACTGTCACAAGGGTCTGTGCAATGGCGCTCCCACCAACCATAGCCTGGCACATGGGTAATTCAAGTGCCTGACCGTTTTTGCCAGCAACAAGGGAAGCATTCTGCTGGGTCCAGTAATATGTCGTCTGATCGTTAGAAAGGCTCTCCCACTTGGTGGAAGGATTGTTGTTTATTCCACTTCTCAAAGTCCCCTGGGAATACGAGGAGCTGCCATTTGCTGATGCACTGTGGCTCTGGACAAGTGGATCTGCAACTAACATATTCTTCTTATCGCTGGTAAGATGCGCCAGTGCACTATAACTCTCTCCTTTCATTATCATTTCCGGCGTCAGTTCTATGGAGGTTTGCTGGACATAGGTAGAATTTTCAGAATTGTAAGTGAGGAACACCATTATGAAGGGAGAAAATGCGTCACTGTGATACTGCTCATATTGAAGCCACAGAGAAGCGGCTCTGTGAATATAAGTTGTATTATTAACGGTATAAATACCATTGTTGCTGGTGGCACCGACAAATACGGTGACAGTACCGTTGTAAACGGTCGGGGGAAGTTGCATTACCCCCTGAACACTCACGTTTTTCACCGGGTTACCGTGGGAATCCACAGTCTCAATCGATATCGTCTGGTGAGATCCGGGGTGCATATATGCACTCACTGAGACAACACCAATGGCCGCAAAGATCATTATGGCAGCCAGGACTATGGGAATAAGGCTTCGTTTCATTAATAATGAAAGATAATAAAGTATACATAAGAATTATTCTCTTGGTCTGTTTGAATGTCTTTGACCCGTAAGAAAGCGATCAACATGCAAAGCAAACGCGGGAAGCTTATACTTTCTGTACTCCTTGTCTTAACCGTAACATCTGCGTCAATATCCGCATTTGATGAAGGAACTGACGCTTTTCCGTGATCAATTCAAGAAATGTTCATTCAACAAATTTCAGTGTATCCTTATTAATAATGACATAATTACATATTATTTCCTTATGTAAAAGGAAACACTTAAATTGAAAAAATGAATCCGCCTTCATGCCCGAAGAGTCGTTCTTCAACAGAAAAATTGCAGATTACCTGGAAAGTCCCCTCCCTAGCTTGATTCCGAGGGATACTGTAATTACCCTTGAAAATAAGTTGAGACGGGCCATAACGATAGTTGGACCCAGACGTTCAGGAAAAACTTACGTCATGTTCAGTATGATCGGAAACCTGATAAGCAGTATTCCCAAGGAGAGGACACTTTACCTTAACTTTGAGGATATAGACCTCAATTCATTGAACATCAGGGAAGTTAAGAACCTGATAGATCACATGTATACAACGTATGAAAAACACGGAAGCACCCTGTATCTATTTCTGGATGAGGTCCAGGAGATTGATGATTGGGAAATACTTGTGAGAAATCTCATAGATGAGAGCAGGTTTAGTGTGGTCATCACAGGGTCCTCGTCGAAACTGCTATCGTCAGAGATTTCGACCAGGTTAAGAGGACGGACCCTGACTTATACCCTAACCCCCCTGACATTTGCAGAGTTCCTGAAATTCAGAAATTTCAGGCTGGATGAAAAGATTTCAACACGGGGAATAATAAGAATAAGAAATTTTCTTGAAGAATACATGGAGTATGGCGGGTATCCTGAAGTTGTGCTATTCAAGAATGAACGTCTCAGGTTACTGAACGAGATAATGAATCTTGCTATTGAAAGGGACATAATTGAAAGATATGGGTACAGAAACTCCCACATTCTGAAAATGTTGATCCTTAATCTCTCGCTTTCCTCAATTTTCTCCATAAACAAGTTCTACAACTATGCGAGAAACCAATCGTATCAGGTGGGAAAGGATACCCTTTACAGTTACGTATCTTCTCTTGAGGACAACAACATTATTTTTGGAATCCACAATTTCCGCACTTCGACTCTAAAGAGCCAAAAGACTCTTGCAAAGTACTATTTTGTGGACAATGGTCTGCTGAGGATTTCTGGAAATATGGACTTATTCAGAAAAATGGAGAACCTTGTTTTCATGAGCCTTGCCAGAAGCCATGGCAGGGAAAAAATCTTCTATTACAGGACTAAGAGCGAAAGGGAGATTGACTTTCTGGTTAACGATGATCCAGTACAGTTGATCAACGTGACATACACCATGAAGAATTTCGAAACCAGAGAGAGGGAGATCAAGAGCCTAATTGAAGCCTCTAGAGAACTGGGTACCAGCAAACTCACAATAGTCACCATGGATGAAGAGGGGGAGGACGAGAACATCAGGATAACGCCTCTGTGGAAGTTCTTACTGAATCTTGAGTAATAGCTAATGGCCTTTACCTGCCAAACCAACTGGGGACTTTCTCTAACAACCGGCCTGTCTCCGCTGGTCCTCAGTTGACTGGAAATAGAAGAGTCGACTTCGTCGGCCCACATACAAGGACCGATCATAGTATCCTGCAGTCGATGAAATCAGATCATTATTTATTTGCGGAAGGCGTCAGGGCGAAGGTGAATGGTTAGCTGAAAAGATATCTCATACTGGAGGACGGCAGCATTTTTGAAGGCAGATCTACCGGTTCCCCGCGGGAGTCTTACGGAGAGGTTGTCTTCAACACCTCCATGACAGGCTATACCGAGATTCTAACAGATCCCTCGTACAGGGGGGAGATCATGGTATTCTCGTCCCCGACAATTGCGAATTACAGGTGGTCTGAAGAGGCTATGGAATCTGGATCGATCCAGGTTTCCGGCGCAGTGACGCGGGATTCCCATTCAGTGCTCAGGGGAGGATACTCCCTTGACGAGATCCTGAAGAAATACGACGTACCCGGCATCGACCTTGTCGACACCAGAACATTGATCCTGAAAATCAGAGAAAGCGGAGTTATGCGTGGAGTCATCAGCGACTCTCCGGACGTACCTGATGCGTTCATGGACACCATGGAGAAGAGCCTGGTCTCGGAAGTTGTGTCGCAGGAAGTGACTAGGACCGGAGACGGAAGCAGGCCAACATGCCTCCTCATAGATACCGGGGCGAAGAGATCGCTTGTACGCAAAATGTCTCAGGTAGCCGATCTCATAATTGTTCCATATAATATGGACCCGGCGAAATACTATGGAGAGTCTGACTTCGTGTTCCTTCCCAACGGACCCGGCGATCCGGCACATGAATCCCTGTCCGGACTGCGGAGGTATATTTCAACAATCGCAGGAGAAAAGCCCCTGATCGGAGTATGTCTCGGCCACCAGATCATATCCCTTGCTTCCGGCTGCAGGACTTACAAGATGAAATATGGTCACAGAGGATCAAATCACGCCGTGACCGATGGCAGGAGGACATGGATATCATCCCATAACCATGGATATGCCGTTTCCGCCGATTCACTTCATGATTCAACCCTGTCCATGGCCCAGTGGGACATAAACGACGGTACCGTGGAGATGGTCAGGAATGAGGATCAGATGATTCTAGCCACCCAGTATCACCCGGAGGGTGCACCTGGTTCTCATGATCTATACTGGTTCTTTGATCTCGTCAGGAAGATAGTGGAGGATTCGGTTGCCTCTCGATAAAAGCATCCGGCGGGTCCTGGTTATCGGTTCCGGACCGGTTGTCATAGGTCAAGCTGCAGAGTTCGACTATTCCGGATCACAGGCATGCCTTGCACTGAGGGAAGAGGGCATCACCACAATACTCCTGAACCCGAACCCTGCGTCAATACAGACCGACAGGGAAATCGCAGACAGGATCTATCTTGAGCCGGTGCTCCCCGACATGATAGAGGAGATAATACGGAAGGAGAAGGTCGACTCGATCCTGGCATCTGTTGGCGGACAGACTGCACTCAATTCCGTGATAATGCTCCGCAAGCTTGGAATCATACAGAGAAACGGGGTAAGAATTCTTGGAACACCGGTGGATTCCATTGAACTTGCCGAGGATCGCAGGCTCTTTCATGACCTGATGGACAGGATCGGGGAGCCTGTTGCCCGCTCAGTAACTCTTGACGCGAAAAATTACAGGAAGAGGGCAGGTGAGATAGACTTCTATCCCGTAATAATTAGGAGTTCCTTCAGCCTTGGTGGATCGGGAGGAAACATTGCAAAGGATTCCGCGGAGCTCATCGCCACATGCAGCGGGTTCTTTTCATCCCATCCTTCCGAAACAATGGAACTCGAGAAATCGCTTGCCGGGATGAATGAGCTTGAGTACGAGGTCATACGGGATTCCATGGACAGCTGCATCACGGTCTGCAACATGGAGAACGTCGATCCCATGGGGGTCCATACCGGGGAAAGCATCGTGGTCACGCCTGCCCAGACCCTGAGCGACCGCGAACACAACATGCTGAGGGACTCAGCCCTGCGCGTTGTGCGCAAGCTTGGAATAGTCGGGGCATGCAACATCCAGTTCGCTTTGGATCGAACGAATGGTTCCTACTATGTTGTGGAGGTCAATCCCAGAACATCACGATCATCAGCCCTGGCTTCAAAGGCCAGCGGATTCCCCATTGCGAGGATTTCTGCCAAGATTGCCGCCGGATACACCCTGGCAGAGATCAGGAATCCGGTCACGAAGGATACATATGCTGCATTCGAGCCCGCAATGGACTACGTTACCGTGAAGATACCCAGATGGCCATTTGACAAGTTCCATGTTGATCGTACCATCGGGGTGCAGATGAAGTCCATTGGTGAGGTGATGGGAATCGGGAGGACTCTTGAGGAGGCCTTCATGAAGGCGGTTGCATCCCTTGAGAATGATCTTTCAAGGAACATCAGGCTGGGCGTTACCGACGCACGGCTCATGGAATTGCTTTCCAGGCCTTCCGATCTCAGGCTCCATGCCGTGTTTGAGGCGCTGTTCAGGAACCATGACATAGACACCCTCTCCTCCCTTACCGGATATGAAAGGTACTTCCTGATCAAGTTAAGCAACATCGTACGTGAGGTGGAGAAGATCGAGATAGGCCGTATGCCGTCAAACCTCGCTGAACTCAAGTCCCTCGGGGTGAGCGACGCGATAATTTCCTCGATCACAAGACTTCGGGAAGTCGATATAACCAGGGCGAGGATCGAGGCGGGGCTGATTCCGTCCTTCCGGATCATCGATACCTGCGCAGGAGAATTCAGGTCGGAGACTCCCTATTTCTACTCAACCTATGGAGAAACGGGAGACATGATAAGGGAGAGTGACCGGAAGAAGGTGCTCATAATAGGGGCAGGGCCAAACAGGATTGCGCAGGGAATTGAGTTTGACTACTGTTCGGTGAAGGCAGTCCGTGCACTGCGGAAATCTGGCTTCACGGCAATAATGATCAACAGCAACCCTGAAACCGTGTCGACAGATTTCGACGTTTCAGATCGGCTGTTCTTCGAGCCTGTGACCCTTGAGCATGTGAGCAACGTGGTTGCCATTGAGAAACCGTATGGAGTCATGGTGCAGTTCTCCGGACAGACAGGACAGAACATTGCAGGCCCCATTGCAGAGATATTCGGCGAAAATATCATACTGGGAACCAGTCCGTCCCAGATCGACCGAGCGGAGAACAGGACAGAGTTTTCCAGGATTCTTGGAGAGACCGGGTTCCGGCAGCCGGAATACACCTCCATCTACAACCTCGAAGACGCCCTTGGAAAGACCCCGTCAATCGGCCTTCCGGCAATTGTGAGGAGCAGCTTCGTGATTGGAGGAAGATCCATGGAGATAATTTACGACATGGACGAACTTCTTGAGAGAGTCCGGGAGATCTTCTCCCTCAGCCCTTCGAACCCGGCGATCATCAGCCGGTACCTGGAAGACGCAACCGAGATCGACGTGGACTTTGTTTCTGACGGAAAGGAGACCGTGATATGCGGGATAATGGAGCACATAGAGGAGGCGGGCACACACTCTGGTGATGCCACCATGATCCTCCCTGCGTCCCTCTCCCCTGAGATCATGACCGAGATAAAGAGGATGACCGTCCTTCTTGCGAAAGAGTTCCACATAGTGGGAATAGCAAACCTGCAGATTGCGGTTAGGAACAGCGAGGTGTTTGTCATCGAGCTGAACACCAGGGCGAGCAGGACTGTCCCCATAATATCCAAGGCAACCGGCACTGACTGGATAGAATACGCAGTCGGGCTGATTATGAAAACTGGAAAGATAGGCGCAGATTCGACACCAATCCCGGATGGTTATTTTGTAAAGGTCCCGGTATTTCCCTTTGACAGGTTTGCTGACCTGGACATCCTTCTGGGCCCTGAAATGCGGTCCACCGGAGAAGGGGTTGGAGTGGGAAAGACCGTTGAGGAGGCAATAGTGAAGGCGTTTACCCTGACCAGCCGGAAACTTTCCGTGCCGACCGCAGTGCTGTTCACCGTGGATGACAGACTCAAGAATGCTGCATTGCCGCTTGCGTCCTTCCTTGCTTCAGAAGGAGTGAAAATCTATGCTACACCCGGGACGCACGCGTTCCTTAGGGATAATGGAATCGACTCCAGCATACTCTACAAACTTGAAGATGTAAGGAAACCACTAATTTCCGATGCAATCAGGAGCGGTGAGATATCGACAGTCGTGAACATCCCCGGGCCGGGAGCCATCAGGGAGGGATTCGAGATAAGAAGGATTGCACTGGCAGGCGGAGTACTGGTTCTCACCAACCTGAGACTTGCGACGGCTTATTTCCGGTCCGTTATGGGAACCACAAGGCTGGTTCCGCGGGAGATTCAGGAATACCAGCCATGAGATATGATCCAGAAACGGAACTGAACGGCTAAGCCATACATGAATCCGCCTGCCGATGTTTTTTATTATGATTCAACCATTCACCGGCATTGACGTACTCTGAAACACACTGCACGGTCTGCGGTGCACTGTCCTTCGATCCGATCACGTGCAGCTACTGTGGCAACAGTATAGACTCCGGAAGCAATGCTTCCGTAGGAGTCTCTTCTACTCGGAGATACACAGCAAAGAGAATGAGGCAGAAGGCGATCTCAAGCACAGAATCCCGCACGCATCCCGGAACTTATTTCAACAGGAAGGAACAGAAACTGAGAGAGAAAGTTATCTCCAGGGCGAGCCGGATCCTTGGAAAGAACGAGAAAGTCGAGGACGTGTTCACGAGCGACTTCAGGTTAAGCGATCGGTTTCGGAGACTGTCCGTGCTATCAACCATTCTCGTGCTGATATTATACTTTGTTGGAGAGGCATTAATTCCTGTCCATCCCGGAGGCGGGCCGATCATACTTCTAATAGCAATATTCTCCTCTCTTGTACCCATTTTCCTGCCTCTGGTTGTTTGGCTCCTCAGCCATTTCCTGCTTGGGTTTGATCCGAGGAAGCTTGCGTTTGCGGCAACCGGGGAGCGGATAATGATCTTCAGCCAGAGAGGCAGGTACGTCTCTTCAATCTGGATCAGACAAATGGCCGCTCTTGTTATCGTAAGCAGTGCGTTCCGGGATGGAGAATCTGCCAGCATTATCTTCCCGCTCCCCTTTGCAGCGGATAAACCGCCGGAACTGGGAGATCACAGATTCGTGGGGCCATATGTCGGAAAGATGAGGAAAATTCTTGGAAAGAAGATCGGTTACGAATTCTGGAAAGACAATATTGCCTTCGTTGACACCGAGAGTCTGAAGAATATCATCGCCTACATCCAGTCTCATTCTCCGACTCCTGTCCACGTGTTCAATTACAGAGCAGGAAAGGAGAGCAAACTGCCACAGGAATCCACTCCCGCGTACTTTCAGTGAGGAGACTGCACTTACTAGGTTTTAATTCCCCGGCTCTCCTGGTAATTTCCGGATCTGTCCGAGTATGACCTGTCAACAGATTCTTCCAGTCTCGTGAACACAAGCTGGGCAATCCTGTCCCCCGAGGCAATCTCTATCTCAGAGTCCGATCCGTTGAAGAATGAAAGTGTCAGGTTCCCCCTGAATCCTGCATCGATAAAACCGAATGAGCCAAAAATGCCCTTCCTGGCATACGATGACCTTATCCAGATCTGGCCGACAACGTTATCCGGGAAATTGAAGAATTCCATGCTGCTTGTGAGGAAATACCTACGCGGGCCAACAACAGCCCTTCCGGATTCTTCTGTGCCGAGTCGTACCATCCCGACTCTTATGTCGTAACCGTTTGGCGTTACAGATGATGAACTGAAATTCTCCGAGATCAGGAATCCCCTGCTGACCTCATCTTCGATATGCCGGTCACTGAGTACTGACATGAATGTACCATGGCTATGCTGACTTTATGCTTTCGCTGTGACCGGAATTCATGCCCCGGACCGTTCCTTCACCCCATATCTGGACAGTACCACATATAGTATTATGGCCGCCGCAAAAGAGACGAAGTAGCTGATGTCCGGGGCATAGGCTCCACCCAGATATGCAGTGGCAACAAATCCCTCGTAATAGAGGGCAAGTCCGTTGAAGCTCTGGTTGATGAATGCCAGCGACAGGGCAAGCGCTACCACGTATGAGATGATGCCGTTCCAGTTGAATGCAGTCTTAGTCAGTCTGAATTCTCCCCTGTGGACTATGAAGAAGTCCGCGATCATTATTCCGATCCATGGAGTGATCCAGTAATCCAGGAGATAGAGGAAATACTCGTAGTCCTCCGCAAAGGCAAGGTATCCAAAATAAGAGAGGATTACAGCAATTGCAGTCGTGAACACAAGGAGAACTCTCCTTGATACCCTTATACCAGTGGTCCTGAATGAAAGCGAGTTGGAATACAGGTTCAGCGCATTTGCTGACAGTCCCCCTAGCACCAGCGTGATCAGTCCCAGGAAGGCGTACTTCCCAAGAACCGACTGGAGTGGCGCAGCAGGGTTCAAGTAGTTGCTCACACCCGTGAGTACGAAAACAAGCATCCCTGCGATCTCCGCCCAGATTGTGGAGAGAACCGCACCGAGGAACGTGTAACCGAAGACCTTTGAACTCTTCGTGCCTGAGGGAAGGTACCTGGAATAGTCCGAGGCATATGGTCCCCAGCTCATGATGTAGGAGAAGGAGAGGGCAAAGATAGAAGCAAACAAACCGACAAACGCGTCCGGGGAGAGTGAGGGCGTTGTATATGATGTTATTAGGGAAACGTTCTGTAGGCTCACCACTGAGATGTATACGAAGAGCACACCTATCACGAGGGACATAATCTTTTCAAAGAGGTGCACAAAACCGTGCCCGATGTAGGCAAGAACGAACACCAGGAAGGAGATGATGAGGATCGGTATGATGTAGAGGCCGACGCTGAAACTCCCGGCAGAAATCGATCCGCTTGCATAGATCATCAGTCCCAGAGCAGACGCGGATATTATTGTGTTGAAGACGAGCCAGCCCGTTGTGTTCATCCACTGCAGGAAGGCCATCACGGAGCCACCTGAGTTCCCGAATGATCTCCTGCCGAGAACCATCTGCGGATACCCGCTCCTGGAACCCATTCCACTCATAACTGCCAGCAAAATCCCGCCGAACACCGTTCCGAGAGTCATGGAGAGCAAAGTCCACATGACCGGCATCCCAAGGTAAGCTGCAAGAATGCCCAGTGCAAAGTCGCCAATGGTCAGGTTCGACCCGAACCAGAGAAAGAATAGCGACGATGGTTTTTGCCTGCGTTCATTCTCAGGAATCATTTCAATATCGTGTTTTTCTTCTAATCTTGTGATCGTGTTTGTGAACACCTGTTCGGAAGACACATCAGGTGAGCGTTCAGCACAATATAATATATTCTGATTCCGCGGAAGTCACGGTGGACAATCGTTGCTCACAAATGAGCCATATTATATATTATCAGCCAATCTTATAGGGTTGGCGTTTATAGTAGTTACCACCAGAGGTCCGTTCTCCTACGAGAGATCAGCCGGGAAGGAGACCGTCAGGTACAACCCCGGAGGAGTTTCAACCAGCCTCAGTCACCTGATGCAGAAGGAGGGAGGCACGTGGATATGCTGGGGAGACGGCAATAACGACAAACAGCATCCTGACGAAATCTCGGGCAATTACAGGATCATCAGGGTATTCATCAACGACAGGGAGAGAAGGGGATTCTACGACGATTATTCCAACTCAACGTTATGGCCCCTCTTCCACTACTTCAGGGAACGGATCAAGTATCCGAAGTCCGCATTCCTCATGTACCGGAAGGTGAACCATGATTTTCTTGAGGCGGTAAAGAAGGTATATTCTCCCGGAGACACTATTTGGATCCACGATTACCAGCTCACCCTGCTTCCCGCCATGATCAGGAGTGAGATACCGGATGCGAGGATCGTCTTCACATGGCACATACCATGGGTATCCGGAGAGTTCTTCTCAAGCCTGCCTGAGTCTGAGGAGATAATAAAGTCGTTATGCACAAGCAACTGCATAACCTTCCATACGGAACTCTACGTGAGGAACTTCCTTGACTCGGTTTCGCAGATCACGGGAGAATCTGAGTCTGTCAGGGGAAAGGTCCACTCAATCCCTCTTGGGATTGATTACTCGTACTACCACCGGAAATCTGAGGCACTGCAGAGATCCCCGTTCCATGGAGACCAGAAGGCAATTTTCTCCGTGGACAGGATGGACTATACAAAGGGCCTTACCTCGAGGGTAAATGCCATAGAGACCCTCCTTGAGGAGCATCCTGATCTCTCGGGCAAGTTTGTATACTACATGGCAGTGAGCCCAAGCAGGACCCATGTCAGGGAATACAGGACGTTCAAGAGCGACCTGGAAATGCATATCGGGAGGATTAATGGAAGATTCTCGACCATATCATGGGTTCCAATCATGTACATGAACAAGAAACTCCCCGAATCATCGCTGATCGGTTTCTACCGCTTCAGCCACGTTGCCCTGATAACCCCGCTCTTTGACGGCCTTAACCTCGTCTCGAAGGAATTCGTTGCAAGCTCAAGGGATGGCGTCCTCATAATATCGAAATTTGCAGGATCAGCCTCACAACTGACCGGAGCTATAAAGGTCAACCCCAACTCAAGGGCTGAGATGGCACAGGCAATATATACGGCCCTCAACATGGAACCGGAGGAGAGAAGGGCCAGGCTTGAGCAGATGAAGAAGGACGTTTCAAGGCACAATTCCACATGGTGGATCCGACGCATTAAGGAAGTCTCGCGGAGAGGGTGATAGTTTCTGGATCGCAGGTTCAGCGAAATTCTTGAGGAATTCAGTACTTTCAGCAACAAGAGCCCGGAAATATTCCTGGATTACGACGGGACCCTGACAGGACTGATGCCAAGACCCTCAATGGCCGTGCCCGACAGCGAGCTGAAATCTTTACTTTCAGGATTTGCTGCAAAGTTCAGCACCACTGTGATCACCGGGAGATCGCTCGAATCCATATTGGGATTCCTTGGGCCGTCATACTCCTACGTGGCAATGCATGGGGCAGTCTACTACCATAACGGAATTGTTGAGGAGCTTATCGGGTCCGTCCAGGAATATTCTGCGCTGACTGCAGAGATAGTATCTTCGTCTGGAACCATGCTGGAACATTTTCCCGGGCTGTTGATCTCGGACAAGAAGGGAGGGGTTCTCTACCACTATGGTTCGATGGATCATGCGCTCCTCCCGGAATTGGCCAAAGCCGTGGAAAGTGCCGGCAGGAAGGCGGGAATGGAAGTGTACCGGGGAAAGAACGTCCTTGAACTGAGGATTCCTGGAGTGAACAAGGGAACTGCCATCAGGAAGATCAGGAACGGAAAACCGGCCATGATCGCCGGAGATGATGCCACGGACGAGGAGGCTTTCTCGGCCAACATGGACGCACTCACGATCCACATCGGAAATTCTGGAACTGCAGCAAAGTTCAGGCTCTCAGACTTCAGGGAGATGCGATACCTGATGCAGCTAATGATCGATCAGGTCTGATGAAGGATTTCTCTGTTCCATCAGCGGATAGTCCGTATCGTATTTCTCTATGAGTCCCGAATCTATGACCGATTCCAGTATGCCCTCATCGTTTTCAAGCTCGGACAGTACGTTCCCATAAGGGTCAACGACCATGCTGTGGCCCGTGAATGAAGGGCCGCACTGCGCAGATGCAAGGATGAAGCATCCGTTCTCTATTGCCCTTGATACAAGCATGCTCCGCCACTGGTTGATCTTTCCCGGGCCGCTGAACCATCCTGCCTGGTATACCACGATCCTTGCACCGGAGATTCTCAGGTTCCTGCATGCTTCCGGGAACCTCAGGTCGTAGCATATCTGCGTCCCGACAGTGATTCCGTCCAGGTCAGTCTTTCCGGACAGGCTGTCCCCTGGCACGTAAAAGTCGCTTTCCCGCTTCTTCATCGCATCGTATAGATGTATCTTCCTGTATTTCGCCACTATCTTTCCACCGGAAAGCGTGGCGGAGCAGTTGTATGGCTTCTCCATTCCCGCGTTCTCCGGATAGTTCACCATGAGGTGCCTGTTCCCGGAATATGGACCGAAGCGGGATATGATATCGGAATCTTTGACCATGGGGATGCTTCCCGAGAAATCCGGGGAGTAGACCTGGTACTCAGGAAATATTACCAGTTTCGATGATGCACTCACTTTCCCGATGAATTCCTCTGATTTCCTGAAGTTCTCTTCCATATCGGTACCAGACTGCATCTGCACTATGCTTACAGGAATCCTCAATCTATGTCTCCTCCGGCGACAAGCTTGTCGGGAAGATACTTGTCCGTCACGTAATCAAGCCCATACTTGGCGAGGGCCTGCTGTTCAGCCTTCTTGTTGATCTTCAGCATGGTGTCGATCTCCCCCTTCCAGAACTCGGTCTGGAACCTCGGGTCCTTCAGCTCTGCGTTCAGAGCCTGGACGTCCTTGTCGCTTAGAACGTCAGTCGGCAGGTCATAGGTCAGTATGTCTGATGCGGTTATCCCGATGTATTCCGCCGTTGGAACTGCAAGGTAGTCGGAAATGTGAGCGGTCTTGATTGCACCGTATGCGACAGAAGCGAATATCCTGAATGACCATGGATCACCATCGGTGAACACGTAGACGGGAAGGTTCAGCTCCTCATTCATCCTCTTCAGTAGCCTGCGGGTACTCCTGGCAGGCTGTCCCTTCAGGTGCACAAGAACCCCGTTGAACTTCTCGTCAAACCTGTTTTCTACCAGTCTGTCGAACATTCCTCCCGTCTCGATTGCGAGGATGAAAGTCGCGCCAGTGCTCTTCAGCTTGAGCTTGTCTGATTCGACACTATATGGAATCGTGTATCCGCCGTCGCCAACATCGTCCTTGCAGTTGATCTTCTTGAACTCTCCCTTCCTGTTCCTCTCCTCAAAGGTTACGTCCCCGAATACGCTTGCCCCGTTTTCCTCTGGTCGGAGGCCGAAGTCCTCCCTGAGGAGAGCGGTGATCACCTCAAGGTCTTCCGCCTGCATGTCTGACTCGTCCTGGGAACCAAACTTTCCCGGACCCCACCCTTCCGAGATGTAGTACATCTCCCTGAGGGTGGAGGTCTTCCTGCTCTTCAGCATCTCCTCTATGAATTCCGACACGTACAGGCTCTTCAGTATGTACTGTGCACCTTCAATCGTCTTCGCTGATCTGGTGACGGTGTTGTCCCCGTACTTCCAGACCATGTATTTCTCGTCCAGGACTATATTATCCTTGTTCCTTGACGGGAGGGTCACAAACGGGATCTCTCCCTCGCTGAGAATCCGGTATACGTTCTGCAGGAGTTTCTGCCTCAGTACCTCCGGAACGTCTGTCACTCTTTCACCTCCTCCACTGTAATGGCACCGATACCCCAGTCGGCGGGGAGGGGCTCTGCTCCCTGAACATGCACGGGATCAATGCCGGTGAAGTAATAGTCCGTGCCGTCATAGTTCTTGGAGATACCGCTGACGGAGAAGGTGAATGAGAAGGACTGGGAGGTCTCGATTGGTCCCGTTTCATAGCTCTGGGGTCCGTCCATGTCTCCTGCCGGAGGGTTCGGGTAGATCACAAGAGACCGTGACTGCCTCGTATAGTTGAATATCGTACACTTCACGCTGGCAGTGTTATCCTTTATCTCAAATTCTTCAGTAACGAAGACCACGTTTGCGATCTTCGATATCACCGGGTCAATGGGAGGTTCCGGAAGGCCGAGCACTGACGACACCTTTCCGGATATTGAGGGGAGAAGCTCCCTTATGAGCTTGAATTTCTCATTGATCTGGTTCCTCTTCTCCCTCTTATTAAGGAATCTCCTCAGGTCACGGGAAACGTTCCTGAGGGCGGAGGTTATCTCCGTGGTGATGACGTCCACGTCGGCAATTGCTTCCTTTGACTCGGAGGTATACGGAATCTTCGTTCCGCATACGTGAACCATGATGATCATCGGACCATATGGGATTCCCGTTCCCTGTTTCTGGTCGAGACCGAACTGTCTCCAGTCCAGCTCAGAGACAGTTCTGGTGATCGCACAGGCACCCTGCTGGAAAAGCAGCGGAACCTTGTTCACGAACCGGATGATCTTGACCGGTTCATCTGCCGGAATGTCACCTCCATACACTATGCCGGCCTCTATCTGGAACGGGTTTCCGTTGTAGACCGATGGCGGGCGGAGCACAGGCCTTGAGTAGAATGACGGATGCTGGTTTTCGTAGACATTTCTCAATCCTTTCCTGATGAATTCCGGTCCAAGAGGAGAGAGGCAGTCAACGGGAGGAGGCATCAGCTTGACCTCCCTGAAGGCGGACATCAGGCTCTTTATGTTCGAGGTTGAGAGACTTGCCGGTTCAAGATCTTTGGAAAGACCGGATTTCTCAAGAATTTCATTTGCCACGTTTGTGCTCACCCTGTTGAAGCTTGAAGTGAGGAAATGAGCCAGGTCTCGTTCCTGCGAGAGAGCGGCCATCTGCTGTATCTCTCCGAGTTCCAGGCCGAGAGGATGAGGTTTTGCGGGCACAGAAGGAACCGGAGGAGTGTTTACGGATCGTGAGAAGTGGTATATTTTCCCGTCAGGATCGACAAACTTCAGGTCCATGTGCGGGTTCGCAACCGCGGTTTCCCTGAGATATTCGAAGACACTCTGGCGTCCGGTCTGATACTTGGCCTTGAGCGTGACGCTTACGGACGTTCCATGTTCCCTGTCCCATATGAACGGTTTCCTCTCATGAATAACGCCTTCATTCTTTGAAATGTCAATGGATAACTCGAACATGAATGCAACTTCGTCGCCGGTACCCTTTGTCTTGATTATGGCATGTTTGCCGGTTGTTATCTGGCCGTAGAGGATTGCGGCAGTTATCCCAATTCCCTGCTGCCCCCTGGACTGTCTCATGGCGTGGAATCTTGACCCGTACAGGAGTTTTCCGAAAACGCTCTGCACCTCAAGAGGCGGGACTCCGGGACCGTTGTCAAGTATTGTTACAGTGAATTCCTCCGGTGAGATTCTCTCGATTGTGACTACGATCTCCGGAAGAATCGAATGTTCCTCACATGCATCCACGGAGTTGTCAAGAGCCTCCTTCACAGTCATGAAAAGGGCTTTGGTGGGAGAGTCAAAACCAAGGATGTGCCTGTTCTTTTCAAAGAACTCTGATATTGATATCTCCCTGTTTCTGGAAAGTTCTGCAGGTTTCTTTGGCATCGGGAGGTCTATTGTAAAAGGCATATAATGAGGTTTGCCAACGGGATTGCAATCCAGTATTCTGAAGAGCGTCACTATTGGACGTGAACAGGAGTGACAGAAGTTCTGCTGAAAAGCTCAAGAAGTATGTATTGAATGGATTCATTGAAGAGACAATATCCAATTTCCGTTGATGTGCTCTTATGATACAAGTACGATATGTTCTATGCCAGAATGAGTTCAACGAGAATATTCATAATATCGTACGGTTATATTCACAAACCAATAATGACTAGCTTAGACAATATATATAACGTTTATTTGAGAAAGAAGGATGACCCAGAATTCATCACTAATGAAGCACAAGTTAGAGGTAGCTTAATTTCCCCCTTTCTGCGAGACATTCTTGGATGGAACGTTGAAGACCCGGACGAAGTGAGATATGAGTATCATGTTGCGGGTAAACGTGCAGACATTATTGCCTGTATCGATGGAATATCGAAATTTGTGGTGGAACTTAAATCACTGAACCATACAATCTTTAGCAATGCTGATTTTTACAAGCAGGCGATACAATATGCAGATGGCAAAGGGCTCCAGTATGCCATAGTTACGAATTTTAAGGAGTTTGTAATATTAAATTCCCAGTTCGAACCGAGAAATGGGAATTGGCTAAGCCTGGAAATTCAGCGATATAGCGTCGAGCAACTGAGAGAGAGCTTGGGGTTGCTAACTTACTTTAGCAAACAATCTTGGCTGGAAAGAAATAGAACAAAGGCTGATTCCGTATTAAACAATAAATTTATTGAGAACTATCAGAAATTGAGGCCACTTGATGAAAGGCTTTTAGACCTTTTTATCAGTTGGAGATCCTCTTGCATGAGCTGGATCAAGAACTCAAAACCCAGATTGATGGAAAAGTATGGAGAGGGCTATGTCGAGGAAGAAGTTCAAAGATACCTCAATCGAATAATTTTTATAACGAACTGTGAGGACAGAAAGATAGAGGATGTTAAACTGAGGGAATACATAAGAGCTTACAAAAGCTCATTACAAATTGAGGGGCACGCTATAACAAAGGGGATAAAGAAAATATTTGATTACTATTTCTCAAGATACAATAGTGATCTATTCGAAAAGGGCCTTGCAGATGAGTTTGAATTTGATGACGGCATTACTTACAAGATACTCGCCGATATCAAGTCTCCAGAAAATGACCTCCCTTACGATTTTAGTATTATTTCGCCCGATATACTTGGAATAACATACGAAAACTTTATCGGACACATAATACAAGGGAGAAAGAATCTGAAGGAGGTGATAGATGTTGAAAAAAGGAAGCAAGAAGGAATCTATTACACTCCACCTTGGGTAGTAGAACAAATAGTTACTAGGACAGTGAATGAGTATATCAGAGGGAAACCGCTGAAAGAATTGTATGAAATCAAGATTTTGGACCCTGCTTGTGGATCAGGGACTTTTTTGACAGCTGCCTTTAAGGCATTACTCACACAGGTGGAGCAGCTCGAGGACAGAGAATTAGATTATGAAGAGAGAAAAAAATTGTTTCTCTCTTGTATCTACGGAGTAGACAAAGATGATAGAGCATGTGACATTGCTAAGTTGAATATTTCATTACTGCTGGCTGAAAAAAACAAGAAACTGCCTTCCTTATCCAACAATATTAAAGTGGGTGATAGTTTAATTCCTAGGGGAATTGATGGTTATACAAAGAGCGAAGATTGGTCAGACAGGTTCCAAAAAATATTCTCTAGAAAAAACGGTGGCTTTGACATTATAATTGGAAATCCACCATACCTTAGCCCAAAAGATTTTGACGACTCCTCAAAGTACATAGAAGTACTGAAGGAGGAGTATGGGGAGTTGAAGGATATGTATTACCTCTTTATCAGGTTGATAGACAAGATGTTACTCAGAAAGGGAGGAGTTTGGGGATTTATTGTTCCTAACACATTTTTCACACTTTCCAGTTATCGGGATCTCCGAGATATGTTGAGAAGGCGTTATCAATCGACCATAATAGACCTAAGTCCGAATGTCTTCAAAAGTGCTTACGTTTTTAATGCGATAATTATTGCGACAAAGTCTGAGGCAACACAGCATCAAATTCAGGTCGCCTATTTGTCTAGGGAATCGACAAGCAAATTAGAGTTTACAAACCTTGCCTATGCAGAACTGGAAAAGTATCCAAAAATGCCCATTTTTGTGCCCAGTTGTTCGTATGAAGCAGTAGATAGGGATATTCTAGAGACTTCTGGTAAGATTTACTCTGAGTTTGAAAAAGCACTATCTAATGCGAAGAATCATAAGAAAGAGAATGAGAGAATTGATAAGCATCTTTCATCTTTAAAACCTGGAGACATTACACTACTTGGTCTCCTTTGTGTAGGAAGTCAGGGACTTGTGACTGGAAATAACAGCAAGTATTTGGGAGTCCGCCCACAAACACAAAAAGAAAGGGCTGTTATTTGGAGCCGGTTCGTTGATCTCCTTGCACAAAAGTCGCGTAATATTAGTAGAGTTAACTTCACGGTGGAGATAGCTCAAGAATACTACAAAATAGCAGAAGAACTGAAGCTAAGAAAGAAGAACCCAACTTTGTTTGGCAAGCGATTCCTGTATCGTATAGTAGAGGACGATAACATAAGGGCATATACTTCTCTAACCGAAAAAGAAAGAAATGACGGTGTAGAAGATAATGAGAGGGCCTGGATATTGTACTTCCGAGGCAATGACGATGGCGATATTTGGAAAGTGAAAAACTCAGAATATATACTTTGGAGTCAACAGAACGTAGAAGAATTAAAAAGGAGCAAAACGACGAATTCCAGGTGGCAAGGGAATGAGTATTTCTTCAAACCTGGATTTGGTTGGGTTGATTATTTTGGGGGAAGAGTTAAAGGTTTCTATGTCGAACCAACTGTATATTCAAAAAACGTAGTGAAGTTTCATTCAGAACTGCTTAAAGATGAGTATTTGCTAGGCCTCTTAAATTCAGCATATATTACCATATACGTCAAGAATTACATAACAAACACTAGAACCTTACAGGTAAATGATGGCAAATTGATACCTATAAAAATCCCAACTTCAGAGCAGAATGAAACAATAGTGGGATGTGTTAAGACCATTATGTCTCTGAAGACAGACCTAGAAAAGGCAGAGGATAAGAATGAGAGACAGAGATTGATGGAGCAAGTAGCAAGGAATGAAGGACTAATTGACGATCTGGTTTTTGAGATATACGGTTTTGACAAGCAAAACGATGGGGCACTTATGAGAGAAATAAGGGAGCGAGTTCACCTAACACCTCTAGATTCGGTCAACTGAACTTTGCATTCAGCAAACCCATAGATCGACCTTGTCTTCCCATGGTTGATTATTCCAGAAGAACCGGCTCTTAAACCGAAAACATGAAATGGATTTCCACGGCTAAAAAGTTGTGGCCCAATTGAAGCGAAACGCCTGGGAGCCGCACTTCAGAAATTTATTTCAGTATCATTCATCAAGCACGGCTTCAGGGGTGTCGTCCCACTCAATTGTAACTCTCAACCTAGGAGGTAGTTTATCATTGCCCTTTCCGCGAAAGCTTGCCTTAGTACCAGGAATACCCATAATGTCAACAAATAGTTGAAGCATTGCAGCCGAATCAAAGCGGTGTCCAGACAGAGTGGTACGGTAAGTAACGTACCTCGTAGCAGGTCTGGGCCTGTATCTTTCCATTTCGAGATCTATCTTCCCCATTTCTTTCCCTCCTGACCGGTAGCGTGTAGAGACTGCTGACTGCCTTTCAGCCGTTTATCCGAAATATCCGAGATCGTCCTTCTTCTGCGCCCGGTTCTGTATGTCTTCCTGTACCTTTCCGGTGAGCTGCTCCAGCTGCTTGCTTCTCTCCTCTATGTCCTTCAGGTCTATGGTGAATCCCAGAAGTGCAGCGAGAATCTTGATTACCTCCATAGCTCCTCTTGGATCCGCGAAATATCCTGAAGTCTCCCCCATGAGACATGCACCGTCAATGTCGAACAGTTCCTTGGCAAGGCCAAGCATGATTCCAGCTGAACCAACAATTCCGCCTCCGGGTTCTCCTTTTGGAAATACGACCCCGTTTCCCTTCAGGGAATCGAGAAGGGTGAGATCAGTCACTGCGCCAAGAACCCTGGGGTTCTCCACTATCCTGCCGGTGCTGTATCCTCCGAGCGTGTATACCAGGGAAAGATCAAATTTCCTGAGAAGTTCCAGGATGTTATACGTCATTTCATACTGCCCTTCCTGTGTAGTGCCCTGGAAATCTCCCACCAGGATCAGCATGTCTCTCCTTCCGGGCAGCTTCTTGTAATATATGCTGTTCCTGACAAGATGCGTAAGGCCCTCTTCAGAAACAAAGACCTGTGGAGGAAGGTACTGCGAGAATATGTCAGCCAGCTTCTGCATCTTCAGTTTCTCTATGATATAGTCTGCGGCTATCTTTCCTACATTCCCTATTCCCGGCAGTCCGCCGATGAGTATCGAATTGCTGAGCTTCGGTTTCTTGTACTGTTTAATTAGTATTTTCTCCATTTTCCTTCATCTCCCTCAACCTGAATTTCTGGAACCTGTCCACCGGACTGTATTTCGGCGGTATTGCCAGAACGGTATCCGATCCGCACCTGCTGCAGGCGTCAAGCATGGTGAACCGGTTGCACGCGGTGCATTTCCTGATCATTGATTTCATATCAATCTCTCAGGAATTCTGTAACAACTGTGTTTTTCTTGCTGGTCTCCATTATGTTCTGCACGGAGTTCTTCAGCACGTCTTCAGCGCTCTTGAAATCGGGTTTCGTGACGACTATCCTGTATTTTGGTGATCCGCCATACCTTATCTGCACACCCTCGGCCGTCCCGGACTCCAGTGTTTCCCGAATCCTTTCGATCCCGTCGGAGCTGAGGCAGTACATCTCAAGGTTCCCGCCAATTGAGACCATCGGGGTTGCAACGTTTTCCCTGGCTACCTTGATGAAGGCCGTCTTCCATTTTCCCTTGACACCGGGCATCCACTCCTCGGATGCTGATGCGTCCTCGAATGCAGCGTAAAGCGTACCATATCTCTCCACAAGGTCAGCTGCGAACTCCTTGTAACATTCCTCGATCGGTTTCTTGAGCAGGTTTGCCACGATCTCAAGCAACTTCTCTGCCTTCTGGTCGCCCTTCCATTCGGTGATGGTCTCCCTCTTCTGGTGGGCGTTCACCCTCTTCAGCGAAAGATCAACGTTTCCCCTTTCCTTGTTTATGTTGATGACCTTGCATACCGTTCTCTGTCCTTCGCGGATATGATCCCGTATGTGCTTTACCCATCCCGTCGCAACTTCTGCTATGTGGATGAATCCCTCCACATCATCATAGCCTTCCAGCTTGCACTTTGCCCCGAAGTTCTTCACTTCGAAAATTGTAACAACGACAAGGTCTCCGACCTCAGGCAGGTTCCTGTTCATCAAGCCTCTCCAACGTATTCACCGTACGTTGCCAGCAGCCCTCCGGTTGGTTCGGCAAGGGTGGACCCGCAAACGCTGCATGATACTTTTGTCGAGATCCTCGAGAATATTATCTGCTCATTGCTGCAGTCCCTGCACTTTATCTTCACAAATTTCTTAGGCGTTCCCTTAATTTTCTCTGCAACTCTTTCTTCGCTCAATGTTCCATCTCCACTAGTTCAAATTTCTTGGCCCTCTGCGTCGGAGATGTGATCGCTACTTTGCAAGTCACGCATCTGTACCTGATTGCTACCCTCTTGGTTGGTTTTTCTCTCCCTTCGTATCTTGGCCTGGGAAATCCTCCAAATCCACTGGTAACTCTCCTGAATCGTCTCTGACCGGCCTTCAGTTCACTTGCCTTTCTCTTACGGACTCTCTCAACTTCATGATCCGTATGCTTTGCGCATTTGGGGCAGTACATTTTAATCAGTTTGGGCAGCTTCAATTTTATTCACCATCTCCCTCGCGCAGTCAAACAATCCAGCAGTATTTGAGGTGCCCGACTACGTAGGCTAATGTCACACCCTATATTGACGATAGATATAAGTTTTAATTGTGCCGGAGCGGAACAAGAGTTCGAACAATGCGTTCTCCCAGTGGCATCTGTACCCTGCCACCCGTGGTTCTCATGTACCTTTGTTCTTGAGTTCCGTTCCAAACTTCTTCCTGAATTTTGCTAGCTTTGGAGATATGACCGCCCTGCAGTACGGCTGGCTGCCGTTCCTTGCGAAGTAGTTCCTGTGGTAATCCTCGGCCGGATAAAATTCCCTGAACTTCTCAACCGCCGTCACAATTGGTCCCGGAAACACATTCTCATTGCGCATTTCCTCAATGATTTTCTCCGCTTCTGTCTTCTGATCTTCAGTGCACCAGAATATCACTGACCGGTACTGTGTTCCGATATCATCTCCCTGGTGGTTCACGGTCGTCGGGTCATGGGTTGCAAAGAAAACTTCCAGTATTCTTCGGGTAGAGATTGCCTCCGGATCATAGGTTACGCGAACAACCTCAGCATGGCCCGTTTTTCCAATGCATACCTGCTCATATGACGGATTCGGGACAGTTCCACCGGAATATCCAGGTTCAACAGATAATACGCCGGAAAGTTCGCTGAAAACTGCCTCGGTACACCAGAAACACCCTCCTCCGAGAACTATTGTCTCTTTCCCGTTGCCCATCACTCTTTCCCCCCTTCCGGAATAAACCTGAGAGAGATGGAGTTCACGCAGTGCCTCACGTTCCTGCTGGTAAACCCTTCCCCTTCGAATACATGGCCAAGGTGCCCGCCGCATGCTGCACACTGTATCTCGGTCCTGATCCCATCGCTGTCAGGAACCCTCTTGACGGCACCTTCTATCTCCCGGTCAAAACTTGGCCAGCCGCAATGTGCATCGAACTTTGCACTGGAAACGTAGAGAGGCGTTTCACACCTCCTGCATACGTATTTTCCGGGAAGGAAGTTGTTTTCATACTCCCCGGTGAATGGAACTTCAGTTCCCTTGTGTACAATGACCCTTTCCTCCTGTGGCGTAAGGCTATTCAGTTTCAATGATCTTTGAATTCCTTCAGATATTTAACAAGATAGTCGCACAGAAGTATGTTTCCTGATTGTCTGTGTAAGCGACGGTTGATTTTCCCCCAGGAATTTCTGCTTCCTCTCCGATCGAGGAAAATCAGTAATAGGTTCCTCGAAATTTCAGTGGTCTCGGCCCAAGAAGTGTTGATAATTCCTGTAACAGTCGAAGGAACCATATGAGTCGCGTCTGGCACTCTTGAGATAGCGCTTCTTGATTGGCCCCTTTCTATAACTCTCCCAGGAAATCCTTATGCCGTATCTTCTCTGCAAACCTTGAGATTCGTTCTTCAACGGGATTTTCAAGACTTCGCTCATCGATAGAATCCTCCAGAGAGATTCTGAAGGTTGTTATGGAAAATTTCTGGATAAATTTCTCATTATGACCAGAAATCTTCTTTATTGATATGTCTCTTCTACTCACATCAGAATTGATCTTCGCTTTCCCGATCTCTTGAAGATAAATCTCCCTATTTCGCGACCTGATGTCGCTGAACAGTCTCTTGATATCGTCTTCAGGGTCTCTTCTATCATGGTCAAAGATTACGGTAAAGTAAGTATCTCTTTGCGTCATCAAGAAGTTAATTCCAACGTTTGCAAACAATGATAGAACAAAATCTCTGCCGTTTTCAACTTTTATAAGAATCTTGAAGGGAGAGTTACGGTCAACTAGACTGTTGAGAACCGAGGTTTCTTGCGTCTTTTTTTCGTACTTGGTTCCGGTATTATCAAATATTCTGATATCGGAGTCAATAACTCCCGAACGTCTCAATATATGCTTACAAAGAATGAGATCGTTCTCGCCTTCGACAAGCAGTACCCGTTTCAATCATACTCCTCTCAGATCAAGTAATAGGTTCTTGAGACTGCTGGATACGGTTGGATAATCCATTTCTTCTGAAACTACCGTATCATCCGTCCTGGAAAGTCTAAGTACCATCATCTCACGGTCAAGAAACTCCCTGTCTTCTTTTGGCATTGTCTCATCAAGTATTAGATATTCAATTAGATCATAACTATGCGTTGAAATGAAAAGCTGTATATTTGTGCTTCTGGATAGGCTTATAAGATACCTGACAAATTGCTTGACATATCCAGGGTGAAGATGTACCTCTGGCTCTTCCAGAAGTATTATCGAGCCTTTTGGAGAAGACTTCAATACGCTCAAGATTGAAACTAATGTCCTGAACCCATCCCCCATCATGTTCATCGAGACTTCCTTATTGCCTTCCGAAGTCTCAAACACAATAGAATCGAAGTTGAATCGAAGCATATTTGGAACGACGCCTTCACTTTTAATTATTGACTCTATATCAAAAGCAAGCTTCTGTAGATTCTCACCCTTATCTCTCAGACTCTTCAAATATTTTATTGGGTCTTTAACATAGATCGCATTTACCGTGGCACTGGGTTCCTTTTTCCTGGTAATTACCGGTTCCACTCCAATATCAAATATATTTGTTCTTGCTAATCCAATCGACCAGTAGAAATCTAAAGCTGTACGGCGAGATGGTTCAACTTTAATGTTTAGGACGTCTTTAAGTAAGATAGATTCAAAGTTTCTAAGGAGGCTCCTCAGTGTTTGAGAGTATTTTATTCCCATGTACTGATTGACAATGTTATTCAATCTGACAACGATGCACTCGTCAGCAACATCAACGATTGTTTCTTTGTCTATGGTTTCAAAGGATTTATCTATCGAAGCTTGAAGGGCTGCATTATCCAGGGACTTCAGCAACTTCCGGTTTCTCGCAAGCGTTTCTGGACTCGAATACCTACTAGCAAGATATGCAAAGCCATCTCTTTTCAAATCTTCCAGAATCTTTTGAAGTTCATCTCTAAGCGACTTAATTATCTCCTCGATTGAGGACTTCCTGATCTCAATTCTGGTTACTTCTCTTGGGTTCCCCGCCAATTCAAATTCAATCTCAGCGCCACTCTGAAGATAGTTGATGACGGATGATGGTTTCGATTCGTATCCAGATAGGAAATTCTCTATAAATCCTATAGCGATTGATTCCAGTATAGAAGTCTTGCCAGTATTGTTACGTCCGACAAGAATATTTATTGTCTTCGGTCTGAACACCACTGAGTCAAGACCCTTGAAGTTATTGATAGCAACGCCGGTTATTTTCATTGTTTTTGTTATTGCTTAAGCCCTGCAATGGTTATTTATCTTTTGGAGTTTTAGGCCATATCGATCCATGAATAGTTCCAATGAGAATTAGCCCGGAATCTGGAACATTCAAAGACACCAGTTCTTGAGATAAGGCTTAAGCATGTTTCCTCAATCAATGTGCCTCCGTGATTTGTCTTATTTCATTGTTTCAGACGACTCCGTGCCTATCTCCCTTGTGAAATTGTCATTTCCCGCAGCCTTAATCGTCCCTTCCATGGATCTCTTCACTCCTGAGAAGTAAGCCCATACTACCCAGACCTGATACGTCGATCAATGACAGGGAAATCAAGGCTACAGTATTGCCATGAATCCAAAGGAGATGGTCACAATCATGGAACTCCAGTATGCAATCCTGGACTTCATCGAACTTGATAAATTTCCCATGAGTCTTCGATCGCTGGAAATGATCCCGGCCATAATCCCTGGAACGATTAGCGCGAATACAAGAAACACCATGGCGTACAGGATGAGACTGAGATGATACGGAATCAGCATGGCGATGAGCAGGGCAGGCAGGCTTTCGACCACATATATCCGGAATGAATTGTCTGGTGAAATGCCCGCAGATTCCACGATCCCCCACGAACTTGCAAGCGAAATTACCACAAGCGACACAAAAGCCGCACTTATGATCCCGATCCCGAAGAGAATACCAGAGTACTCTCCTGCCACAGAATGAAGCGAATACATCACTGAGCTTGAGAGCGTATTGCCGTCAAAAATCCCGGACCCAGTGAACAGCATCTCCGTGATCACCATCAGGACCTCCGTTGCAATGGCTCCAAACATGGTCTCCATCCTAAGCATCCTCAGGAGAGTACCGGGCTTATGAGTTGTGGCCGATGACTGGTAGAACAGCATGAACGGCATTACCACTGCTCCGGCGTTTGCGCCAAGCATGAAGAGGAATGTCGGGCTGGAGGAGACGTAAAGTGCGGGAGAAGAAACCAGTCCCCTTCCTGCAAGGGCTGCCACCATTGCCACGATAAGCATCATTGTGATTGAGATCAGGGTAACCTCCACGGCACGGAACTTTCTCCTGTATACAAGGAGAAGATAGATGACAAAGAAGAACGGGAGCCCGATGTACGGCGGTATTCCAATCAGGGACAGTCCGATTGCGATGCCTGAGTATTCTGCCACATAAGTTATGATGTCTGTTAGAGCCATGGGAAAGGAGGAACCGACGGAGACCTTTCTGGAAAACCTCATCCTGATCGCCGTCCCAAGCCCCATTCCGGTGGCAAGCCCGATCCTGCCGCATGCCTCCTGGATGAAGTAAAGAGGGAATATCAGTAGGATCAGGAACCAGACAAACCTGTATCCGAACGATATCCCGGTCTGTGCGGCCGTGAGGATACTGGCAGCATCAAAGTCCGCTATCATCGCGATCCATCCGGGTCCGGCAAATCTTGCCAGAGTCCTGATTGTCCGGAATGTACCGCCAGGAAGATTTTCATGCAACCTATTCCACCACTTTAGAAACCGAATGAATCAGCATATTATTAGCAAAGAAATTCGGCTCACCTAAAAAAGGACATACCTCACGCGTAAGGTCTCCTGCTCCGGATAGGAACCAGGTACACCATCCAGCTAAATGGAGAGAAAGTGTTATTTCACATACCGGAATGTGAAAAGCATGACCAAGGTACAGGCAATAACTACGGAAGCGCCCAAAGGCGGAGTAAAGTTCCAGACAGTTGACGTTGAGGATAACGGCCCGGTGGAACTGAGTCCGATGTACACGGGGATATGCGGTACTGATCGGGGAATGGTCACCGGACGCCTTGACTTCGCATACAACCCGCAGGGACAGGACTTCATTGTCCTCGGTCACGAATCGATCTGCAGGGTGAAGTCCGCTGACAGCCAGACTGGATTCAAGGCAGGAGACCTGGTGGTTCCGATGGTGCGAAGGCCCGGGAAGTGCATCAACTGCCAGGCGGGAAGGCAGGACAACTGTTCTGACGGAGACAAGAAGGAAGCGGGCATCACCGGGAAGAACGGATTCATGAGGGAATCATTCACTGACGACCCGGAATTTCTCGTGAAGATAGATGATCCTTCACTTTCAAGAACAGGCGTACTAACGGAGCCCCTGAAGAATGTCGTCAAGGTTTTCGAGGTTGTTGAAACGGTATCGAAAAGATCCATCTATGCCTCTACGGACTCCACTTACCACGGCAAGAAGGCTTACGTCATCGGAACCGGCGCCGAAGGATTCCTGTTTGCCATGATGGCCAGCGAGTACGGCTTCGATACAAGAATACTTAACAGGCACCCGGTGGAGGAAAACAGGATGGCCATATGCGATGCCTTCAACATGGAATTCGTTGATTATTCCAAGGAAGACCGGAAGGAGAAGATAGACCTGCTCATCGATACGAGCGGAGACCCTGCAACTTTCCTTAAGTTCATGAGGATCATGAATTTCAACTCGGTGGGGATTATGTTTGGAACGAACGGGAAAGCCCCGTCCACGGAGTTCACCGGCAAGGACATTGACATAATGGTGGAAAGAAACATAACTCTCGCCGGGTCAGTGGATGCCGCAAAGACACACTACGAAAAGGCGGCATCATACCTGTCCAGATGGAATGCTAGGAACAGCAGGGTTCTATCCTCCATGATCACTTCTGAGAAAGAACCATCAGAGACGTCAGTATTCACCGACAGGAACCCTGAATCCATAAAGACCGTAATAAAATGGAAATGAGCCTTGATGGAACTGATTGACTGCAGGTCGATTGCGGATAATATCCTGACCGATCTTGAAGGGAAGTTTGCGGCCCTGGAGGAGAGAACCGGGATCTGGCCTGTCCTTGCTGCAATCGCAAATGCCGACAATCCGGAATCCATGTCTTATCTGAAGAGCAGGAGGAAGCCCGCCTCCCGGTTCGGTATCGATCTGAAGGAAGTGACTTACCGATCGGACTCCACCCCTTCTGAGATCATGGGGATCATAAGGGAATCCTCGGAATCGAAGGAGATCCACGGAATCATGGTTTCCTATCCTGTTCCGTCTTCCCTGGGCAATGTGAACATCGGGGACATGATACCGCCGGGAAAGGACGTGGACTGCATCACGCCAATGAATCAGGGACTCATAATGGAGAACAGGGAGTTTGTTGCGCCCGCAACTGCGCTGTCCGTGATCGAGATAATTCTGCGAGAAGGAATTGCCGAAGGGAGCCGGGTTGCAATCCTGAACCGGTCGACCATAATCGGGAGACCGCTCGCGATGATGCTGCTCAACAGGAATTTCACCCCGGTCGTATGTCATACCAGGACGATCGGGATCAGGGAGATCACAAAATCCGCCGATGTGGTTGTCGCCGCTGCAGGAAAGCCACGACTCATTGACTCGTCGTGGGTTTCGGACGGAACCACGGTCATAGATGCAGGAATAAACGTGGAAAACGGAAAGATATGCGGAGACGTTGATCCTGTCTCCATGAATGAAAGAAGAGGCAGGCTAACGCCAGTTCCGGGAGGAGTCGGACCGATCACCTCCGGGATGCTTTTCCGCAACCTGCTGAAGTGCGTTGAATCGGCTGTCCGATCATGAAACGGCAATTTTGTCTCTGGCAACAAACGAGAGATTAAAATTAATTTATTTTATACACTATTGAAAATACCATGCCTGAAACTCGTCCTGACAGGAGGATCAATGAGATCGTTGAATTTCTGGAATCAGCTACTTCCGGAAAGGACATGATTATTGGAGTCAGCGGCGGAGTTGACAGTGCACTCGTCTACAGGATTGCCTCAATGGTCGACAGATCACGGGTAAGGGCTTTCTTCATGCCTGACAGGGGAACTCCGGAGAGCGATTATGAGGATATTGTTTCACTCAGCAAAGACGGCCCGGAGGTGAAGGTGATCCCCATAGATCCAATGATCCATGCATTCACCACCACCCTTGAAATGAATGATGCGAGACTCATCGGGAATGTGAAGTCGAGAGTGAGGATGACAACTCTCTACTATTACGCCAATCTATACGGCGGCCTTGTTCTGGGAACCACCAACCGCAGCGAATACATGACCGGGTACTTCACGAAGTACGGTGACGGCGGATGCGATCTTGAACCAATAATGCACCTCTTCAAGAAGGATGTGAGGAAACTTGCTTCTCTTTGCAAAGTACCGGACAGGATCATTGAAAAAGCTCCCTCAGCCAGGCTCTGGGATGGACAGACCGATGAGGGAGACCTGGGGATGACCTACGAGGAGCTTGATGCAGAACTGATGCGAATCGTATCAGGAAAAGGTACGCGGAATGAACGTGTGGAGAATCTTTACATGGATTCCTGGCACAAGCGGAAGCCGCCCGGAAACATGCTGGAGAGGATATCCTGAATGGCATATACCTTCGGGACTTATCCCGGGTTCCTTGAGATAAGCCTTATCCTGATTCTTGCAGCCTTTGCGATCCCGATTTCAAGAAGGATGTCACTCGTTGATCTCCCGGTCCTGATCGCAATAGGCTTCATCTTTGGCCCGGTACTTGGAATCCTCAGCAATTCATTCTCTATCTACCTGCTCTCAGACTACTCCGGAGTGGGGTTTGGTCTCCTTGGGATCGTAATCATACTGTACGCAGAGAGCCACACAATCAATTTCAGGATCATCAGCAGGGAAGTAGTAAGAATCGTGGCCCTGGACACACTCGGACTGTTCATCACCGCCGTGACCGCTGCGCTTCTCTTCTCCCTCCTGACCGGAGCTCCGCTGATCATAGGATTCCTCTTCGGCGCAATAATCTCCCCCACAGATCCGGCCAGCCTGATCCCGGTTTTCAGGAAGGTGCGGGTACAGGAGGAGATATCGGGAATCCTTGTGGGCGAGAGTCTATTCAACGATCCCCTTGGAATACTGCTTGTTTCCCTCGGGGTGGCAATAATAGTCCCCGGATCTGCTTA
>JAJZLK010000065.1 GCA_021803655.1 Thermoplasmata archaeon
AACTCTCCGATGAGATACATGCAATGTTCGGAGAACTGAAGAAATCCCTGGAATCAGAAGACATGGATCTGAGAAAATCCATGAAGGGGAAGTTCGACGGCAGGATGGCAGAACTCGTGAATCTCTATGATCCGTGTGAAGAACTGCACAAGCCCGTTGAATATATCCGCAACGGTCTCGGATCATGGTTCACCTGTCTGCTGTACCCGGGCATGGAACCTACCAACAACCTGGCGGAACATGCCATAAGGGAGCATGTTGTCATAAGGAAGATCATCGGCACATTCAGATCGGAAAGCGGATCACAGAATTACCAGTATATCTCATCACTGCTTGCAACATGGAACCTGAAAGGGAAGAGCATGTTTGTCGAGATGGATAAAATATTGAGGAAAGAACTCTGCGGGTTTGGGTAGCGAAGCTATACAATTACAAAGAATAAAGAAGAAAAATAAAAAAAGAAAAAAAGTTTGTTAAGTTGGGCAGTCAGGCTTACTTGTACTTGACTTTGCTTGATGCCCTGAAGACGAACTTTTTCTTGGCAGGTACGTCAATGATTTTCTTGGTCTGTGGGTTTCTGGCCTTCCTTGCGCTCTGGTGTCTTCTCTCAAAGATACCAAAACCTGCCAGGTTTATCTTTGCGCCCTTGTCTGTCTCGGCTATTACGGTGTCTAAGAACTTCTTTATGACATCTCTAGCCGCTCTCTGTGTCGTTCCCGTCTTCTTGGAAACCGTTTTAGATATTTCGCTTATTCCAACCATGGGTTTCCCCAATGATAATAAGCATAATAGTATTAAAATATTTCTATCCCACTTTTACTGCGTCCCTAATCTGTTGAGATTCTCAGTGATATTGATTTTATAATAAAAATTACTGAATATAAATGTTCTATCAATTTTGCCGGTAAAATGGCTTCCGGTAGTAACTGTACAATGGAATATCTTAACCCGGTCAGGGCCAGAGATCGTTTACAACATCATGATAAAAAATCGTTAAATACACATGTAAAATCAAAGCACGTGAAATTGATAGAAAACTGGTTTTCTGAGAGATACTCAGAGAATCTTGAGCTTTCGTTCAGGGTAAAGGACCTTTTGCTTTCAGTAAGGACGGATTATCAGAGGATCGATGTATTCGACACATACGACTTCGGAAAACTGCTGACCATTGATGGAACCGTGCAGATGACGGAGTACGACGAGTTCGTGTACCACGAAATGATCACGTCTATACCGGCAGTGCACATGAAAGGCACGGAAGGCGGTCGTGTCCTGATAATCGGAGGGGGAGACGGAGGTACGGCCAGACGCCTTCTTGACATCGGTTTCAAGGACATCACGAACGTTGAAATAGACAACCATGTGGTCGAGGTGTCAAAGAGGTTCTTCCCGGAACTGGCCTCGGTGTTTTCGGAGAAGAGTGTGAAACTCATTATTGGCGACGGAATAGAGTACGTGAAGAACACGAAGGAGAAGTTCGACCTGGTAATTGTGGACTCCACCGATCCGGAAGGCCCAGCGGAAGGACTCTTCAGCAAGGAATTCTACCAGAACATTTCCAGGGTGCTTTCCGACGGAGGAATCGTGGTCACCCAGTCCGGTTCACCGTATTATCAGCCTCATGCCCTTAAAATGGCCGTGAGCGGAATGAAGAATGTTTTCAAAGAAGTCAGGACATATGTGGCATTTATACCAACTTACCCGAGTGGACTCTGGTCATTCACGATGGGTGGTACCTCCTTAAAGTTAAACAGCCAGAGAAAGGTCCCGGACGGGAAATACTATAACTCAGATATACAGGAAGGGTGCCAGAAGCTCCCGGAATTCGTGAAAAAGATTATCAGGGAGTCTACCTGACATTCCACTTTTCCTTTGCATTCTTGAGTTCCCTGGCAAATGCCGGTCCAAGTTTTCTTGAAATTTTCTCCAGTTTCCTCAGGTTCTTGACAAAGGTCTGTTTGCTGTCGCTCTGTATGAGCTTGTAGAATGTCCTGGTGTCCTTGAAAATGGTATATACTTCATAGAAGAAGAACAGGGCAAAGATGAAACTGAGGGTGATAACCCAGTATATCCAGTTTCCAAGGAAAGTGAGGGTAACTGAACCCTGTATGAGGGCCTGGTTGTGGAAGACAAGGTCATTTGCGCTGATCACGAAAAATACTGTGCTTATGCACGTCAGGATCAGGTAGATAAGGAACTGGTACTCACGAAGTTTTTGTATCATATGAAAGGTCAAATGGTACCGACGTTATTTTAAGTTACTCTCCTGCAAGTATCTTATTAGTTTCCTTACTGCGATTCCCCTGTGTGAGAAAGCATTCTTCTCCTGAAGATTCATCTCTGCGAGTGTCCGATCCTGCCCCTCCGGGATAAAGACAGGATCGAATCCGAACCCGTTGCTGCCTTTCTCGTTCTCAGATATTGTCCCGTTCACCTTTCCATCGAACTGGAGTACACGGTTCCCGTGTCTCAGGGAAATAACGGTCAGGAAATATGCAGATCTTTCAGATCCTTCAAGCAGTCTTAGAAGTCCGCGGTTGCCTATGGTGTGCTGTGCGTATTTAGCGTACGGACCTGGAAATCCGTTCAGGGGTGTGCAATAGAGGCCGGTATCCTCAAGGAAGAAATCGCCGGTAACTTTCCCCATTATGTCATTGCAGCTTCGCAGCGAGATCTCGTGGGTGTCATTCCCCTGAATCTCATCATACTCCACCTTCTCCCACCTGATCTCTATTCCATGCTGCCGCATTTCATGGCTTATCTCCATGAATTTTCCCTCATTGCTGGTTACGAAAGTTATCACACATATCTCCTCCTGCCCTTGATTGCTTCACATGCCGCCAATATTTCGCCGCCTTTTCTGCACTCCTTCTCGTATGAAGCGCGGAAGAGGTCCCAGAGCTCCGGCATTTCCCCATGTGCGCTCCTGAAGGATTCCTCGAGCATGACCAGATCGGCGGCCAGTTCTTCAAGGGAGGCTGCAGTCTTGCCCATGCTCGGATCTATGAGATACAGTTTTTCCGAAAATATGACGTTACTGGTTGTCAGGTCCCCATGGGAGATTCCGTGCTCATGCATCTTTCCGATAATAACTCCCAGATCATGCGGAAGATTGCCGGGAGATTCTGACTGGACAAGGTAATCCCTAAAGGTCATCCCTTTGATCAGGCTGGTGGTCATTGAGTGCTGCACAAAGTCAATGTCCAGCAGTATGGGAACCGGGATGCCCACACTTCTCATTCCGGAAAGGAGCGAGGTTTCATTCCTCAGACGGGAATACCGGATGCTTTCGTCCAGATCATGATGTCTGTAGGTCTTGGGCAGACGTGTTTTCAGGATGCCGTTCCTTCCGTGGTAGATTGCAGGCTGAAGTATGCTTTCAGATCCTGAGAAGGCCTCGGTCTCAGGTGACCTGGACATGACCCAAGGCGCATCGACCTCATCAATGCGAAAATCCTGTCTTGTACCTGTATCCTGCATCACGTGCCTTGCCCCTGAAAGATACATTCTCATTCCTGCCTCCGCGATCATAGCGCCGTTGTCCATGCAGTACTCCTTTGGCGTCGACACTATCCTGGCTCCCTCATCTGTGCCCATGATCTCAACCATCTTCCTCAGCCTGGAGTTAAGGGCGACTCCTCCCGTAAGAAGAATCTCTCTCTTCCCGAGGTGCTTCATTGCTCTCTCCAGCACCTCAACCAGCATGGCGAAAGAGTACTCCTGGACACTGAAGCACACATCTTCAGGAGTTTCTCCCTTTTTCAGATATGACAGGGCGGCAGTGAGTATCCCGGAGAACGAGGTATCCATCCCCTTCACGGAGTATGGCATATCCAGCAGCTTGCTCCCCTTTCCCGCCATCTTCTCAATCTCCGGACCGCCGGGGAAGGGGAATCCCATGTGCCTTGCAAGCTTGTCAAGCATGTTTCCTATCCCTATATCTATAGTCTCCCCAAACACCCGGTATCTCCCGTTTCCGTGGGCGATCACCTGCGTGTTTCCACCTGAGACGTAAAGGATCACCGGGTCATACGCGTCCCCAAGTTTCCTGCCTATCTCTATGTGGCCCAGGGGGTGGTTCACTCCTATTATCGGCTTGTTATGGGACAGTGCAAGGCTCCTTGCAGAAGTAGCCGCGATTCTGAGGCATGGGCCGAGTCCCGGACCCATGCTGAAAGTAACCAGGTCAATCTCGCTCATCTTGAGCCCTGCTTCCTTGAGCGAAGAAGCGATGATCGAAGGGGCATGTTCAAAGTGATGGATTGCCGCCTCTCTCGGGTGAATTCCTCCCACCTTGGGCACGAACGTGTGCTTCACGTTGCTAATAATCTTTTCACCGGTAACTATTCCGGCCCCGAAAGTGTGGGCAGTACCCTCAATCCCGATGACGTACATCCCGTTCAAGGAGAGCCATCACAGATATATAACCAGAGTCCAGCCAAAATTTCACTGAGAATGAAACCTAAAATACTGCAGGATGGATTACTCCGGACGGATATCAGAATCACAGAAACAGGAGAGGAAACCGTTGAAACGCTTGACGAAGTCAGGAAGGTCTATTCCTCGAAAGGCGGAAGCTATGAGGCTTTGCGCGGTGTTTCCCTTTCCATAAGAAGAGGGGGCTTTTATTCATTAACTGGCCCAAGCGGATCCGGGAAAAGCACCCTCCTGCACATAATGGGTATGCTGGACAGCCCGACCTCAGGCAAGATTCAATACTTATCGCGCCAGGTGGGGGACCTTCCGGACAGCAGCCTTTCAAGACTGAGGGGCGACGAAATAGGCTTTGTTTTTCAGGCTTACAACCTCGTTCAGAGGATGTCGGTGCTGAGGAACGTGATGCTGCCAATGTCATTCTCAACGAAGATTCATGCCGCGGAGAGAAGGGAAAGAGCCATGGACCTTCTGGAGAGGGTTGGCATGCTCGGGAAGGAGAACAAGCTCGTCCTTCAGCTTTCCGGAGGAGAGCAGCAGAGAGTTGCAATCGCGAGGGCCCTGGCAAACAGGCCATCTCTGATTTTCGCAGACGAACCGACCGGGAATCTTGATACAGAGAACAGCGGCCATGTGATGGGTCTCCTGAGAGAGATAAACGAAGATGGCGGGACCATTGTGGTCGCAACCCATGATCAGGATATCGCCAGGTTTGCAACAAAACATCTGAAGCTTCGTGACGGTTCTCTCGTGGGGGACGAGATCTAATGGTTTCAGAATTGGGAAGACTTTCAATTTCAAGCATAAGAAGACACAAGCTGAGATCAGTTCTTACCACATTAGGAATCATCCTGGGTGTCGGTTCAATAGTGGGAATGGTCTCGCTCAGCGCCAGCTTTGAGAACAGTTTTCTCTCCTCGTATTCAAACTCATTCCTCCCGAATGAATTCGCGGTCGGGGTGGGGATGGAATCACTGGGAGGCGGTTCAGCACAATATAACATAGTTCCGCTGCCTGTATTCACGCAGCACGACCTTAACGCCATCGGGAAAATATCCGGAATATCCTCTGTACTCCCCATGGGACAGATAACTACCACCGGGCAGAACGCCGTTACCGTGAATAATAGTACGATCTTTGCTGCGTCTGTAACCGGTACTACCTCGGCGCTGGGTGGGTTTCTTCCGTTATGCAATGGAACCGCGTTCAGTTCCACAGGACAGGCGGTGGTTGGATATTCAGTGGCCAGGACAGTCGCCTCAGGCCTGCATTCAAACGATACTTCCAGCGCACTTGGAAAAGTGATCTCAGTAAACTTCGGCAGGAACGTATCCGGTTCTTTCCAGATATCCGGTGTCCTGGCAGATTCCCCTATAGGGTATAATGACCTGGTACTGGTCAACCTTTCATATTACCATGAAACCTCTCTTCTGAACGGCACGGAGGTGGCCGCATACACTGGACTTCTTGTGCTGACAGGCAGTGTCAGTCAACTCAATTCAGTGGAACAGGCAACAGTTTCCTATCTTAAGGAAAGCTCTCAGGCAAGATACATCCTCAACGACTATTCCAACCTGAAGATGGGGTTCATCACGGTGTCGAACGCTCAGGTTGTGCAGTTCATAGTATCCTCAGTACAGCAATTTTCCGGTTTCATAATTGCACTCGGTTCGGTGGCACTCCTTGTGGGAATGATTGGCATTGCAAACATAATGCTGGTATCCGTGTCAGAAAGAATGAGGGAAGTGGGTATTCTCAGGGCAATCGGTGCAAAACGTTCTGAGATAGCAATAATGTTCCTCATTGAAGTCTCGATTATGGGGGTTATCGGTTCTGCCGTCGGTCTTCTTTTTGGGTTCTCTCTTGCGCTGATCATACTCAAACTTGGTATATTTGGAAGTTCGGGGACGCCGCTGATAATAGACTGGGTGTGGGTGCCGATAGCGATCCTGCTCGGCATTGCGGTATCACTCCTTAGTGGCATGTATCCGGCATACAAAGCATCTAGGATATTACCTACAGAGGCACTCAGGAACGAATGAACAGGGAGTGGATCGATCAGGAAAACATTCGGGTGGTTTATCTTCAGGAACGCTTCTTACACCGGGAATGGTGAACTGCATATTGTGAACCGGTAAATTGACTCGCGGGACGATGTCACCGAGTATACCATGCCACTCGAGACCGTCTTGATTTATTGCTCCCCCTCATTCCTGCATTTCATCCATCTAGGATACAATTATTAAGGTCATTCTGATAACGGCACACTCACTGAACATTTCAATATAATGGAGCATGATCATGGCAAAGACGGTAGTAGCAATATCTGATCCCAAAACAGGGAAATCGTATACAAGGGAAGTGACCCCTGAAAACCTGAGTGCACTCTCAGGACGGAAAGTTGGAGACGAAATAGACGGGATATTTTTCGATCTGGCCGGGTACAAGATGAAGATAACCGGTGGATCCACGGTGGACGGATTTCCCATGAGAAAGGACCTTCCTCTGCCTGGAAAAAGGCGGATTCTCCTGACTTACCATTCTGGACAGAGAAAGAAAGATGGCCTCCGAAGAAGACTCACCGTGAGAGGGTCACAGATATCATCCGACAACACCCAGATAAACGTCAAGATAATCCAGTACGGGCCGAATCCTATTGAAGAGGCTGAGAAGGACAAGCAGTAATGGAACCACAACCCTCCGTCAACATAGGAATGGTCGGTCACGTTGACCACGGAAAGAGCACCCTTACACGGGCAATTACAGGAATAAGGCCCGATATACATTCTGAGGAGATCAAGCGGGGAATTTCCATTAAACTGGGCTATGCAGATACTCCAATTTTCAAGTGCAGGGATGCAGACGGAAACTTGCATTATTCAAGGGAAAGCACGGGTTCGGACTGCGAACTTTCCCGGGTAATTTCCATCGTGGACGCACCTGGACACGAAACCCTCATGGCGACCATGCTCTCCGGTTCATCCATAATGAACGGCGCCCTGCTGGTAATTGCAGCCAATGAGAAATGCCCGCAGCCTCAGACGCGGGAACACCTTATTGCCCTGGAAATTATGGGTATATCGAACGTTATAGTCGTACAGAACAAGATAGACCTTGTGACAAGGGAAGGGGCGCAGAAGAACTATGACCAGATCAGGGACTTCCTGAAAGGCAGCATTGCCGAAAAGGCCCCTATCATACCGGTCAGTGCATATCACAATATCAACATAGGCGTGCTCATGCAGGCGATGGAGGATCTTATCCCGGCTCCGAAATTTGATAAGAATGCGTCTCCTCTCATGTATGTCGCGCGATCCTTTGACGTTAATAAACCAGGTTCCTCTCCGAACAAGTTGAAGGGAGGAGTACTCGGTGGGTCGCTGATCAGCGGCTCCCTGTCGGTCGGGGATGAAATTGAAATCTCTCCAGGGCTGCAGACTACCCGGGGGAACAAACAGGTGTGGGAAAACATAACCACCAGCATAGTATCGCTGATGTCCGGAAAGAACAGTTACGACACCATATATCCGGGAGGTCTCGCTGCCATCGGCACAAAACTCGATCCGTTCCTTACGAAGAGCGACTCACTGACCGGAAGGGTTCTTGGAAAGGTTGGCAAAGTACCTCCCGCGGTGTTTGAAATGACACTTGACTCACATCTCCTGAAGCGTGTTGTCGGCAGTGAGGAGGACCTCAAAGTCGAACCGGTGAGGGGGAAGGAAAACATCATGCTGACAGTTGGAACCGCAAATACGGTGGGGGTTGTGACGAACGCAAAGGACGGCGTGATAGAGGTTATGCTCAAGTACCCCGTGGCGGCAGAAATGGGCCAGAGAATATCCATTGGAAGAAGAATTTCAAACCGCTGGAGACTCATCGGTTATGGAACAATAACTTCCTTGCCCCAGTAATCACAGTTCTGATTCAGGACACACTCCCTGCATTTTGGTCTTGACTGGCAATAGTCCTTCGCAACGGCGTCCAGCATTGCATGGATATTCTTGAGTCTGTCAACGTCATGATCCAAGGCAGAAAGGAAAGACTCTTCCACTGATGAAACGTTCTTCATGTCTATCATGAAACCCATTCTGGTGAGCACCCGTTCTGTGTATTTGTCCATAACGAACACTGGCAGATCAAGCGCGTAGAGGAGAATTGAATGCAGGGTTTCCCTGCCTATCCCGTTCATTGCGGAAAAATAGTTCCTCGCCTCATCAAGGCTGATCCCGTTCCGCATGGCATCGAGGCTGCCGTAATCAGCACATACTTTTGAACAGAGGCTGTGAAGTCTCAGGGACTTCTGGTTATAGAAACCTGAGCTCCTGATCTCCATAGCAAGTTCGTCTCTGGAAATGGAGGAAATTGCACAGCAGTTAAGGTGCCGGTTCTGCCTGAGTACTGCGATGGATTTCTCCACATTTTTCCAAGAGGTATTTTGTGTCAGGATCGCTCCGATCGCAACCTCGTCAGGCGACTCTGCAGGCCACCATCCCATGTTGCCGTATTTCAGGAAGAGGGTATTCTCGATCCAAAGTATTGCGTCCTTTCGAAGAGGCTTCATTTCGGCCAACTCACGGAAATCAGGGCAGGCTTTAAAATATTGACTCCATCGATAGGTGTCTAAGAAACTGTTATTAATATTCCTCCGATGTCAGGCGGAATGTCTGATTTTGACGTAATAGTGGTTGGCGCTGGGCCTGCGGGTTCCTCAGCCGCAATCAAGCTGGCATCTTCAGGTTCAAATGTTCTTCTTGTTGAGAGGGCAGATCCGCCGGGGAGCAAGGCTGTGTCCGGAGGCATCCTCTGGGGAAAGGAGCTTGAAAAGGTAGTGCCTGACTGGGAAAAAGTCACTCCTCTTGAAAGATTCATCGAATACAAATCTACTGCATTTCTGACGGAAGAATCGAAGGTAAGTGTCGATTTCCGCACAAAGAAATTTGAAAAAAGCAAGACTGGATATTCCGTTCTCAGGGCTAAACTGGACCAGTTTCTTGCACAGAAAGCCAAGGCCGCCGGTGCAACACTGGTAACCGGGATAACCGTTGACTCCCTCTCCATGAAGGATGGTATTGTGAATGGGGTTGTCCAGGACGGGGAGACTGTTACTGCAAATACGGTCATCCTGGCAGAAGGCACCAATCCAAGGGTCGCTATCGAGGCTGGCCTCAGGAAGCCGCTTTCCGATCTTGATTCTGCCATAGGTATCAAGGAGGTTGTGAAGCTCTCTGAAAATACGATCAATGAAAGGTTTAACCTGAAGGGGAACGCAGGATATGCAGGAGAGTTCGTGCTTGGTTTCCTCGAGGGAGGAGTCAGGGCCGGCGGGTTCATGTACACCAACAAGGACAGTCTTTCCGTAGGTGTTGTGATATCTCTCCCGCATCTCAGGGAAAACGGGAAAACCTACGCTTATGACATAATGGAGAAGTTCATGCAGCACCCGTACGTCTCCCCTCTCGTTGAAGGGGGGCAGGTGCAGGAATACAGCGCCCACCTGGTGTCAGAAGGGGGGGTTAATTCAATGCCGGATCTCTATGGAGACGGTTACATGATCGCCGGAGATTCCGCCGGTTTCACGTTCAGCAATGGAATGGTGATTCAGGGGATGAACTATGCCATTGCTTCAGGAGTCCTTGCTGCTGAAACGGCGATTGAAGCGATAAAGAAGAAAGAATTCACGCGCGGGGCACTCTCGTCTTATCAGTCGAAACTTGAAAGATCGCAGGTCCTGATGGATCTGAGGAAATTCAGGGGAATCGACCGCCTTGTCTGGAGCAGGCTTGTGCACGAAACGGCACCGGAAATGCTTGAAAACATACTCTTCGGAATATTCTACGAGGACGGAAGCCCGAAGAAGCATCTTGCTAACACGATACTGCAGGGCATTTCAGGGAGCAACATGAAGAAATCTGAATTAATAATGGAGACATACAGAATGCTGAGGAGGATGTAAAATGCAGGTTGAGGAAAAACTGGCTCTATTAAATTACAAGACAGATCCGGCGTATGCACACATAACAATCGATGAGTCGATATGCGAGACATGCCCTGATCACTTCTGCACCTTTGGCTGTCCTGCCAAGTGCTATACGATCATCGACGGCAGGATTAACTTCAAGTATGAGGACTGTGTGGAGTGCGGAACCTGCGTTATAGCCTGTGCGCACGGAAGCGTCAAATGGACGAATCCAAAGGGTGGACAGGGAATCAAGTATAAATTCGGGTGATCAGGATGTCCTTGGAAATTGTGGTAATGGTAAAACAGGTTCCTGACAGTCAGGAAGTGGTAATAGACCCGGTAACGATGAATCTCAACAGGAGTCTCACGAGGAACGTTACGAACAGGGCTGACGAGAACGCTCTTGAGGCTGCTCTGCAGTTGAGAGACAAGGTCGGAGGGCGGGTTACAATTGTATCCATGGGTCCCCCGCAGACAGAATCTACGATGATAGAATGCATGGCTAGAGGTGCAGACCGGGCCATCCTGGTTTCGGACAGGTTCTTCGGAGGGGCAGATACCTACCCGACCGGCCTGACAGTGGCAAGTGCAATCAGCAAGCTGGAGAAGTTCGATGTGATATTCGCAGGCGAAGAGTCGTCTGATTCTTCTACCGGCCACGTTGGCCCAGGAGTGGCGGAATTTCTTGGAATAGAGCAGGCAACCTACGTGAGCAAGGTAGACTACGAAGACGGGCTCATAATAGCGGAAAGGGAGCTTGAAGACGGGACAGAGGTTGTGAAAGTTCCCACTCCAGTCCTGATCACCGTTCTGCTTAACGCAAACATTCCCAGGCGGCAGACCCTTCGCAGAAAGATCGATGCAATCCGGAGAGGGATCGAGGTCTGGAACCTGGAGAAACTCGGGATGCCCCCGGAGTGGGTGGGGGTCAGAGGTTCCCCGACAATAGTCCGGAAGATGCGATCCATAAAGGAGAAGGAAAGGGCTGCCAAGAAGATAGAACTGGATCAGATACCGGAACTTGTGAAGGAACTTTATGAGAAGGGGATTCTCAAGCTGGAGGAATCACAATGACCGGACTTCAGAATGCAAAGCCGGTTGATAACCCGGACGAATACCGGAACGTCTTCGTATTTCTTGAAACAAGGGGAGGAAAGCTGCAGAGATCTGCCCTGGAGATGATAGGAGTCGGCAGGGAAATTGCAAGGAAGGTAAACGAGAAACTCGTGTGTCTCATCCTCGGGAAAGAGGTATCGGAAATGGCGAAGGAGGCAGTCGAATACGGATGTGACATAGTTCTTGGGGCTGAATCTCCTGATCTGGCCGACTTCAGGACCCTTCCCTATTCCACAATAGTTGCGGACTGGGTTGCTAAAGAGAAGCCCAACATATTCCTAATCCCTGCGACAAGGAACGGGAGGGATCTTGCCTCGAGGATTGCCGTAAGGTGCCAGGCTGGTGTCACAGCAGACTGTACCGAGCTGGACATAGAACCAGATACCAGGATACTGATGGCAAACCGGCCAACGTACGGGGAGAGTATGCTCGCGGAAATCCTGTGCAAGAAACACAGGCCGCAGATGGCCACCGCAAGACCCGGAATATTCAAGATTCCTGAAAAGAGCCCGGCGGAAAAGCCGGAGATAAGGATAAGCAGTATCAAAGTCGACAAGTCCCTTACGGGAAAGAAGATTGTGGAGTTCAGGAAGAAGGAGAAGATCGACCTCACGTCGGCGAAGATCATTGTATCGGGCGGTCTCGGACTCGGAAAGAAGGAGAACTTCCAGATGCTGGAGGAACTGGCCCGTGAGATTGGCGGACAGGTCGGTGCATCAAGGCCGACAGCTGACCTCGGATGGATATCGAGGGATCACCAGGTCGGGCAGACCGGACAGACCGTGAGGCCAAGACTGTACATTGCTGCAGGAATATCCGGAAAGATCCAGCACATAATGGGAATGAAGAACAGTGAGAACATAATCGCGATAAACACTGATCCGAACGCAGAGATCATAAAATACTCGGACTACGTGATCAATGCGGACGTGAACGTTGCTATCCCGAGGCTGCTGGAAGAGATAAGAAAGTACAGGAAGGAACACGCTGCAGAGACAGTGGTTCCTTAATTCCCGGATTCCTGCCTGGCTATTCTCTCCGCAAAGTACGTTATCACGGAATCAGCTCCAGCCCTGAATATAGATGTAATGGCCTCATTTATGACCTCAGGCTGAACAAGTCCCGCGTTCACCGCATTCATGATCATTGAGTATTCAGCACTGACGCTGTAGGCAGCAATGGGTATGTCGAACCTGGCTCTTGCCTTTGCAAGTACATCCAGATAGAAAAGTGCCGGTTTTACCATTATCATGTCTGCCCCTTCCTTTATGTCCAGTTCCATCTCAGTCATCGCTTCCCTTGCATTCCTTGGATCCATCTGGTATGATCTCCGGTCTCCAAATGAAGGGGTGGAATCTGCTGCTTCCCTGAATGGAGAATATAGTGTCGAAGCGTATTTGGCACTGTACGCCATGATCGATACATTCCTGAATCCATTCTTGTCCAGCGCCTCACGGATCGCCCGGACCTGTCCGTCCATCATCCCGCTGGGAGCCACCATCTTTGCACCAGACTTGGCATAGCTCACGGCGATCCTGCCGTAGACGTCTACAGTCCGGTCATTATCTACCATGCTGCCGTCAAGTATGCCGCAGTGGCCTGATTGCGTATATTCGCACATGCACAGGTCGGGTATCACAAGCATCCCGGTTTTCGAGGATGCAATTCTGATTGCGTTCTGGACTATTCCGTCTTCTGCGTACGCAGACGATCCTTCTGCGTCCTTCTTCAGGGGGATGCCGAATAGCAGCACTGCCCTTATTCCCGCATCCTGCAGGGAGAGGAGATATTCAGGAAGCACATCAAGCCCATACCTTGAGATGCCCGGCATGGAATTGATAGGCCTGGTACCCTTGAGACCTTCTTCCACAAAGACAGGCATTATCAGCCTGTTCACGTCTATTCCTGACTCGGCGAACAGATCTCTGGTCGTTGCCGTTTCCCTGTGTCTCCTCATTCGTACTGCGGGATACATAAACCCTAAATCTTCACGAAGATTTAACGATGAGCAGTTTGGCGTTTTCAGAATCAGGTTACAGGGCAAGGGTGGTGGGAGAGGTTCTCCTGGAACCTAAATTCGTGGATGAAGTGGAGAGACAGTTTGGCATTGCAAGTTATCTGGACAGGATCAGGGAAAGGGTAATGGGCGAATGGGCGCACAATGACTCAATAGAGTTCCAATTCGACGTAAACTCAAACAGGATCATGGCAATCTGTATCTGTACGGCAGGCAGCAGGAGAGATGCTGTATTTTCCGGCATCAGGGCGGTTTCAATGATCACCGATCAACTGATAGGTGAGAACATCCTCACAGCAGAAGAGATTAAATTTCCACAGGTCAAGAAGATCGGAGTTACCGAGATTACAGGTTCAGACAACAATTGAGAGCTTCGTTTCCGGCCATTTTTCCGCATCATGCTCGATTGAGGCTACATACAGGTTTGCGGTATTCGAGTTCATCATGACGTAGCCGTTAATGTCGTTAACATGGATTGTGTTGGTAGCGTAGTGATAGATTTTCTTGTATTCCTCGTTGTCCGCTATAATCACTATGATCCCGGTCGGCCGCACGCTGTTGATAATTGTGGACAGATCGCCGAAGAAACTGTCGCCATAGGTGAACTTCAGGAAGTCGGTTGAAAAGATGTAGGCATAAGGTTTCTTTGAATGGGTCAGGTAATAATCAAGAACCTCCCTAGGGAAATCCTCGATCATGCTCTTGCCTCCAATGTTTATAACAAAAGGACTGGTCTTGTCAGTTCTTTCCGCGGTTACATAATTCTTGAGCCACTCCGGGTCCATGCTGCTGACCAGTATCTTGGACGTTTCATAGCTGCTGGAGGTTATGTCTATGACGCCTCTGCCATTGGAAATATTGTACTTTATGAGGTTGTTCTTGAGCATGTTGACATACATGTCCACCGTGTTTGCCTCTGTCTCGCGGTGTATCATGAGCACAGATCCCAGCGGCATCCTGTCATTTCCGCTGGGAAACAGCTTGGAGAGCTCAGCGGTACCGACAGAAACCTCAAACTGCTTCTCTTCGGGCTTCCTCACGTTCCTTATTCTCTGTATCGGATAATTCACAGGGTCTCTCCTGAACGAATGGAATCTTCCAGTTTCAAGCGAGTAGAGGTACACCGGACTCGATCCTATGGAAACGCCACGGAGTTTGCTAATGGTCACTGTGCGTATGAGGAAATTGTTCACGAGGTTGTAATTCATCTGTATCACCCCGTCAGAATAGTAGTCGAGGGGAGAATCCAGGTCTGACTCCATTATCATTATCACATTGGCTCCGGATCTCTCCACGAGATCCTTCTGTATTATCGAGAAAAGGAGACCTGCATCAAGATCATATTTTTCCGCAAGTGCTTCTATGGAGTCCACGACCACGACCGGTTTCTGGTTTATGTTCTTTCCAACGAAACTGTAAAGGGCTTCGAGTTCTGGCAGAATCTCCTCTATGTTAAGGACAAGACCGGGTTCGCCACCAAAAGCAAAGCTCTTGGAAACCTTTCCTTCCTCAATCATCCTCTCAAGCCTCTCAAGATTCTCTTTGAAGGCACCTTCAAGAGGCTCAGAACTCTTGTTCCTGCTCTTTGGACTTGAGGAGATTTCGCTGACCCATGGGAACTTTGCCTTCAGCGGGTCGTTGGAAAATCTGGTAGTTATGTAATAGGCAGGCGATTCGCTCCGAATTGAATCCAGCAATTCGAGGGCGAAAGTGGTCTTCCCCGTCCCAGGTTTTCCCTTGATCATCAGTGAGTTGCCGAATGGTTGTTTCAAGAATTCACTGAAAATCTCAAGTAATACGTCATTCAACATATATTCACTTTACGATCACTTAACTCAGTACCAATGCGCCAATAGAATTTAATAATTTTTGTCAGTTCAAGATCGCGAATATTTTATGGATTTGAAGGTTCAACCGAGAAGCCACTGAAACCATTAAATATCTATCATCTATCTCAGGCCGGTGACGGCCATAACAGTGGTGAATCACCAGGTCTCATTCCGAACCCGACGGTAAAGCCCACTGTGTATTGCACGCGTACTGTCTTCCGCGAGGGGACGGGAACTGTAGTTCGCTGTCGCCATCCATTTCCATCATAATAGATTTATTAGACCGTTAAGGCTTCCTGAGTTAATTTGACTTCAGAGGGAGCGTCTGTGGACAGGGATGATGAGAGAAAGAACGAGATAAAATCCCTGGTAGAGGAGAACAAGAAGCTTGTCAATGATTTTGGGGCAAAACTCGTAAGTGATCTTACGGATTTGCCTGACTTTTACACGTTCAACAACGGATTGATGTACTCACACAGGGATTTTGACCTGTTCCAGAAGAGGAGGATGAACGGAGAGAAATCGGCTATCGTGTCTGGGTTTAATGCAAGTTCTTCTCCACACATTGCGCATTTTGCCGTATTTGATACGAATAGGTTCTTCCAGGAAAAATATGAAATGGACGTATTCCTCCCAATCTCTGACGACGAGAGTTACGTCGCAGGAAAAGTGAAGGATCAGGAGACGGGGCTCAGGAATTCACTCCTGATCGCGAGGAGCATTGCCGCGATGGGGTATTCAAGGCCAAGAACGCGCATAATTATAGACCAGCTTTACACCAACATCTACAACCTTGCATTCCGCCTGTCAAGGTCTATCACAATGTCTACCGTGAAAGCAACGTACGGCTACACCAACGACAAGAACATAGGACTTCATTTTTATCCGGCGGTGCAGTCTGCACACATATACCTTCCAAACCTCTTTGGAATAAAGAACATACTTGTCCCCATCGGCCCGGATGAAGATGCTCACCTGAGGGTATGCCGTGATCTTGCTGATACATTCGGGTTTACCAGGCCCGCAGTCCTGCATTCCAGATTCCTGCCCGGAACCGATGGCTACAAGATGTCAAAGTCCATGAGAAACAATGCCATCCTCCTGACAGATTCTGACAAGGAAGTAAAGAGACGTATTGGAATGGCGTTCTCCGGGGGACAGGTATCCGTGGAAGATCACAGAAGGCTTGGAGGCGATCCGGATATAGACGTGTCGTTCCTGTATCTGAAATCGTTTTTCCTGACGCCAAAGGAGTCCTCAGATCTGGCGGAAGAGTACCGGTCCGGACGGTTGCTGAGCGGAGAAATGAAGGCTCTCCTGACAGGGAAGATACTTGACAGAATACACAGCTTCAGGGAAAATTATGAGAAGGTCACGGAAAGGGACATGGTCAGGATGATAATGGTAAACGAAGGGGTAGAGATAGAGAAGCTGGTCTCTCCGGAAAATTATCTCCCGGAGAAGTACTTGAAAAATTAGACTCTCATGAAGAGGTCCTGATCCATCATCTTCTTCACACCCGCGAGCTTGGAAGCCTGGAACAACCCGTATTCAGTGATGAATGCAGTGACGTACCTCGATGGAGTTACGTCGAATGCAGGATTCCTCGCAGTGCTACCTCCCGAAGCAACTCTTGTACCGTTGATGGAAAGAACCTCATCGGCAGATCTCTCTTCAATTGGTATCTCTGATCCTGACTTCAGTGTGAAGTCGAAGGTGCTTCCCGGAGCGGCAACGTAGAACGGAACGCCGTTTTCCTTTGCAAGAACTGCCTTTTCATAAGTACCAATCTTATTGGCAAAGTCACCGTTGGCGGCAATCCTGTCTGCACCCACGATCACCAGATCAACTTCTCCTCTTCCCATGAAAAATCCGGCTGCATTATCTGCGATTACGGCGTGGCTGATCCCCTCATGCTCGAGTTCCCATGCTGTGAGTCTTGCTCCCTGAAGTCTTGGCCTGGTTTCGTCCCCACATCAGACAATGTTCTTTCCCTCGTTGTTGGCGATCCTCATCGGGGCTAGAGCCGTACCCCAGTCCACAACGGCCAGTGCACCTGCGTTGCAGTGGGTGAGTATTCTTGCCTTCTGCGGTATCAGGGAATTACCATATTCCCCGATCTTCCTGGAACGGCTGGACATCTCCTGGGAGTATCTCCTTGCGGCATCCATAGAGAATCCGTTCTCTTCCATGTAGTGGATTGCTTTGAAAAGGTCATGGGCCGTGGGCCTGGTTGATCTTATCTTTTCTACCGCATCACCCATGTTTTCCTTGTTCATGAATGCCATCGCAAGCCCATAGGCTGCAGTGACCCCAATCGCAGGAGCACCCCTGACGACCATGTCCTTGATGGCATATGCCACCTCGTCACTGTTCCTGGCGCTGAAAATCTCTATTTTTTCAGGAATCTTTCTCTGATCAATGAGCTGGACGCATTTATCATCAAACCAAACTGCCTGCATGCTCTTGGCTACGCCATCTATTATGACCTTCATGTGACATCTCGATTCTTCCCTACAAAATAAATTTGGCTCTCCCTCGGGTATAGACCAACCAATCGAGAAGAATCACAGATCTGAGTGTATCTTTGAGCTATTCCGTTGACTCTTAGTTATATTTGCCTTTGAGCAAGACAACTCCTTTGCATTAATATGCTCCAGGTGGGAACTAACATCGTACAGATACGGATCAGACATTGGGTTACAAACTGTACGAGCCCTACAGAGTTTCATAAGATTTCCGTACGAGTGGCGTGATCCGGGTTGCATTATTCAGGATCCAAGTGGCTTTTAACGTAACCCTCTCCTTCGGTTCCAGTGCGCTTGATTCCCCAAGTAAGGACTGGCGTCATAAAGGCTATGAACATAACAACTTTGCTTATGACATTCACAAAATACGGGTAATCCAGGGAAAATGAGAATCCGGGTTGCTGATATCCAGTGGCATACCAAAACGCAAAAACTGCAATGTCTGCTGCCCATACAAGAACTGCAACTTTTCCGAACTTCCAGTACCTGATTCCCACCATGCAGAATGATACCATGCCAAGATACCCGAATACCGCGCTGTACAGATTATTCGAAAACCCAAACCACCCGGAATAGGATCCCGCGCGGATTATGAACAGGAGATTCCACACAAACTCAAAAAACCATACAGATGACAAAGCAGTGCACACACCTATAAGCGCGGATCTCCACCACTGTACGCGTGCAACAGTAAGTATCGAAAGGATAGAGGCAAATACCACTCCCGACATGAAGAGGGTATACGGGAGTATCGGCGTGACTTGGGTCCCCTCCACAAAACCCCTGTAACCGATAATGTCGTTCCATACATGGAAAAAATGATCTCCGTAATAGTTTACAAGAAGAAGCATCAGAAATAATGGCTCCGGCAGTGTGAGGTATCCAAGAGATCGTCTCATGGAGTGTTTTTCACGAATTCCTTCTTCCTTGCGAAATTGCATCTTCTACTCGATTTGATTCACGACATAAAACTAATGGCGAGCGTAATAATTCATGGTTGGATCTGTGCTTATGGTATTCTGGGCAGTCTAAATTTTCCGGAAGAAGCGTTTCCAGGCCTATGAAATCCTCTCCCCCTGAAGGGTGGAACTTTCTCGCTCAGATTGTCGCAACAATGACAATTAGAATAAACACGATAATTTTAATGCGGAGGGCCGGATTTGAACCGGCGGACCCCTACGGGAATGGACCCTGAATCCATCGCCTTTAACCATGCTCGACAACCTCCGCTCGAGATTCCCGTAAAAGATCGGAGAATTTAATTATTGGCGTGGGTATCTTTCACCGATTTAAGGAGTCGTGCTTCGTTCGCACTTCTGTGTGCGGATTTCAGCAAGGAAATTATCTCCTCTCCTCTTTCCTTCATCAGGTTCCGTGCGGATTGTAACGAGATAAGGTTTCCCTGGCTCACATAATATTTTCCAGAATAGACAAAACCGGCCTCTACCCCTCTCAGGTATATATGATCGTCAACAATTTTCCCGCCTGAGAGTGACTTCGCTACACCCATTGACGGTTTTCCGGAAATAATTCCCGCAAACGTTGCAAGTCCCATATTTCTGTCATGTAATATCCCATTACCATCAAACACCAGGAAGTCCCCGGAATTAGCGATAAGTGAGGAAAGCACAGGAAATTCCCTATAGGATAGATATGAAGAAATGTATGGAATTTTCACTTCACGGGTTGAAATTTCTGTTTCTGGGACCCCGCCTGATGAAGTGGTGACCATGCTTCCGTATCCAACTTCTCCGGCGTAAGACACGTCGAATGCTGAAACCCGGGAGGGCCTGATTTCCTCGTTGATGGCGAGTTCTCCGGCAAGTGACAACTGCTCTGCACGTAGCTTCTCCAGTATGGAGTTCGTAACAAAATCATCGAAGAGAACCGATTCTAATTGACAAATCCTGTCATCACGTATTTCAATTCCATCTGCCCTTATTCTGCGCACTTTCTCTGTATTGCCAAGCGGATGTGTGTAATTTCCAACCCTGCCGTCGGAATGCACCACTCTGTAACACGGTGTCCCGTCCGGATCAGGGTTCACGGAGAGCATGTATCCGCATGCTCTTGCGGCCCTAATATCTCCCAACGCGCGTGCAAGGGTTCCATAAGTGGTAATTTTCCCATCAGGTACTTGCCTTACAAGCGCGTAAAAATCGCTGAAAACATCTACATTCAGGAACCTGCTGCGAAGCATATTATGACCCGGCACTTGATCAAGAGTTGCGGAATACAAATACCTTTAGTGGTGGTCAGGAAACTTCCGGAAGATATTGTGCACGACCACAATACCTGTATTTGGAAATATTGAAGCTAGACTGCAGGATTTATTTCACCAGTTGAAGGAAAGGAATTCCAAGTGTGAACCGAGTTTGATTTCCTCAATACGTTTTTAATACAGCTTTGAATCCCAGACCGCAATTTATGTTTGAGACTCAGTTCTACAATCTGGGGAAAGCAGTTTCCGCAAACAAGAAAAAGATCATCGTCGCATGGATTATTATTTTCTTCGTTATGGCCCCCTTTTCCCTGAGTTTCTTCAACAACGTGAATTATAACTTTGGGAGCAACATGATCCCGAAAAACTCCCAATCCTACCAATCGAACAAGATTATACAGCAACAGTTCAGCGCAGGTGCGCAATCTGACCCTGCGCAACTTGTAATTGTCATTACCGGGGTAGATCTCAACAACTCACAGTATGCTTCTGAAATGTTCAACCTTCAGAATTCTATTGGCAGGTACTATTCATCAAGCGGCTATGGATTCTCAGGATTCCAGAGCATTTTCACGGTTGAGAAAACGCTTCTCGAGAATTATTCTTCGAAGCTGAAACCACTGGAAAACGCAACCTCCTCGCTCCTTAACTCTTCATACCATGGGGTTTACCAGTTTATTCCGGTTGCCAATGGAACGGCGGATATGGAGTTTGGACTCCCGTCAGTGTACCTCCAGAACTTTACCGAAAATTATAGCAAATCAGGCAGCGTTAAGATACGTGAATCATATGCTTATAACCAGACGATCTTAGCGGCAGGGAATTCTTCCGTTGCGCTATCGTACGTGAAGAATTTCACCAAAGTGTGGAATGCGTCGGCACCACTCCCTTCGCCGGTTGCAGTGATGAACACGGCAATCAATGATACGGTTAACTCTAGCTGGACGAGTAATGCGATACCGGTTAACCAGTCAATTCTTCGATTCCTGTTTCCTTCACTTGCTGCGAATGAAACTCTTGCTGAATTCCAGGCTAAGGGGTTTCAGGTGCCATTCATTGTAAATTATTCAATGTCTTATATTGCCAGTGGGCTATCCAGCAATGCCACAGTAGAATCACTACTTAAGACAGGACTTAATACAACCGCATACTCCCTGGTATCCAGGGCCTATGATATGGCGCCCTTTGGGGCATCGGCTCAGGAATTTGCCATAAAGCTCAACAGCACCACCGCATCGATGGTGGCTTACGGTGTGAAATCCACACTCAACGGGAATCCGCTGATCAAGTACAACCCGGGATACCTGACTCCATATCTGTCCCTCCTGTACGGAACCACGAACATTACTGCACTGGTCAATTCGGAATTTGAACAGAAAGGGATTAATCAATATCCACTTCTCCCAAGGTCATACGTTGTGCACCAGTTTGTCGGCTATTCTTATAACTCAATGATAGTCCTTGCACTTTTCAGCAGTGATTTCAAGTACAGTCTTGTCACACATACTGAGGGCATGTTAGCCCAGCCGCTCTCAAACATAAGCGGAAGCAATTATTATCTCGCAGGAAACAGTGCTTTTTCGAGTCAGTTGAACAATGAGGTTGTGAGTGGTCTCATAATAGCCCTGATCGCAGGAATATCTCTATCCATAGTTATTGTTGGACTATTTTTCAGGTCCCCGATCTCTGCCATCATGCCATTCATCTTCTTCATTATGGCATCTGTTATAGGAATGGGAATTAACGGGTTGCTCTACACTTATGTGTTCAATTCTTCTGCATCATTTATCACACCAACACTCATGCTTATCCTGCTTCTTGGACTGACATCTGATTATGTAGTGTACATAATGGCAAGATTCAGGCGGGAGCTTGTGAAGAGGAATCCAGATGCGATTGCAGAGACTGCCAAGTGGGCAGGTCATGCCGTTTTCACTTCCGGGATAACAGTAGCACTCTCGTATCTTATACTCTGGATCTTTAACGTCCCATTATTCAGCGATGCGGGAATAACAAACGCCATCGGAATATCGGTCTCAATAGCCCTTGCGACCACCATGCTCACAGCGGTTATGGCAACGCTCGGACACAGGATGTTCTGGCCTTCTCATCCTGAAAAGCACACCAAAGCAACATTTGAGGACGGAATGAACAGACTCGCGAAATCGGTTGTTCACAACAGAAAGAAGATATTTGCCGCAATGATCATAATCACACTGGCGGGCACCTATCTCTATTCAATAACTCCCACGAACATGGACATCTACCAACTCCTGCCGCAGAGCAGCGGAGTACAGGCAATAGTCGCCGTTAACAGCACCTTCCATGGAGACTATTTCGATCGAGGATTTGTGGTTCTCCAGATGGCGTCCCCGATCATGACGAATAATTCCGGGAACATCACATACAACATGACGGAGCTTTCCCAGATCACCGCCGTGGAACAGAAGATAGCATCAGACAGAAATTTCTCCCAGGTTTACGGCCCGACATTCCCGTTCGGGTATTTTGTCAACGTCAGTTCGATTCCTGCTGCACAGAAAGCGGTTTATGAAGAAAAGATAAACGGCTACCTCGGCAATAATACGAGTTACGCCGTGATATATTTCCAGAATTCAGCACTTGCGTATCTCCCCCAGACTTCTGTACAGGTAGCCAACCTTCAGCCGATGATAAGAAGCGTTGATCCGAATAACTCGTTTAACTTCTACGTGGGAGGACTGACCCAGGGATTCAGCGACGTATACGCGGCTTCGGTAAGCGCTTTTGTGGGAATGATCCCGATTCTTGCAATCTCAATTTTCGTGATACTGTTTTTCCAGCTTGGGTCGGTGCTTACTCCTGCACGACTCATACTTATGGTTATGGCAGCAGTTGCGGTGTCCCTTTCCGTGACGTTCATAGCTTTCTATTACATTCTGGCAATGCCCATTGTGGTTTTCCTGCCTATGTTTGTTTTCGTCACCCTGCTGGCGGTTGGACTGGACTATGACATATTCATGATCACCAGAGTCAGGGAGGAGATATCGAAGGGGAGCACCACTGAGGATGCGATAATAAAAAGCATTTCAGAAAGTGGAGGCGTGATAATCACTCTCGGTGCTATCCTGTTTGTCACTTTCAGTGCTCTTGCCTTTGGCGGGATACCTATCCTCCAGGAGATAGGGATTGGGCTTGCACTCGGTGTTCTCTTTGATACATTCATCAGCTGGCCGTTCTTCGTTCCGGTTGTGATGCTGTACCTGAAGAGGTACAACTGGTGGCCGTCAAAGCTCTCAGGAAAGTGAGATTTCCGCTGTGCCATTCGGAAACAATAAATAGGGCACAGGGATTTACACGTGGCTCTGAGTAATATGAAGACCTATCTGGACGTAACATTTTCAAGTGAAGGCGCAAAACCGAGCGAAGTGATCAACAGGCTGAGGTCCCTCGGGTTCAAGCCAATGATTGGTGAGCACGATATGGTCTACGAGTGGGGCAAGAATGCCACTGCCGAAGACTCCATATGGTTTGCAGACAAGATACAGGCAACAATGGAGGGATTCAAGGTCATGTTTCACATAGAGACTGTTAGCGATTAGGCTTGTAGGGAATCCTTCTCACGTCTCCGCAGAAATCGCACACAATTTCAAGCATTCCGCGTTTAAGCCTTATCCTGGAATCTTTTCCGTACGGCGTGAAGCATTTCTTACAAAAGGAACGCTTGATTCCCTGTTCAAGGGTAATGTCCATCCTCAATGCAATGAGCGAGAGCATCTCGTTGTAACGCCTTGACAACTTCCTGTCATCAGTCAAGGCGGAGAGCGTACGCAGTTCCAGTATTCTCTGGTGGGCTATCCTCTTCAGTTCATGTTTTGAGAAATCAGCCCTGCCATGTTTCATTCTACTCGCCTGAGATCCATAACGTGCCTTCCCATAGGCTCAAGAATGGCCTCCCTGTTTTCAATTACCACTTCGCCTCTCAATATAACTGTATTCGGGAACACGCTCTGGAACCCGTTGAATGGCGTGAAAGGGGTCTTTGAATGAAGATTTCGCTCCTTCACCCCTGACATGTCAGAGAGATTTGCCGCAAAGAAGTCTGCGTAATACCCCTCTTTCAATTCTCCCTTCCTGAGACCAAAGGCTGCGGCCGGGTTACGAATGCATGTGCTGTAAAATCTCTCCATGCTGAGAATCCCCTTCTTTACCAGGGCGAGCATGAGCGGTATTCTGGTTTCAACGCCTATCAAACCGGACTTCGAGAATTCAAAATCTTCCTTGTCTTCTTCTGTGTGTGGAGCGTGATCTGAGGATACTATGTCCATTGATCCTGATAGATATGCTGCCAGAAGCTTCTCCTGAACTTCTCTTTCTCTCAGCGGAGGGTTCACCCTTGCCCATGACCCATGCTGATCCATGTCGTTAAGGAGCAGGTGGTGAGGAGTCACCTCTTTCAGTGCAGAGTCTCCAAGAGTCCTGGCAGAATCTTCAGACGTTATATGGGCAGCAATCTTTCTGGTCAACGGAAAGCCCTTCACGTCTTTCAGGGAATCAATCTCGCACTCCAGCGGACGCGACAGGTTATGCTCTCGTAAATTCTTCACCCCCTCTGTGTGGTGATTCTTGAGGCACCGGAATGACTCTGCGTGGAATACCTTCGGAACTGGGAGTTTTTCGATCTCATCAAAACCTTTCATTTCTCCACCGACCGCGGTGGCATTTGTGCTTTCGCCCAGGTATGACTTGATGCCGGACGATTTGCTGCTTATGAGACTAGAATTGCTGCCAGTATACATGGAATAGAGCCCGAAGTCACAGAAAGATCTTCCCGAGACGATTGACAGTTTGTTCTCAAATACATCATAATCAGTCACGGGTATGACGTTATTCGGCATGTCAAAAACAGTGGTGGTGCCTCCGTATATGGCAGATAGCGATCCAGAGGCGAAATCTTCCTTGTGAGTCTCTCCCGGATCCCTGAAATGAACATGGATATCGGTAGCTCCCGGAAAGATCCCTCCGCTGATGCGAATGTTCTTTGCCCCATGAACGTCCTTTCCAATCTTCCTAATTATTCCATCCTCAACGGCAACAGAAAGTTCCTCAAACTTCCCCTCCCTGTAGAACGAACCGGAAATGATCACGTCAGTCATCTCAAACCCCATGCCTTTCGCCCCAGATATGTTTGTGCAACTGGGTCATTACGCGTACATTCAGTGAATCCTTTATAACGGATTCAGCAAGCCACCTGAGGTCAGTTCCATAGCATGGCTGGAATACGTTATTGGTATTCTCAGGGTGGTTCTGCAGGAAGCCTCTGGAATAGATATAATCCCTTTCATCCTTTATGACGAACTTGAGATAATCAGACTTCCTCAGCAGAAGAAGATTCTCTTCCCTGAGTGATTTGCTCTCGCCTGAGGACGGGGTCTTGATATCCATATCAATTACGGTATTTTCTATAGATACATATGGTGTGATGGATATTGATCCTCCTGTCTCTATGAGAACCTTCTTTCCCATCTTCACGACACCACTTATAAAATCCGGGGCATCTGCCTGAAGGAGTGGCTCCCCGCCGGTGAAGCATATCCACTCCTCCCATACGCTGCCGGATTCCAGGATCAATGAATCCACTGGCTCTTCATGTCCTCCACTGAAGGTATAGGTCGAGTCGCACCAAGAGCATCTGAGGTTGCACCTGTTGGTTCGTACAAAGTACATGGGTATTCCCATGAGCGGGCCTTCACCCTGTATGCTGTGGAACTTCTCTGTGATTCTCACTGGGTCGCTAGCGAAACGTGAAATATTATTCTTCTTACATGTCCAGCAACTTCAACGAAGGTCGCGTCCTCTCACTCGATAATTGCTGTGCTTATCCTGAGAAAATACAAGAAAAACAAGAAATGTTTTGCAGAAAAGTTTAAGAAAATCAAAAAAAAATTAAAAAAAGGGAAAAGTCCGGTTACTGCTGATCTGTAACCGTCATTCCCTCGATCGCCAGCAGATCAACCATGTCTTCCGTCTTGTATCCAGCGTTAACTGCCTTCTCATAGAAGAAAAGTGCGGCGAAGATTACGAGGACATTGTCCCACGGGAAAGTGATTGCGTAGTATGCCGATGTGACAAACCCAAGACTTCCGAAGAAAGAGATGAAGTAGACCACAAACAGCATGGCAATGAGCCAGTAGGACGATGACATGACCTTCTTCTTGTCTCCCTCCAGGTGCCTCTCTGTGATGTAAGAGATGCTGAATATTACCAGCGCGAGCAGGATGAAGTACAGCAGGAAACTGCCGGATAGGGTGTCAACGCTCGGTGCAGACGACGGAAAGACGATGTACAGATAAGCGTATATGCTGAGCAGTACCACTCCCACCAACTGCGCAATACCGAAGGCATACGAACGGTTCTTCTCAAGCCCAAGTCTCTGCGGGGCATAAATGAAGAAGAAGAACGGAAGTCCGACAAATACTGTTGTAAATATGAAGTAGAGGTACAGGAAGGAACCCCAGTATACAACGAGAACTGCCGCTATGAACGCTACGGGAGACAGTATCTTTGCATAGGGAAGCCTGAATGGTCTCTTCATATCAGGGGCCTCTCTCCTGAAGACCTGCAGTGCGACTCCTCCGATCACGTACGTCAAAATGGTCGCTAGCGAGATGAAACCCACAAGGAGGTACCACGACGGGAAGGGAAGCAGGAAAACTACTCCGACGATGAGTGCTGCGATCAGTGCGAATACTGGAATCCTGGTCTTCTCGTTTACTTCAAGAAGTTTCTTCGGGTAGTATCCGTCAGCGGACAGACCATAAAATGTCCTTGTGCCTGTTCCCATATAGATCCATCCTGTGCCTGCGGGTGATACCCATGCATCAATAAGTATCAGGGTTGCAAATGCTCCCAGAAGGGGCACTCCTGTGTACTTAAGTGCGTAGAAGAATGGCGATGTGCCGTAGTTAGAGCCATAAATTCCTGCCCAAATGTTGGTCAGGTAGCTTGTATGGCTTGGGTTGCTGCCGGAGAGGTAGGAGAGAGTAATGCCTGCAGGACCCAGTCTTATGGCACCCATGAAAGCAATCTGAAGTAGTGTATAGAGGGCGATCCCAATGAGCACCGCAAGTATGGTTGCACGCGGGATATCTCTCTGTGGATTCTTTGCTTCTCCTCCGAATTCAAGCGCCTGCCTGAATCCAAGGTACGAGAAAGCTATACCAGCCAGGGGGATTGCCATAAACATGGATTCCGGGGTGTAGATGCTGGTAACGCCACCAAAATTGGAGCTAAAGTTCGATGCCCTGAAAGCGGCAAACAGGAATATGAAGGTAAGTGTCGGAATTATGAGCTTCCACCAGCCTATATATGTGTTAACCTTCCCAAGGAGCCTGATCCCGAAATAGTTGAGGAAGAAGAATCCCACTATCATCAGGAATGCAAGTCCGGTGGCAAGCGGCGTCAAAACGTGAACCGTATTTCCATTAACTATTGCAGTCTTAGTCAGTCCTGATATGTAATAGGATGCGTAGGTAAATCCCGCCTCGGCCTCAATGGTAGGAACCGTGACAGCACTGAGCAGGTATGTCCAGCCCAGAAGATATCCTACATACCCGCCGTGGGATAGATGCGGGTACCTCACAACCGCTCCAGTCTTTGGAATGGCTCCGGAGATTTCTGCATAGTTCAACGCAATGAACAGGATAATTACTCCTCCGATGATCCAGGAATATATTATATCCGGACCAGCTAGAGCTGCGCCGAACGGAGCAGCCAGCAACCATCCTGAGCCGACTATCGCACCAATACATAAGAAGAGCAGATCGACCAGCGTCAATTCCCGTCCCAGCTTCTTATCAGATTGCTGGGCTTCGGCTTCCGGTGATCCGCCTATCTCCTCAGTCTTTTTCTTTGGCATAACCGAATAAATGCGGTATGTACTATTTAAATATTACGCTACAATTTTCGTACACGTGAAATGATGTATCCATTATTCCCGGCGTATTGAACCTTATTTTCATTTCATCCGATTAAGGCTCCTGTAACAGTGTTTCCAGGATATTCACGGCACAGATCAGAACGGATCCATGCTGGAGAAACAACTTGGACGGCAGGATACTGTGATCAGAAGCAATGACTGATCACTTACCTTCATAGGGATAAGGAGGAAACAATCAACTGGTTTATGGAAAGCGGTAGGTCGCAATAAAATGAACCGTCCTTTTCTCTCCTGAAATATAAATAGACCGATATCAATTGTATATCGAAATGAAGCGTTATGCCACGGTTGTCATGATCTTGGGAATCCTGCTTATAGTGTGGATTCTCGCGTCTTCCATTTCACAGATACAACCCATGACGACCTCAGGCAGCAGTGGGCACGCGTCAGGAGGAAGCGGGTCTCCCGGGTCTGGATCAGGCACAGGCGGCGGGTCAGGCTCTGGAACCGGAAGCGGCAATGGGGCTGGTTCAGGCTCCGGATTTGGAATAGGGTCTCTTGGAAACTTTCAAATCACCCTTCCCAAGTGGAACTTTAAGTTTCCCTCTCTGAACCTCCCAAAGTTTAATCTTCCAAAATTCCAGTTTCCATCGTTCAATTTCAGTTTCCCGCATATAGCAAACCCATTTAACTTCAGCACGACCTCAGGCAGCGGTGGAGGGGGCGGCGGTAGTGGAGGTACTTCCACTTCGGGTCAGAGCAGTCCAAGTACCACTGTGGCCCCACAGTTGCCGCTCATCAGCACCCTGATTATAATCATAGCCGCGATAATTGCGGCAATTATCATAGGGGCTTATTCCATCAAGAGCATTGCTGCCCGTAAGAAAGAACCGGATAACCGTGAGGAACCTGAAGAGACTCCACTTGTTATGGCAGATGGGGAGTACCCGGATAATGTTACAAAATCATCAGGAATAACGATGATGGCGGGAGAGGTGGAGGCTCCCATAGCCGGATGGAGCACTGGACGCGATCTCATCAGGCCGGAAATCAGGGGAGATCTTCCGCTGATCTGGAGCGACAGCGATCCGCTTTACCTGCATGTTCCGGACGGTTCTGAAATTACACTTGATTCCGAAAAGATCCAGAAGACTGAGCCAGACAGTGTCTCCGTTTCACTGGGAAACAGGTGCAATGCAATTGACTGCAGGGCAGGAAGAAAGGAAGAGAGAAAGCTGATCAGGGCGATCAAGTACTCAGATGATGTGGCACAACTATTCAGGCTCAACTTCCTTCGCGATGAGGGCGCAGACTTCATGACTGCGAGGGAGATCGTGAAGAATCTGGAAAACAGCACAGGCAGGATCGTTAACCGTGATTCCCTTTTCCGGCTTCTGGACACCTATGAAATGGCTTTCTATGGGAAGCAGGGTCTTGCAAGGAAAAATTACGAGGATTTCCTTGATGGCCTGAAAGGAGGATTAGATAACGCAAAGGCCATAATATGCGGTGAGACCTGATGCCTGACCAAGGCAGGAAGCGCGGAACTGCAGCCATAGTTACAAAGTATCTGGTAGCCATACTCGCCAGCTTGTTTCTACCGGCATTTCTCGCGCAGGCTCCCCCTCAATTCTCTGTAATATTCCCGCTTGTTTCGCTTGCGTTCTTCCCGCTAATTGTTGGGCTGGCTGGTTCCATGGTCGAACAGTATGGACATCCGGGCGTTGGAAAAACGATAAAATATGCGGCAGGGGGAGGACTTTATGCTCTTATGGCGGGACCTGTATTCGGCATTCTTTCGGATCGGTACGTTGCTCTGGTCCCAACAGCCTTTGGAACCGTCTTTTCACTTTTCCTCTTCTTTGCATTCACCTCACGCCTTGGAAAAACACTCTGTCTGTATGATACAATGTTGCGATCCGGGAGCGTTGTCAAGGATCTTTCTGAAGCGGCAATGGTAATTTCACTGGCGTTCATTTTCGGTATGCTCCCGTACGTGTGGTTCTTCTTCTACCCTCTTCTGTTCGTTGGAATCACTCTGGCGTTTCTCTCACCGAAGGTTCCATTACTCAAGTCAGGCAAACGGGACCTCAACGCCATGGGAAGATACATGGTGCTTTCAGGGAACAGATGGCTCTTCTCTTCCTTCCTGATGGGTGTGCTGGTATCGCTGTTATTCGTCCCTGAGGCTGGGCCATACAGCCAGTATATCATGATACTGATCTTCCTTATTCTGATCCTGGCAGTCGGCCGAGCTCTTCTCAAGACATATAAGATGCAGTCTGCACAGGTCGAGAGATATGCGCTCAACGTTTATTCCAGGCACAAGCATGATCTGGTCCTGACTGCGGACCCTCTGATAGACTCGCTAAACAACACCGTAAGGGAATTTACCGTGAACGGAGAAAAGGAAAAGCTGATAATTCTCTTCACTGTACTCCTGATTGGAACCGGTGCAGAGTATGATGAGATTGGTTCTGTGCTTGATCCGATAATAAGTTACCGGATTCCGGACATAATATACTACCCGCCGCTCAGGACAAGGGAAAGACTCGAGAGGGAGGCGGAAAAGAGGATGTCAGCGGTAAACAGCGTGGTCAGGACAATATACGCCAGAACAGGAGCAGGTGTCAAATGAGCAATGATGGAGATGACGGAAAGGACTTACAGGCCATAGCAGGAAATGCAATTTCAGAAGTGATGAAATATTATGTCGGTAACGACGAAGTCCTGAAGAAGATACTTGCGTCCATATTGGCATCCGGGCATGTGCTGCTCCAGGATTTTCCGGGCACCGGAAAGACCTTTCTTGCAAAACTTCTATCCTCAATTCTTGGTCTCTCTTACCGGAGAATACAGTTCACTCCGGACCTGCTTCCCAGCGACATTATAGGAACGAAGGTCTGGCAGCCGTTAAAGGGAGAATTCAGTGTGGTTAAAGGTCCAATATTCGCCAACCTAATCCTCGCGGACGAAATCAACAGGGCTCCTCCAAAGACCCAGGCGGCCCTGCTGGAAGCCATGGAGGAAAGGCAGGTAACAATAGAGGGTGAGACTATGCCTCTCCAGCTTCCCTTCATAGTGATAGCAACACAGAATCCGATAGAGTTTGAGGGGACATATCCATTGCCTGAAGCCCAGCTTGACAGGTTCATGATCAGAACTTCCCTGGGTTATCCGGCGAACGAGCTGGACGTCCTGCGGAGAAGGATATCGTGGAAGAAGGAGGACCCAAGCGGGGAAGCGCAGAAGATCATGGACGGTGATATGCTCTTACGCCTGCGTGATTTCATTGAGTCGAATATCACGGTGAGTGATGAGGTTCTCAACTACATTGCATCCTTCTCAGGTTGCCGGGCAGATTCCAGGGTGCTGGCGGGGCCAAGTCCCAGAGGAGTGATATCGTTATTGAGGATATCACGTGCTTATGCGTTTGTGTCTGGAAGAAACTACGTGACTCCGGACGACGTGAAGACCGTTTCAACAGAGGTACTCTCACATCGTATAGCACTCAAGGCGGAATACATGCTTGAGGAGGTAACACCAGAAGCAGTACTCCGGGAATATGTAACCAAGATCAAAGTTCCGAAGTGATAACACGATAAGGGAGTGGAGCAAGAGCCTGATGTCACTGATTCTCCTGGGAGGTGCTGTGGCTATAGCGGCTATTGTGTCCACAACGCCGCCTCTCCTTGCAGGGGTGCTCATGCTTGTGATCTTTGTCCTGGTGATGTATCAACTGTCATCACTTCCGGAGGTCAGCGTAACATGGGAAACTCCTTCCAGGGCGAAGGTGGGTGACGAGTTTGAAGTCATCGCTACGCTGGGAATTAAAGGCGGATTTGGGATAATAGACGTCGAGCTTCCGGTGCCGGATCAGTTTGACCTGGTAGATGATAATAATGTGCACGTGGTTTTCAAAGGGTACAGGAATCTTTCCAGGAAGATAAGCTACCGGGTCAGAGCAATGCGAAGGGGAGTTTTTGATTTCGGAACAGTCAGGTACACGTATTACCCTACTCTTGGAATCATCAGCAGGACCAGTAAGGAATACTCAGAGTCTCACAGAATTGAAGTATACCCCAACATACCCGTCCTTCCCAGAATGGGAAGAAGTTTCAAAACTCCAATGATCAGGCCCTCCGGTTCGGTATCCAGGCTTGGCCCGGTTTCTACAGACTTTGACTCCATAAGGGATTACCAGTTTGGCGATCCCTACAGGACGATAAACTGGAAAGCGTCCGCCAGAACAGGGGGGCTTGAAAAACTGTATGTAAACCAGTATGTCCGTGAGGGTACCAAGACCGTCATGTTCCTCATAGACAACGGGAAATGGATGACACAGGGCACTCCCGACGATAACAGCCTTGAATATTCGATTTCACTGGTTATGTCCTATTCCAGGATGCTCCTTGAAAACGGTGTCAACACGGGAGTTGGTTCAATAAACCCCGTCAGGAACCAGCCGGGTGGCTTTGTTCTTCCCGGATCAGGACAGGAGAACTTCATGAGGATAAGGAATTTTGTGCTCAGGGTTGAAGCGGAGACTGCTGCCAGAACAGGTTATTCCGTAAAGCAGGCTTTCTGTAACATAGTCCGGGAAACCTCCGCCTCGGTAGTGCTCACAACCTTTGTTACAGATTACAATCTCAAGCCCATGCGCACACTTGTGAAGCGACTGGCAGCATACTCACATAACATAATCCTCATCGATGTTCTCCCATACGCCATAGTTGCCAGCTATTCCCACTCCCCATTTGCACTTCTTTTCTCAAAGAGCATTATGAAAGCCTCAAGAGAGGAGCTTTACGCGGAACTGAGGGGCCAGGCACGCATCATCCCATGGGAACCGGTGGAAGAAAAATTTGGAAAAATCATACAGGCTGTGGGGAAGGTGATCTCGTAACATGCACAAGTATGCAGTGTGGTCCACGGGTATCCTGCTTCTCATTGCACCGTCTCTTGTGCTGATAACCAACCCGACTCCCTACGGAAACTTATTCTCACTCTTCATAGTGATATCTGCTGCAGGCGGTGCAGCTCTCTCACTCAGCAGAAAATCTCCGAATAAGGCGAAGTATTTCCCTGTTCTCTTATCCCTGATAGCTCTTGTTCTTTCTCAGGGATACCTGGAAAGGGAGGTTAATTTTCCTCCAGTCGTGCCTCAAGGAGAAATAGCTCTGTTCGTTATTTCGGTTGTGGCTGCAGAAGCGGGAATAATCATGCTTTCCACATTTGAAAGCATGAACAGGTTTGAGTACGCTCTTGTCAAATCCATGCATGACGAGGACGAGGTTTCACTGAATCTTGGAAGATTCTCAGGAGCTGTTTTCATTATGGTGGCAGGTGCGTTTATTCTCTCCGGTATTGCATATGAAATCATCAGGCACGCCCCGGCCCTTAACATCGGACTTTTCCCTTCAATTCTACTGTTTGCTGTGATCTACCTTCTTCTGCAGAAGGTTGTGTTCAGGAAAAAGACTGAGACAGAAATCCAAAAGTAATCCCGGAACGTATTCGCAACTTTGCCTATGGAGAATCTACGCATCTTGAGCAATTGTTTTATTGCCGCTAATGTTTAGCCACTATGGAGTACAGCCACATCTTTGATTACGCCAGGGAAGTAGACACAATTCTGATCATCAACGGCGGAGAAAACGAGGTCGACAAGACATTCTTCTACCTCAGTGAGGTAACATCCGGGATATTTGAAGGATCTGCGCTCGTGATCAAACCAGACAGCGTGAAGATCATCACCTCTGCGCTGGAAGAGGAATCTGCGAGAAACAGCGGACTCGAGGTCCTAATCTTCGGAACAAGGGCAGAGTTCATGAAGATACTGCGGGACGAGCTGAAGAACGTTGATACTATCGGTCTAAACTACTCTGCTCTGACCCTCAGGCTGTATCTTGATCTGCTGAAGATGATCCCTGACAAGAGATTTGTGGACGTATCAGGATCGATACAGGAATCCAGGAGATTCAAGCAGCCGGCGGAACTCAACAAGCTGCGGGAATCCGCGAGGATCGCATCAGAGGCCTTTGATGCCATTATTCCCAGGATAAGGGAGGGAATCACGGAAACAGAACTTTCTTCGGAACTGGTATATCAGATGATGAAACTTGGAGCAAACGGACCGTCATTTGACACCATAATTGCGTTCGGTGCAAACAGCTCAATGCCGCATTACTCTCCGGGAAACAAGAAGCTGAAAAAGAACGAATTCGTGCTCATGGATTTCGGTGCTATACACCAGAGGTACTGCTCAGACATAACAAGAACCGTTGTCTTCGGCAGGGCATCCGAGGAGCAGAGGGAAATTTACGAAACGGTCAAGATGGCCCAGCAGCAAAGCATGAATATTATCAAGGAGAATGTGAACGGAAAGGATGTGGACAAGGTGGCACGTGAAGTTATAGATTCTACGAAATTCAAGGGGAGGTTTATCCACTCTCTTGGCCACGGCATAGGACTCGATGTACACGATCATCCTGCCCTTTCTCCTTCCTACGATTTCCCGCTGAAGGCCAATATGGTGATCACCAACGAACCCGGAATATATATTCCAAAGGTTGGAGGCGTCAGGATTGAGGATGATGTCATTGTCAGGAAAGACGGGCACGAGATCATCACCACGGCTCCAAGGGACCTGATGGAGGTATGATCAGGGAATCAGAAGAAGAGAATGTCCTTTTCAATGAGGGCGGAAAATACACTGCGAACTACGTAAAGAGCGTGTTTGACTCCTCGGACAGTGAGAGTTCCGAGCTGAGGAATCGCTCGATCTCGCTTGTGTCGGCTGTGATAGAAGGAGAAGAAACGCCACGGTTTAAGGTTTCAACCGAATTCTTCTTTGTCACGCTCCATGTACTCAAAGCCATAGGCGACAGGATACTGACTTTCAGGGTTATCAACCTGATGAGGGACAGGATAGCACACGCATCCATATCGGGAAATCTGGAAGACATTGAGGAGTACGCCCGCAGGATGGGGCTTCGCATCAAGTACGATCCCATAGATCTTTCCCTCAGCATAGGATTCGTAGATTTTGTGCGCTACTGTTCCCGGGTCTCCGGGTATCAGTACAGACTGGTCTCGCAGGTGATGCGCAATGGAGAAGTTATACTCGAAAAGGAAATCGCAGCACACATAATCAGGGAGTTCTTTGTATCGCGAGCCACTGAAGTGTATGATTCAATCGATGCGGACGAAGCTATGAAGGCTTTATCCAACTACGCAGATTTCATTGGCAACGCAAGGAGTGAATTTGCCATACTGAGGGCGAAATCGAAGATTGATCTCGGGAACGTGGATTCAACAAAATTCCCGCCATGCGTCAGTGAATATATACGGCAGATACGCGAGGGAACAAACCTTCCGCATCTGGCAAGGTTCACCATGGTGAGCTTCCTCCACAAGATCGGCATGGACAACCCCGGAATAATGGATATCTTCAGGTCAGCCCCGGATTTCAATGAAAAAGTCACCGCCTACCAGGTGAACCACATAACAGGTGAGATATCCGGAACCCAGTATTCTCCTCCAAAGTGTGCGGTTCTCCAGTCAAACCATCTGTGTTATAAGGAAAACGACCCGCTCTGTGCCCAGGAGTGGCTCAGTCATCCGCTGCGTTATTACATGATAAAGAAGAAACCAAAAAACCAGTCATCTGGATAATTTCTTCTCAATCATCTTGAGAATCGTGATCTTCTTCAGGTCAGATTCAAATGAATAGAGAATTGATTTCTGCCATGGAACTCTGGGATACCTGCATTCCCGTGACTCATACCTTATGTTGTATGATCGCAGGATTTCTCCAATAGCTTCGTGGCTGAAAGCCTTTGGATCCACCTTCCTGATCCTGCGGCCCTGCTTCCTGGAGATTGCAGGATTGAAGTACTGGGAATAAATTGTGACCCTCATATAAGGACAGCGTGGATTGCTCCGTCCTGTCCGGGTCTGGAGGTTATCTTTGCCAGCCCAAGTTCCGTCTGAATCACGGTCCCCTTGTTCATTATGTTTCGCTGGACGTAGTGTGGATTTGCAGGATTTTCCTTGACTGTAATTATTTTGGAAGGAACGGTTTTCTTATCGGCGGGAACGTAGACATTTGCAACGTTATCGCGGAGAACTATTGTCCTGTTGTTTCCCCCCATCCCTCTGATCTGCTTTCTCGCAGGTTCGCCTATTCTCGTGTGCGTCGGCTCCCTTCCGAGTTCATACCTCTTCTTCAGTCTTGCGGCTCTCCTCTTTCCGCCTGTGAATTTCTTTGAGGATTTACCCTGAAATATAGTCATAACCGGGGCAAATCTCTTGGTGATATATAAATAAATTCGATTTGCAGTTCTCAGGAGTGGAGGTTGTCCATAAACCAGTATCTGCTCTCCACGTTCACTATCACGGCGATATTGTTATCTTCAATTTTCAGCAGCTTTTCCTTCATCTTGTTATGCCACATCTTCCATACGCCGAGTTCGAAACTGGGGACCACGGCTGACATTAGAAGGTGTTTCGCCCTGAATACTGAGTCGGTGAGTTCAGAGTTGACGCTGGAAGGGTCTTTCCAGAAACCTTTCATGTACGAATAAATTGTCGCGTCAACCATTTCTAGAAGCTTGATTTTCACTTTCAGGTCAGGATCAGAGTTTTCGCTCTTGAGAAGAAAGGACTTTTCGTTCAGGTACTTGTCCATCTCTGCCGGTAGGAACAGGTCTATTGATTCCAGTCCGGCAGCAGAAGCCTGTTTTCTAATCTCATCAGTGCTGTCATGCTCTTCCCATAATCCCGGCATGACTGATATGTAAACACTGTCGTGGCCATCCTCTTTGATAACAGAGACCATGTCAGATATCTCGTATTTGCCGGTGGACTCATGGAACTTTCCGATACTGGAGTAAAAATTCATATTAACGGTACTTGCTGTAGTCAAAAATCAAATCGATGAGCCTGTTCTGCAGCTTCTCTCCAATTATGCCTTCTTCGTGTTTCTTAAGAACATATTCCTTCGCTTCCCTTGACCCTTTTCTCGAAGCTATTGCGTATATGCTCCCCTTAATAGCTCCTCTGACGCTTTCCGGGAGTTCGTCAACTTCTCTTGAGAGCTGGAAACTGAATTCCTCTGATTTTCGCATGTCAAGACGCTTGGACCTGGTTCCATTCTGTCGAGTATCCACTGGCCTCTGATAATACGGGGGGCGTCTTCCACGATTCTTGTAAAACGGCATTACAGGTTGCCTATGGCAGTCGCTTTATTAAGGTTGGCATTTTCCGGGGCGTGGACAACACAGATGCATACAAGTAAAATGCATGACATATATGGAATCTCATTTTCTGTAACTTCATAGCCGGCTAGGATTGGTGGTATTATTCCTTGAGTGTGCGTCAGTTTCCAGGTCCGATTGTTACATAATCCCGGCGGTATTACTCATGTATGGAAGGTCTTAGTGAGAAAGTCGAAAAATATCTGAAGCTGAACTTGGAAGCACTTAGCAAGATTAAGGTAGCTGCGCCAAAGGATTCATTTTTTTACACCATGGCTACGGACTTTATGGAAATGATACGATCCTACTCGTCTGATGCCCTGCATTTCAAGGAGAAAGGTGACCTGATCAACGCATTTGCCGCACTGAACTATGCACATGGCTGGATTGACGCAGGAGCACGGATCGGAATATTTGATGTTGATCTTGATCATAGGCTCTTCACTCTCTACAGGTGAGATGCCATGTTGCGAGGAAATGCCCTGTTATGCAGAGTTTCGCCTGCTAAGAAACCTTTAATAATGCCGCTAAAATGTGGCAAAACGCAACTTCGGAATAATATGTCCGTTGTTAGGGTTCAACAGGATGATTAAATGGCTGAAAAAGTGAAAGAAAAGGATGACTTCCTTTACATAGTAAGAATGGCAGGCAAGGATCTGAAAGGGGAGAGAAATGTCGTCCTTGCACTAGCAGACCTGGATGGAATTGGAAACAGACTCGCTTCCACCATTCTCAGGACGCTCTCATTACCAACCGACAAGAAGATTGGAGATTTTGGAGAGGAGAATATTGAAAAGCTGCGGGATTTCATCGAATCGAGGGAATATGAAAAGATCCCGGGCTGGATGCTCAACCACAGGAAGGATGTAGTCACCGGAAAGGACCTGAACCTGGTCGCCAATGATCTTAACGTTTTGAACATGGAAGATATAAACCTCATGAAGAAGATCAAGTCCTACAAGGGCGTAAGGCACGAAACCGGTCATAAGGTAAGGGGACAGAGGACCAGATCCAATGGCAGGAAAGGTCTCGCCATCGGAGTTATCAAGAAGAAGGAAGGCCAGCCTCAGGCCCAGAAGGAGTGAATTGAATGGGAGATCAGAAATTTCCAAGAAAGACATATTCCACACCCAGACATCCATGGGAAAAGAACAGGATAGACACTGAAAGAAAGATACTTGAAGAATTCGGACTTGTGAACAAGAGAGAACTCTGGAAGTCACAATCTCTCCTGCAAAACTTCAGGGCACAGGCGATGGATCTTCAGGCTCGACTAAGAACTGAAAACCCGAGCGCGAAGAAGCAGTTTGATCTGCTCATCAGGAAACTCAGCAGATACAACATTCTTGGTGAAGGAGCCAGCCTTGATGACATACTTTCTTTAAACCTGGAGAACGTTCTCAGCAGAAGACTGCAGACGGTGGTTTACAAGAAGGGGCTATCAGGAACGGTCAAGCAGGCAAGGCAGCTGATTACGCATGGCCATATACTTCTTAACGGAAGAAGAGTAACTATTCCCGGGATGCTTGTCGAAAGACAGTATGAGGATACAATCAGATTTAATCCGGACAGTCCGGTTAGCGACGAGGATCACCCTCTGAGACGGGCGTTCGAGAAGCCGGCTGAAGCTCAGGAAGAAGCGAAAGAGGAAAAGAACGAACAGGCGGCACCGGTAGAGGAGAGTGCTCCAATTGAATAAGACTGGAATTGCACATATTTTTGCCTCGCAGAACAATACAATAATCCTTGTGACTGACGTAACCGGCTCAGAAACGCTTGCCAAGGCGACTGGCGGGATGGTAGTCAGGAACGCAAGGGAAGAATCAAGTCCGTATGCTGCAATGAAGGCGGCGGATCTTGTTTCTGAGAAACTGAGGGAGAAGGAGATAACAGATCTGATCATTAAGGTCAGGGCACCAGGCGGAAACAGATCAAAGATTCCAGGTCCGGGCGCACAATCCGCAATAAGGGCCCTTTCAAGGGCAGGGTTCAAGATTGTAAGGATCGAGGAGGTAACTCCTGTTCCGCATGATGGCACAAAGAAGAAGGGTGGAAAGAGGGGAAGGAGAGTCTAATCAGATGTCTCTGAAAATTCTTGACATCTCAGACAGGTTCATACGATTCGAGATAGAAGGCATGACTCCTGGCGAGGCCAATGCCCTGAGACGGACTATCGTTGGCGACATACCGAAACTCGCTATTGACAAGGTCACGATCCACCACGGTCAGATCAGGGATAAGGAGGAAAACGTTTACGGCTCCTCATTGCCTCTGTTCGATGAGACGATTGCGCAGAGACTGGCAATGGTCCCGCTTGTTACCGATCTCAAGATGAACTTCAGGGAGGAGTGCACGTGTGAGGGAAAAGGATGTGCGTTATGCACAGTTACCTATTCCATAAACAAACTTGGTCCCTGCACAGTTATGTCATCTGATCTACAGCCGCTGAGTAACCCTTCCGCAACGCCTTCAGACGGAGACATACCGATAGTAAAACTGAGCAAGAAGCAGGCAATGCTTGTAACCGCTGATGCCGTAATGGGACGGGGATACGTGCACAGCAAGTGGCAGGTCGCGACCGGAGTTTCATACAAGTTCCACAGGGAATTCTCAGTTCCGAAAGACAGCCTCAAGTCATGGAAAGAGTTGAAGGAGGCATACCCAAAGGCGGTCGTGTCTGAACGCGGCGATTCAATTGTCTTCACAGACGATTACGGAACCAAGCAGATCACCGTGCTTTCACAGAATGAGAAGGTCGTGGTCAGCGAAGACAGGAACAGGATCATTTTCAAGTTTGAGACTGACGGTTCGCTCAGTGCGCAGGACGTGCTCGATTATGCTCTCAAGAGGATACCGCAGCGACTCAACCTCCTGCTTGACAGCATAGTAACTACAGACTGAACCTAATTATAGAATCTCCTGATATTCTCCAGTACACATGGAAGAATATCTGAAACCTTTTCTTGAAATAGGCAGGGAAATATACGAATTCCTACAATCGGTTCAGGAGAAGTCCGGAATGGGCAGAGAAATAGGAACCGGTGCAGACGGATCACCGACAAAGTTTGTGGACAGGAAGGCAGAAGATATCATAATAAGGGGCGTTGCGGAGAATGACCTCCCGCTGAATATTGTGAGCGAGGAGCGAGGAATAATCAGCCGCAACTACCAGAAGAACCTCCTTGTAGATCCAATAGACGGGACCTTTAACCTGGTTAATAATATTCCAGCTTATGCGGTTTCAATGGCAGTATGCGGAAGTGATGTTTCCTCAACGGAGAGTGGATTCATAATGAACCTTGCATCAGGGGACTGGTATTATACGGCAAGGGGGCATCGTCTCGTCATGAACGGCAAGGAATGCAAGGCTCCGGAAAAAAGGAGCGGTACTTTCCTCGTACATCTGTCTTCCAAGCTTGACAAGAGGAGCCTGGAACTGATATCAAGGGCCAGGAAGTACAGGTATATGGGATGTGCCGCTCTCGAACTGGCAATGGTTGCGTCAGGGTCCGCAGACGTTTCTGCACATCTTGGGAGATCCGCTCCACTCCGCAATATAGACGTGGCCGCTGGGGTAATGATGGTGAGGGAGGCCGGAGGAACGGTAGTGGATGGTTACGGAAAGGATTTCAACCTCGGGATTGACCCGGCAGAGAAGAAAAACTTGATAGCTGCATATTCAAGTTCTATACTGGAAGGATTTCTATGAAAATCGGTTTTGTTATAAGGAAGGACTGTGAGAGGTGTGCACACATAGTGCAGAGGATACTGGAAATACTCCCACCAGACTGGGAGCCAGTATTCGAGAAGGAGGCTGCGAGGTTCCTGAACAGGAAAGGAAAGGATCTTGAGAAGCTGCAGGCTGATCTGATAGTGACGGTCGGCGGTGACGGAACCGTTCTAAGGACACTTCAGGCGGCAAAGGGCCCGGTTCTCGGAATAAACATGGGGGGTCTGGGTTTCCTCAGCGAAGTGGAGATAGGGGAAGTCGAGAGCACAGTCTTCAAGCTAATAAGGGGAGAATACCGCATTGAAGAGAGCCTGAAGCTTAAGGTGACCGTAAATGGAATCAGGCTTCCGGACAGCACCAACGAGGTGCTTGTGCATTCTGATCGGATTGCAAAGATACGAAGGTTCAGCATTTCCACATCGAACAACTTCATCGATCTCACTGCTGCGGACGGCGTCATAGTCTCTACCCCGGTCGGTTCCACTTCCTACTCTTTCAGTGCAGGTGGTCCGGTCATCTATCCCACACTCAGGGCCATGGTGATCTCGTACCTTGCACCTTTCATAGCAAGGTCCAGGGCAATAGTAATACCGCCTGAAGACGAGATACAGGTCAAGATAATCGGGGAGGACCAGCCATGCATACTGATAATAGACGGACAGTTCCAGACCGAGGTTTCAGCCAGCGATGACATCAGGATAACGGTGTCGGAAAACAACGCGGAATTTGTTACCATAGGGCATTCCTTCTTCGAAAGAATGCGGGACAAGCTGATCAAGAATGTGGTCGATTAGGCGAAAACTGATCCTGATGATAATGGAAGCCTCCAAGGATTCATATCCGAAAGAGTTCGGGGCGCTCCTGAGAGCAGAGGACGGCGTGATATATGAGATATCCATGGTTCCAGGAACGATTCAGGGGGACCGCCACACCCTCTTCTTCATGTTCAACAAGGCGGTGGATTTCTCCATTGTCGGAAGCGTGCATTCACATCCAAACGGTGTGCTTCTTCCCTCAGACGAGGACCTTCACATGTTCGGAAACTGGGGGCCTGTCCACATAATAACTGGGTCCCCGTACAGCGAAACCTCTTTCCAGGCCTTCGATCGCAACGGAAAGCCGATTCCGCTCAAGGTGATCTGATCATTCCAGCGTAAGGCCAGTTGGACCGGTGTAGACGGAAAGAGGACGTATTATCTTGTTGTCGGCCTGCTGTTCAAGATAGTGTGCGCCCCAGCCGAATACCCTTGAGCACGCGAATATCGGCAGATAGAATTTCTCATCGATCCCGAGAGTCTTCAGGTACAGGGCAGCATAGAAATCAAGGTTTGCCGGAAGTTTCTTTTTCTCCCAGATATACTCCTCAATTGCAGTGGCGTAACGATAGACGTCGGTGTTGCCAATCAGCTTCTTCAGTTCAATCTTGACAAACTGGGCACGAGGATCCTTCTCCTTGTAGACCCGGTGGCCGAATCCCATTATCTTCTCCTTTCTCCGAAGTTTCTCTTCAACAAACTTCAAAGCCTCCTCCTCAGACTTGAAGGAGAGCAGGTAGGTGAGTACTTCCGAGTTCGCACCTCCGTGCAGCGGTCCCTTAAGGGTGGATATTGCTGCCACGATGGCAGAAACCGGATCAGTGAGTGTGGATGCAGCCACGCGAAGGGCGAAGGTCGAGGCGTTGAATTCATGTTCCATGTAGAGTATCAGCAATTTCTCAAGAAATCTGGCGTATCTGGGATTTTTCTTCTCCGTAAGAAGGTAATAGAGATTCTCAGCATAACTGCCATCTATGCTGTGGAGCGGAGCACTTCCTTCATTTATCCTGGCAGAGGACGAAATAATCTGCGGAAACTTGGAAGCAATCTCAGCCAGAAGCAATCCTGCCTCACTGTTCCGGTAAGGTTCAAGGCTCACGTATGACCTCAGGCTGTCCATCAGGTTGGTCTGTTTCTCTATCTTCATTATTTCTGGAATCCTGCCGCCAAGCGCAGAATTCTTTTTCAGGAACTCCCTGAACTTTGCAGATTCGTCAGCAGAAGGAAGTTTTCCGAAAAGAATAAGATGAGCCACCTCCTCGAAGCTCTTCCTGTCTGCCAGGTCAATGGCACGGTATCCTCTGTAAAGCAGATTCCCACTGTTGTCAGTTGTTGCTATGGATGTTACGTCAACTGCTACACCATCAAGCCCCTTCGGAGCCAAATTCTCAGCCATTCAATCACTTCTCCTTCCCGCGAAATATATCCTGATCGTCCTTCTCATAGCCATGGTAGTCAATCAGGCCGTAAAACTCATCCCTTGTCATGAGTGAGTCCACGAAATCTCTCTGTGTTCCATATTTCTTCAGCCTATGATAAACATTCTTCACGTTGAGAAGTGATGATCTGAAAGCGGTAAGGGGAAATATCACGAGGGAGTACCCGATAGCTTCCAGCTCCCTGGCGCTCATCAGGGGACTCTTACCGAACTCTGTCATGTTCGCCATGAGTTTTCCGTCCACAGCTTTGGCGAAATCCCTGAAAACGTCCGCAGAGTCAAGTGCCTCGGGGAATATCATGTCCGCACCTGCATCCAGGTACGCCTTGGCTCTTGCAACTGCCCCGTCGAATCCTTCGATTGCATATGAATCGGTCCTTGCAATTATCATGAAATCCGGATTTTTCCGTGCAGCGACGGCAGCCCTGACCTTCCGGACCATGTCATCCTGCGTGACTACCTCTTTACCCGGGAGGTGGCCGCATTTCTTCGGCAGCACCTGGTCTTCGATATGTATTGCCGATGCACCCGCATGTTCCAGTTCTATTACGGTTCTCGTCACGTTTCCGGTTTCTCCGAACCCGGTGTCTGCATCAACGATCAGCGGTGGTCTTGCAATCGCCGTGATCTTTCTTGTCTCCGCGGCAACCTCGCTAAGGGTAGTGAAAGATAGGTCAGGAAGTCCCATACAGGCAGCGATAGACGATCCGGACAGGTACAGTGTCTTGAATCCCGCCTCCTGGGCCTGCAGCGCGGAGATTCCGTTGAATACCCCTGCGCACTCAACAAAGCCGGAAGAAAGCTGTTTTCTCAGTGATCCCGGCCCTTCATTGACGTTATCCTTAAGCAGTGACACTGTACGTCGCCTCCATGAGGTCAGCAACGCTTCTCTTCTCAAGCGATCTGACGGTATCTATCAGTTCCTTCGACTTGTCCGGCCCCATGACTCTCGCCCCTTTCGCGTAGACATCGTCCCACGAGTAAGGATTCTTGTGGTGGCCCTTTGGCGCGTTCATTTCCCCAGAAACAGTTCCGCTGTCTGTGGTAATTGTGATCCCGAAGGGAAGACTCTCAGGATACATCTTGTTGTACCTGTCAGTGACCTTGAATTCCATCAGATCAATGAGGGAGAGGATCTTTCTGTCATTCAGGAATCTTGCAGAGTAAGCATCGGGGGTGGGTGCACCATGCACGAGACAGTATGCTATTATGTATGGCATACTGTGATCGGCGGTTTCCTTTGTCTTTGGCCTGAGCTTCTCAGGGTCCTTGATTATAATCTTGTGGGCCACCTCGAAGGTTTCAACCTGGATCTTCTTAATCTCCCCATTGATCTTTGGCCTGATTGCAATGGTTTCCTCAGCAGCACTCATGGCATGGTACTCAACAGGATAGTTCTTGATCATGGTCTTCAAGATCCTGTCCTTCTCAATGTCAAGATCAAAATTCCCGGAGACCTGCCGGAAGAACCCCATCTCACCGTCGAATATGTTCGATGGTCCAGAGAAACCTCCATTTGCAATGAGATAGGAGAAAACACTGTTCCTGCCGGCATTTGCAGCAGTGCAGCCCTTCCACATGGAGAGTTCTCCGGCCCTGGTCTGTCTCATGCTTATGTTGTTATTTATTCCAAGACTTACCGTGTTTTCAAACTTTGTTTCATCAAGACCGGAAACTGCAGCGATTCCGGCCGCGGAAGATGCTGAAATGTAAGTAACGTGATCCCATCCCCTGTCCCTTATGGAAACTGCATCTGCAAGGGAACAGACTGTCTGGTACGCAACCGCGATCCCTTTCATGGCATCGGATCCGCTCAGTTCCAGTGCTTCCGATACTGCAAGAACAGGTGGGATGTTATCGGAAGGGTGCAACGCCTCCTTCGAGAGGTAGGTATCATTATAGTCGATATACCTGACCATAGATCCGTTTATGAAGGACGCAACGTCAATTGAAGCTTTGTCCTTCACAAAGAACATGGACGAATTCATCCTCCCCTTCGACGGAAGGAGAGTATTCCTCTCTATGACAACAGGTTCAGCATCCTTCGCCCCGTAAGCAACTATGATCGCATCGGCGATCCTCTTCTTTATCTCTTCCGACACCTGCTTTTCCAGCGGGCTGGCCATAACTTTCCGGGAATAATCGTAAATTTTCCTGACAATCCTGTCCATGCTATAACGGATTGAAGGGGATTATAAATTGATTTTTCGATAAAGAGGAATCGCTGAATGGAACCTGTTTCATTATTCCATCAGTTTTGCAATCGTCCTCATATGCCACATGTGCGGGGCATATGACTTAATCCGGGTACTGGAAATTATGGTGCAATCCCTTCCTGAAAGCCTTATCTTTTCTTTTGCAATTTCACCGGAGAATCCCATCTTCTCCGTTGAGACCAGGTGGTGGATCACTACGGTCGCATTATCCCTGAGGTTCGAGAGAATGTTGTCAAGCATCTCCAGGGACTGGAAATTCCCAAGTATGCCGACGTCGCCTATTTCCTTCAGCCGGACAACAGAACTGTCTGCGCATAACGTTTCCACCACACTTTCCACCTTGTTCACCTTCGCAGCCCTGCCAAGGTATTCCAGAGCCACTGGATTTATGTCTATGCAAACCACCTTTCCCGGATGCCCAAACTTTGCAATGGGGAGCGAGAAATAGCCTATTCCCGAGAAGAAGTCTATAACTAACCTGCCGGTCACGTCTGTCTCGATCTCACCCCTGACGTGGACATTTCCGGGTGAGAACATCACATGTTCCGGGTCAAACACATACCTTATCCCGTTTTCCAGGTGCGTCACGGTACCATGTTCTCCGTAGACCAGTTCAACCGAAGGTGTCCTGGTATCTCCTGTAATTCTTCCCCGGTTCACATAGACTTTCTTCACGCCAAGAGTCTCGGCGTATATTGAAGCAACATCAGTGCTCATCTGAACAGGCACATTGAACATTATTGAGTCTCCATACCTTACCCATTTCTCGGGAATATCTCCAGAAAAGCCGAGTTCTTTCACTCTCTGACGTATCCTGATCATCGGGTCTGTTGTCATGACTCTTGGGATGAAATCTGCCTCAACGTGAATTGTGCTAGAATCCCAAGGGTGGACGGGGATCAGGATAAAATCACCTTCGGTCCTGATCCGCAGGCTCTTGTCTATCCTTCCTTCACGGAGAAGCCCGGATATGATCCTTTCCGCACTTTCCCTTGGCACAGAAATTGCAGGAGACTTCAACGCATGAGGATGTATTCTACCGATAGAATGGTTTTCCCCGCCCCGCCTACGCAAATGAATGAATTCTTCTCCGGTTGGTTCTACACAGGCTTTGGGAGGAGAAAGATTTCTCCGCTTCCATGAAATATCTGGGACTGAGCCGGTGTCTATTCGTCAGGTGCAGACCACCGTGTTTCAGCCATCAGTAGACAGCTTGAGATTCGATATCTATTTTAACCATTGCGGAGTATGATTGAAATTGGATCGAGACCTTACCCTCCAGATAATAAGACACATTCAGTGGCCCAGAGATAACAATCTTGATGGTCACGAAACTGAGGATTTCAGGAGACCAACACCGTACTGGGTCTACCAGAAGATGAGAAAGGAAAACGGAAACGATATTTCAAGGAGAACTGTAAACGGCGCCTATGAAAGAATCTTCAACGATCTCCTGTTTCCGAGGCTCTTCATTGATCCCTCAATATTCGGTTTCAGGAGAAGCTCCGTTGTCTTCAGGGATGACGTTTCCCTGAGCGATTCAGCAATCGCAAGGATAAAAAAAATCCCCGGGGTTGAGGCGGTCTTCAGGGGAATCGCGCTAAAATCAGGCGATTTATTCCCTACCATGATTGTGGATATACTGCACAACGGAAAGGAAGACTTCAACAGGGTCAGGGACGAAATAATCGGAACGTCTGGTACACTGTCCGCATATTTTGCTACCAGCAGCCAGTTGCTGGACGAATCAGTTAAGAAAAGATACCGTGAAACCATTCTCAACTCAGATATGGAGGTCCGGGAACCAATAAAGGACTTGATCAGGAGTCTTGTTATTAACCCGATGATGCCTCTGAACGACATAGCGCTTGAAACCGGGATGTCAAGATCGAGGCTGTACGAAGAATACAGGAAACTGGCGATATCTCGCGCCGTAAGTCTTGAGTTTGGTTTCAGAACCTCACTTTTTGAAGGATTCACATTCCTTCAGTTTGCATTCAGTACTGCGGGAAGGCAGAAGGATGCCCTTGTAAAGAGGCTTCAGGATCTGCCTGGCTTCAAGGAGAAATCGATCATATTTCGATGGGGCTTCGACAACATTCTCCTTTCAATATGCATTGTGGGAGATTATTCGGACATGATAGGATTTTACTCCACAATGAGGGAAGAACTGGGAGACGATTCTCTGGCCGTGGCATTGTGGCAGTCAAGCACAAGATTGAATCTTGATGGCGTGTTGAGGATGATAGACTACGATGGTAACGGAAAGTAATCAGGATGAATCTAGCGTCATGATCTTCTAAAACAGTTTCTCCGTATCATGCGAGAACGGCGCATCCAATCAGGGCACTTCTTCGGTCACGAGAATGATCGGGAGAATTTACTGCTTTCCGGCACTAGCAACTCTCCTTGATTTCACCTACCAGAAACATTACTTGGCGTTCCAAAGGACACAGAAATATTCTATTCTGATAGTTCTGAAATGGCGTGTTATGAATTTAACACATATGTGCCCTTTTCTCCGGTCAACGAAAAACTGGAAGGCTCTAATCGTCAAAAGTCTATTATAAAACCACGATATTATTCGTGACGATGCTCAAGAGTGGATATCTTCCTTCATCGTCAGAGATTCCAGAGAGAGAAACGAAAGCTGTTTTACGTGGTGGTCATAGGTGTTGCTGCTCTCATGTTATTCCCTGCGGTTCAGTCCCTCTCAATACAACCCCACAGTTCTCCCATGGTGTACAGGTATGGTAACGAGGTAGTGGAATTCAATGGTCAAAACACCTATGTAGGTTTTGGAAACAGCCTTTATCCCGTATCCTGGTCAATATTCAGGTTGAATGCTCACCCGGGCGGATACAACCCAGACCTTTCCCTGGGATCGCTGTTGTCCACAGAAAACTTCACACACCACATGGGGCGCAGGATTCTTAACGCTTCCCAGAATTCTGCCGTGATGGAGAAGTGGAATCATAACGTGAGGATCGCTGAGATATTCTCCTTCCTGCCAGATGGCATAGATGCAAGTATTGCCATTGAGAACACGGGCAATTCCAGTGGAACCTTCATCGGCCAGTTCGGGATGCATACACTGTATCACGCAAATGCACAGATAGGGGGTTTCTCCTCCACCACTGTAAATACCCGGTGGAGTCCGGTTACGACCATAGTTCCAATACACTCAGACCAGTGGTCACTGAGCGAAGGACATGTATCGGTGAACTGGGCAGTTGAGTCATCAATATTTCATGCCGGGGTTCTTGCCGTGAATACAAGCGGAGATTCAATTGAACTACCGTTCGGCCCAGTGTCTATTGCAGTCAACGATACATATTCAATAGACCCGATAATCAGGCCGGATATGCCCATTGGAGGCGGTGGCGGAGGATCATACCAGCCATTTGAGTACCTCTCAGGTTTATCAGTTGTAAATGCAACCAGTGGGAATCCCTACAATGCCATTTTTGGCGGCGATACTCTGCTCAAATTCTCAGTTCACTACGATGGAAGCCGTTGGCCTTCTTCGCCAGTTGTAAAGTTCGATGGTATATCGCAAGGGGGTAGTTTGTATCCCATAAGCCCAGGTTTCTCAGGTGGAGGCAGCGGAACCATCACATGGACATGGGCTGCACAGCCGGGATACTACCAGGGCTTCGCCGCTTCTGCGACCTACGCTACACCCGTGAAATATTTCCGTTCTGCCATGGTATATACGAATTTTCCATATTACGAACAGGGTAAACCGGTTGTTTTCCCAGATGCTGTCGGATCAGGGGATTACTATAACTCCAACGGCAATTTTATTGCACAGACATCCCAGAGTGCGGTTCAGTATGATTTACTCACGGGTCAACCGCTGAACTATCAGTTTACTGCCGGATTGTGGAACAAGAGCAGGACTTTGGGTGTCTGGAGTGTTGACATGGGATTTGAGTGGAAAGGTAACAACTGGGGGCAGAATCCATCAAATGCTCCGGACTATGTATATAACAAATTACAGTCATATAGCTCTCAGGGGAACTCATATCTCGGATCGAATTCAACCATATCCGAACAGACCATATGGAATGCCATAGCGCTGGGCCTGGGGGTCGCATCGGTAGTTGCAGTTCCACCATATGATCTAGTACTTGCAGGCACAGGCGCCCTTATGACTTTTGTCGGACCTTTCTTATTCAGCACTAATAATGTCAATGAAAATCCTCAGACTGATCAGATATGGAAGAACTTTACCGGTACCGAGCAGTGTGTGCCTAATGCTGCTAGAAATTATACAAGTTGGTGTTATTTCTATCTTCTCACTGGGAGCGGAGGGGGGCTTTCCTATCTTTTCAGATTCATGGATCAACCTTCATACTCCCCAGTTGGTTCCGACACCTTGAACTATTTCACCTATATCGAAGACATGACGGTAATGCAGCTCGACAGAGCGAATCAGACGGTGCTAACTGAATTTGAGCACGTAGGATCAACAACGTATCCCACTGAGTATTCAACAAGTATTTCAATGCCGGTATGTCTCCTGCAGAGTTAGATAAAGATGATCAGGCGTAAGAAAATCATGGTGCTGTCTGTCGCGCTCCTGGCACTGCTGGGATTCACCGGCAGCGAATACTTTTCCGAACCTCCATCCTGGCACGCCACACCTTACTACGGGAAACATTACTGGGGAGGTGCGTATATTGCATATCCGTTGGAAGCCCATTCCAACCTCTCGTTCTCAGAATTTGGAAACGCCGTTGATATTGGGTATCAGGAGGGTGCTTTTGTAGGAACCCAGGTACTGAACCTGACAGGTTATTATGGGCCCCTTGGAATTGTAGCCGGTGCGTACTGGGTTGAGAGCCTTAGACTGGCATTTCCTTACACGGGATTTTCTTTTTATTTTGACAGTCTCTCCCTGACAGTGAACGGGTCACTTCTGAAGAACGTGACTTATTCCCATGATTACAACGTACTCCCCTACATGTGGTCAGGCTACAGCATTAATCATAATACTACACTGTATTATTCCGGGTGTGAGATTCCAAATGACTACCAGAAGCCGATGCAGGATATTCTGAACACCGGGAATTACACATTCAACTACACCGTTGTTCTCACCCCGGTTTTTGAGATAGGTCCATACTGGGTAAAGGGGCCACGGCAGGAAATCTCTTTTAAGTTTGTCATCTTGCTCATTACATGATGTGGCATATGTAATTCGGTTCTGAACTGTCAGAATCCTGTTTCTGCCACGCTGTTTGTTAATTTTACTGAGCCTGTAACCTTCCTTTACCCCCGTTTTAATCTCCATATATACTTGAATTGACAAGCTCGTTTTCCCCAGCACAGTCAGTTGCGGATTCAGGCTGCCAAATATTATATCAACCATGTCTATAACTGGCTGAAGCGGGGTGGGGTAGTTAGGAGATCCCGACGGGCTCATAACCCGTAGACCGATGGTTCAAATCCATCCCCCGCTATGACTTATTGAAGTGGAACGATTCTATCATATGGATTGTCTCCTTAAAGTCCGAGTTTCCCAGAGGTTCAGACACTGCAAAACCAAGCGAGGACATCTTCTCCGCAGTGGTCCTTCCTATTGCAAAATAATGCGTGTCCGGGATCACTCCATATCTTTTCAAGAGAATTTCCGTTTCCATCGATGAAGTGACAAGGAACCCGAATATCCGTGACGTCTCAGGCAGGCCAGTAACGATCTCCTCAACAATATCATAAAGCGATATGGAGAGTGAATCGAACCCTTCCCGCATGAGTGCTTCGTCAAGACGTTTGTCAGGCCTGCTGCTTCTCAGCAGTGCTACACGTGATCCATGTCTGACGCCGGAAATTATGGCGTCTGTAATTCCCTGAGAATCCCTGTTTTCCGGAACAACAGGGCTGAATCCGGAGTTTGCCAGCCTGGAAGCAGTCGAGTTCCCGATTGCGAACACCGAGCGTCCGTGGAGAAATGATGGCTTGACTGGCAGAAATATGTCCACACCGGTTGAACTGGTGAACACCACTGTATCCGGATCGAAGTCGTCCAGTTTCCGTGCATCATCCTTGCTGAATGTCGTGACGATCCTGGTAAGAGGGATGTTCACCATGTCCAGAAAATCGCTATGAACCTCAGCATACTTGTTCTTCGGCCGGGTGGTGACAAGGATGTTCCTCAATCAGTACCCCAGTCTCCCGACTTTCTTCCTCATACTTGCAGTGAATTCTTGCAGATCAGTTCCATTGCGGATGGTGGACTCCATGAATTCTGATTCCGTCCCGTCGCCTGAGAATATCATCGCAGAAACTTTGTGCTCGGGGGCAGGAGAACAGTATATCCCTGCAGGCACCGAACATCCCAGGTTGAGATCGCCCATTATCATCCTCTCATTTTCCATGCATATTCTCGTCTCCTTATGATCTATCTTTTCGAGGATTTCGGTGAAATCTGACGATATGGCGGAGACTGCGGCGATTATCCCCTGGTTTGGAGCAGGGAGAAATCCCTTCCTGTCAAGCACCTCATATTTTCCTTCGTAACCGACCCTTCTGAGGGCAGCTGCCGCCATCAGTATGCCGCCGTACTGTCCGGTAGTCATCTTTCCTATCCTTGTCTCCACGTTTCCGCGTATGTTCTCGACCCGGAGATCATTGCGCACCTTCAGGATCTCTATCTTCCTCCTCAGGCTGGAAGTACCGACAACTGACCCGGATGGAAGAGTGCCCAGGTCAAAATCCGAAACGAAGGCATCCCAAGGGACGTCCCGGGGCAGTACAGCAGATATCGCAAGGCTTTCCTGTATCCTGAACGGAATGTCCTTGGCGCTGTGAACCGCAGCATCTATCTCTCCATCAAGGATTCTGGCGTTTATCTCTTCCACAAATATGCCCGTGCTTCCCATCTCATACATTGGGCTTACCAGATCTGTGTCACCCCTTGTCCTGATCCTGACTATTTCGACCTCCACACCCTCCTTCCTGAGGAGATCGGCGACCATTCCTGTCTGGATCAATGAAAGTTTACTTCCTCTTGCCCCTATCCGCATCTTTCGCAACAGGTATCACCTTCCTGAGGCTTTTCAGCGTTTCGGAAATGTCGGAATCGCTGTGGGAAAAGCTGAGAAAATTGGTTTCAAACTGGCTGGGAGCGAGATAAACCCCATGTCCGAGGAGATCGGAGAATATCCTGAAATAGAGGGATGCATCGGCGCTGACGACTTCCCCATAGGATCTTGCATTGCGGATTCCCGGGAAGAATTGCATCATGGAGATCATGCTGTTAACGGCAACCTCAATCCCGTTTTCCTCCATGGATTCCTTTATTCCCGTGGAAAGGGAGGCAGTTCTTCGCGCAAGGATAGAGTAGTCCAGCTTCTTCAGTTCGGAGAGAGCCGCCAGTCCAGCGGACATTGTCACAGGATTCCCCGAGAAAGTCCCTGCCTGGTAGATTCCTCCGGCGGGAGATATATTATCCATTATCTCCTCCCTTCCTCCGTATACTCCAATCGGCATCCCGCCGCCCGGTATCTTTCCAAGTGTGGTAATGTCAGGAGTTATCCCTGCCATTCCGGAATAGGATCCGTAATGGAACCTGAATCCCGTAACCACTTCGTCGAATATCAGGAGGGAGCCATGATCTGAGGTAATTTTCCTGAGTTCCCGAAGGAAGCCGGGATCGGGAGGTATGAGCCCGACATTGGCCATGACCGGTTCTGTAATTACCGCAGCTATCCCCTCCGCTTCCCGGTCGAAGATTTCCTTCACAGACTCAATGTCATTGAATCTGGCAACCGCAACAGTTTCCGCAACAGCTTCCGGGATGCCGGGGCTTGAGGGGATTCCGTGGGTGAGAGTTCCGCTTCCAGATTTTATCAGCACATAATCATGCGACCCGTGGAAGCACCCCTCCATCTTCACTATTTTTGACCTGCCGGTAAAGGCCCTGGCAAGACGCAGGGCATGCATGGTAGCCTCGGTGCCGGAATTCACGAATCTCATCTTCTCCATAGACGGGATCGCTTCCCTGATTTTTTCTGCCAGATTTACCTCCTTTTGGCTGGGAGTTCCCAGCAGCACCGTCCTCTGCACCTGATCTGAAATGGCCTCTGTAACCGATGGATGCGAGTGTCCGAGTATAAGCGGACCGTATCCGAGGCAGTAATCTATGTACTCGTTCCCGTCCACGTCCACTATCCTGGAACCGTGGCCTGATTCCATCACAACGGGATTCGGCCTGAAGTAGCGAACTGGGGAGTTTACGCCCCCCGGAAAAAAATCTTTTGATCTCCTGAACACGTCTTCTGATCTGGTCAACTCATTCCTATGTTTCACGACAATTTATTGTTTGCTTAGGAGCGGTCAACCTTTAATGGCAGAAGTTATGTGTTTCATGCATGCAGGATGTTCGAAATCCGGCGGATAGCCTGATCTTCTGATTGTTTATTAACTGCCGGGAGTTCATTTCATCCAAAGGATTCGCTCATTTTCCTGAACTTCTGATCATGTCTGAACTTTTCAAGATACTGGTAGACAGTCCTGTGTTTTCTTCCGTTGATCAGCATTCTTATGGCTTCCACTGCACAGTACAGGGAAGAATGATCTCCTATGACGGATACGGAGTCTCCGTATATCGAGATGTATGTGTCGGTAAGCTCCTCAATGGTATTCCTTGTCCTGCCTGACTTTCCAATGATCCTCCCTTTTATCTCCTCTATCCTGTGGCTGCCCGACTTCGCAAATTCACGCAGAGGTATCACTGCAAGCTGAGATTCATTTTCGTAAAGCGCAACAGCTCTTTCTGGGCTGAATCCCCTGCCTATTGCCCTGATCACGTTTGGTGCGATGGAGGCCTGGAGAGGATCGTTCTTCTGGAAAACATAGACTTCTCCACTCTGTGAATCAACCCTGATGGAAACGCCTCCGTTGGTCTCGATCATCTTCTTGGTACTGCCGCCCTTCCCGACAAGCACGGGAACTCTTTCCATGGGAATCCTCACAACCGCAATCGGATCATTCATTTTTTATCACGAAATTGAGCAGTTCATCCTCGCTCGCACTGACTCCCATCCTCATGAAATATGAC
>JAJZLK010000047.1 GCA_021803655.1 Thermoplasmata archaeon
CACTTCCAGATCCTCAACATGATCAGCGGGAAGCACAGCGTAAGGGACGTTCTCCTGATCCTGTCCAGGATCAAGATCTATGATCTGGGAAAGCAGGAGATGCTTGGAGAGATACCGAAAAAGGCAAAAGATCTGGTACCGGAATTGGGGGTAAACCTTGACGTATTACGTAAGAATTGAGGAGTTAAGGATTAATATAAAACTTCAGCCAACATCAGTTTAGAATCGTTGCAGAAGCAATAAAATGGCGGCGGAATAAGATATGGTTGAGAATTACCCGGGAGAGGAGGAACTCCTCTCATGATCTATGATCTCCAGTTCAGCTTCTGATCCCTTGCCGCCCTCACTTCGTCTATCCTTCCTACAGGCGTGCTTGTCGGGTGTTTATGGAGTTCTTCCCCATCCTTTCCGGCACCTTCAACAAGTATCCGGCAGTAATAGTCCAGCTCTCTCAGGGTTTTCAGTTCCTCAAGGGCGGCAAATCCAATGGATCTCCCCTCATTTGACTGATGCTCAACTTCAGCAATCATTGCCTCGGAGAGTATCACCTTTGCTTCATCCTGCTTCTCTATGAATGCAGTAAATCTTCCGTCCACAATGACGGAAGTATCTGGCACGTAGTCCACGTTTTATGTAAGTTTTGGACTGTATTTAAATAATGTTAAGGATTTCATAGCGGATGGGCGTTCAGAAAACCACGGATCCGGCGATATTGAGCAGCCTCAGGGATGCACTGAGGAGTGGGGTGGACATGGCAACAGGTGGCGCCATAGGGTTTTCCGGAGGCGTTGACAGTTCAATACTGCTTTGCCTATCCGGAGGAAAGCTGAAACCATATACTTCCGGATTTCCCGGATCAGCGGACATAGCCAGCGCTTCAGAGGCTGGAGAACTTATGGGAAATCCTCCGGCGATAATCCCGCTAGACAGGGAATACCTGAGAAAAGCTGCTGCAGCTATAAGAAAGATAGATCCGACCATTACGCAGCAGGAGATCGGGTATGAGATTGTCCTCTATTCCATCCTCGATAATGTCCGGCAGGATAAAGTTGTGACCGGCCAGGGGTCTGACGAACTCTTCTACGGATATATGGCTTTCAGGGAATCTCCATCCATTACCAATGAGGGGCATCTCCAGAAACTCCATACAAGGACCATTCCGCGAGAGGAGAAAATGGCAGCGGAATTCTCAAAGGTTCTGGTCACCCCTTACCTGTCTGATGCCGTGATCCAGATCGCTTCCGAGACCGGGCGAGACCAGAACATCATCGGTAACAGAAACAAGGCGGTCCTCAGGGATCTTGCGAGGTTTATCGGGATTCCGGAGGAGATTTGCGAAAGACCAAAGAAAGCGGCGCAGTATGGCAGCCTTGTGCAGAAGGAACTCCGTCATGTCCCGTGAAAGAGGGAGAAAACCAGTATTGCACTCTCCAGTATATTGATGGCTTACGGTTCAGATTGGGAATCATGCGGAGAATGTGATCGATCTTTTGCCCTGCTCATTTCTGTCGCTCAAAAATTTTACCACTTTTTAAATATTATCTACTAATCAGGATTCAGATTAGTTCAAGCGGAAGATTTAAGATGCCCAGGATCGGAATAATTGGAGGCAGTGGCCTTTACAACCTTTTGAAAAGCCCAAAGTCAGTAATTGTGGAGACGCCATATGGCAATCCTTCTGACATGATAGACACCGGGACCATAGGCAATGTCGAGGTGGCATTCCTTGCAAGGCATGGGAAGAAGCACCAGATACCGCCGCACATGGTCAATTACCGTGCCAATATCTGGGCCATGAAGCATCTCGGAGTGGAGAGAATCATCACTGCAAATGCAGTCGGATCACTTCGGGAAGAGTTTCCCCCCGGACAGATTTTCATTCCAGACCAGTTCATTGACTTTACGAGGAGGAGGCCGCTGACATTCTATGATGGACCTGAGGTCTACCATGTTTCCGCGGCAGATCCATTCTGTCCGCACATGAACACGCTTCTTTATGAAGCGTCGAAGAAGATGGGTTATGATTCACATCTCTCAGGAACCTACGTCTGCATTGAAGGACCAAGATTTTCAACGCGATCTGAATCGAAAATGTTCAGGACGTTCGCAGACATAATAGGGATGACACTGGTTCCCGAGATAAACCTGGCAAATGAACTTGCCATGTGTTACTCCACTGTAGCAACAGTCACGGATTACGACGTTTGGGCGGACAAGCCCGTCGATACTTCCGAAGTACTCAAAGTGATAAAGGAAAACGAGGAGAAGGTTCCTCGAATACTCCAGGACGCACTGCCGGTTATTGCAGGAGCAAGAAAATGCAGTTGCGGAAGAAGACTGGAAAACGCGAAGATATGAGGAGAAATAAATGAAAATAAAGTTTTTGGGAGGGGCCGAAGAAGTAGGCCGCCTCGCAATAAAAATGGAAGAGAAGAACACGAAAGTTATGGTCGATTACGGGGTAATACCAGAGAAACCCCCGCTTTACCCGATGCCGCCAGAACCGGTTGACGGCCTGTTCCTTACGCACTCTCACCTGGATCATGCAGGAAGCCTGCCTATCTATTACCATTCGAAGCAGGCGAGATTCTATGCCACGACGATGACGGCGAACAGTATCCGGCCGCTTCTCCAGGATTCCCTGAAGATAGCAGCACTGGAAGGATATCCGGAGGTTTTCAACGGCACGGACGTTGACCAGCTCTACGAGTCGCTGGTTCCCGTGAACTACGGGGAAAGCTTCGAGGAAGGAGTGTTCACGGTTGTGCCTCATTCAGCAGGTCATATACCTGGTTCCACAATGTTTCAGTTCAACAACTCCCGATCAACCCTTGTAACGGGTGACCTGTTTACCGACAGGACGAATCTCCTTGAGGGGGCTGTACCGGTGAAGTCAGACATCCTGATCGTGGAAAGCACCTATGCCGGGAAGAACCACGAGGATCGAGGCGAGGTAATAAAACGTCTCAGACGAAGGGTAAAGGAAGTTGTCGATAACGGAGGAAAGGTCATCTTTCCAACGTTCGCAGTCGGGAGGACCCAGGAACTGGCCATGATCCTTGCAGACATGGACGTCAACATCGCGATTGACGGAATGGGAAACGGCATCACCGACATCTACATGCACACTCCCGGATACCTGAGATCTTACAAGGACTTCAGGGCAGCCATCCACAGGACACACAGGGTGAAGGGGAGAAGGATGAGGGAGCACGCCATCGAAAACGACGTGATCATTACCACGTCCGGGATGATGGACGGCGGCCCGGTTCTTGGATATGTGGATAAACTGAAGGAAGACGATAAGAGTGCGATCTTCCTCACCGGCTACCAGGTGGAACAGACCAACGGAAGGAGCCTGATGGAAAACGGTACACTCAAGATCGCAGGCAACATGGTCAGACCGAAGATGCAGAGGGAGTTCTTTGATCTGTCCGCTCACGCGGGACATGACAAGCTGGTGAAGTTTATCAAGGGAGTAGACCCGGAAACGGTGATTCTCTGCCATGGTGAACAGAGGGAAAACCTTCTCTCTGACCTGTCCGAGTACGAGGTAATCCTGCCTATGAATGGAGAGGAGTTTGAGGTAGGGTAGATCCCCTCTTCAGGAAAACCGCAGGCAGAAGAGCGATAACTGTTATTCCAAGGAATTCCCATGCAAAGGTGAATCCATAGGCCAGCAGTAACGTGAAGATCAGGGAGAAAAACGATCCCAGCGATATCTGTATGGAGTTGAACAGTCCAAGGCGGAGCGGCCTGTACCTTCTTTCCGGCTCGCTCTTCAGCACCACAACATACTCGAGGGCAGATACCAGCACAAAGAGGATTCCTTCTCCAATGGTCACCGCTGCGATGCCGTAAATGCCAATGAACGGAAGACTCATCACTCCAATCCCGACAAGGGCGGTCATCAGGATTGATGCCTTTATCGGCTCCCATTTCTTGATCCACGGAATGATCAAGATGCCGGAGAGCCCGGCGAAAAGCGCCAGTGATCCTATTATTCCGGAGACCACCGATGAACTTCCGGAGAATGAAACGTAGTCTTTGAGGAACTCGGGAAACTCGTAGGAACATGCCCAGAAGCCGGAGAATCCGATCGCAAGCAGCCATATGCGCAGATCAAGGACCTTTTCCCTGATCCTCGGGAGATCTGTCACGGGAAACCTCTCTGAGGCCGGAACCAGTGTCTGGAGAAGGAGAATGAACGGGAAAGTCATTGCACCCATGAGCAGGGAGTCGCCGATCCAGGTGGAATATTCAAGTGCACCGGTCATTGCAATGATTCCAAAACCCCCGCCAAGATTGAAGCAGGCGTTGTACAGCCAGATCATGCTCGTCATGTTCTCAGGATATATGTCGCTCAGGACTGCAAGGGCGGAGGAGAAGAAGAAAGCAGCGCCAATGCCTCCGATCATCCTGAATACCAGGAGAACTGAAAAGCTCGGAGCATAGAAGGGCAGGAGATCAGAGACTACCATGAGTGAGATGCCAATCACGGAGCACTTCTTTGCACCAATCCTGGAGGCCAATATTCCAGCGGGAATCTGGAATGCCCCTGCCCCGATGAGGAAAGCGGTGAAGATCAGCCCGACTATGGACCTGTCGATTCCGTACCAGGCGCCGATCTGCCCTACGGCGGGGGAGAGATTATACCAGTTTGCGGCGTACATAAATCTTGAAGAAAACAGCGCAAATGTTGCCCCCCTCCTTGATGACATTTATCCCGGATTTCTCTGCCGCTATATACTTGATCGGAATTTTTCCGGACAACTTTTCAACCGCAAAGTAATTTATCAACAGTTTGAATCAAGTTTAGTTGCAATCTGAAATAAGACAACAGGTAATCAACTGGTTGAGCAAGGGGAAGGAAAATGCCCACAGACTGGTTGAACTATCGTGGAAGATAGACGACAGCGATGAAACACTGGTTCTGGAACATGAGAAAGTCCCTTTCATAATCTTCATCCAGTTCAAGGAAAAGACAACCCAGCTGCTTGCTGATACGGGTATAGAAACTGCCACCATAGAGAATAAGGTTAGGCTTGCAATGTACCGGGTCCTCCTGATTCTCAACAAGCAGATGGATAAGGCCAAGTTCATGCTGGAGGGAACCAACGAGAATATCATGGCCAGGATCGACCTTGACAACTCCACCATTACTAGGAAAGAACTGGACGAAGCCCTGAATATACTCCTGAGTTCCATCTACATGATGGTGGAGGAACTCAACCTGCAGGAGCAGTTCCACGAAAGAATCATGGAGCGGATGTACATGATGATTGACAGCATGGAACGCGAAGGGAAGAACCAGGAGGAAATAATCACCTTCCTGACCAGAAAGACCGGGGTCAAGGAGGAAGAGGCACGGGCGCTCCTGCGGAATGTTACCGGGCAGAGCGTGATGTCCAGGGAAGAAGAGGAGATGTATCGCTGAGTATGCTAAAAATTGCTGAGATAAAGGATGAAATTAAGTTTGCGGACATAACCGTAAAAGTTGTCAACATACGGGAGAAGGAGTATGAGAATGAGAAGGGAAAAGGATCATACTATTACGGAATAGTTGGAGATGAGACGGGGACTCTTCCGTTGACCGCATGGGTGTTTCCCTCCACGGTGCAGGCAGGGGACGTAATAGAACTCAAGAACTGCTCGGTGAGGAAATACAACGACAGGCTGAGGATTTATGCAGATTCCAGGTCGGAAGTTGTCCTGAGGCCGGACGACAAGATGGAAGTCAAGAGGACTTACAAGGAATACAAGGTGAAAGACCTGAACCTGAAGGATCAGTACGTGGCCGTTTCCGGAATCATTACAGGGATTGAGGAAAGGACCTACGAGAAGGACGGAAGATCAGGCGTGGTCTATAGCGGAATCTTCGCTGATGATACGGGGACAGTCCGGATAAGTTCCTTCGGGGTCAAGATGAAGGAGAACCTCAAGGCCAGGATTACCGGTGCAAGGGTGCAGGAATACAGGGGCAGAATACGGATCTCAATAAACGAGAATTCTGTCATTACGCCTATCGAGATGCAGAAGCCGGGCGTTCCGCTCTACCGGATCTCAGAGCTGTCCACGGGAATCTCCGGCATAGAGGTGACCGGGATATGTGTCATGCTGGGGGAGAGAAGCGGCCTGTCCATGAGGTGTCCGGAATGCAGGAAGCGCGTGGATGACGGAAACTGCCAGGAACATCCTGATGCCAAGCCGTACGTTGATCTTTACGCCTACTTTACCCTTGAGGACGGCACTTCTACCATGCAGTGCAGCATCGGGAGAGAGGCCCTGGCGAAATTCACCGGTATCAAGACAGAATCCCTCGAATACACCGATGATGAAATCGCGAGGATTCATGGGATCATCGAGGAGAAGATAATGGGCAAGCCACTTCTCCTGAAAGGGGAGTCCACCACGTCTCCGCAGGGGCTCAGTTTCAGGGCGGAAGAACTCACACACATAGATTCAGACGTGATAAAGAAGGTACAGGCAATAATGAGAATGGGGATAGATTAAATGCTTTCAAACGAGCAGAGAAAAAGGGAACCGTCGCGCTGGATCTTTTCACGGGAGCTCAGGGATTCCAACTTCCTCGAGGAATCCGGGGACGAGAGGACAAAGCCCTTCGTGATAACCCCGCTTGGAACCAGGGTGAAGAGATTGCTCTTTGTGGGAAGCATAACCTCCATAACCAAGGAGGAGGAGATGACGAAGGCAGTTATATCCGATACAGTCGGGTCGTTCTACGTTAACGCCGGCAACAGGGAATACTCAATTCGCCAGAAGGAGGTCCTGGACTCGCATGATCAGGGAGATCTCGTTGCCGTAATGGGACGGGTGTCCAGTTTCAAGACAGATCAGGGAAACATGTATTTCAACGTGTTTCCGGAGAACATCTACCGGTCAGATGAGAATGCCAGGGCTTACTGGATAACAATGGCCTCCTCATCGGCGGAAAGGAAGATAATGGCCATCAGGGAGGCAAGTAAACTTGAGAAACCTGATGCTCTGAGCCTGGTCAAGATCGGCTATACGCCGGAAGAGGCAGAATGCGCACTGAGGTCAATCAAGCATTATCCCGGATTCGACCTGAACCAGATCAGGGATGCGATCTCCGGCCTGGCCACAACCGCGCAGGCAAACCAGGCAGTGAACATGGCCAAAGAGCTAGTCATCACAATCATAAAGTCATCCGAGGATCCAAAGGGATGCAGGTACGACGATATCATGTCTGGAATGGAAGCGCAGGGCGTTGACCGCCAGACCGTCGACGAAGCGCTGAACCTTCTCGGGTCCGAAGGGGAGATTTATGAAGTTTCGCTGAAGAGATTCAGGGCAATATGAGGTTCAGAAATGAACGCAGAGCTGGTCAGGAAGATCCGGGTGGAGACTGAATATTACCGTAACCTGGTTTCCCGGATGTCTGGGGAGATAGAAAGCCTCAGGGACATTGTAAACCACAACGTCGAGAGACACAGGAGCATATTGGAGGATTATGAAGAATCCAACCTCCTGATTGACATGATCAGAGCGCTGGTGGGGTAAAATGGAGGAAACCAGGACTGTCTCCCGGATTCTTGGATTGTCAGAAATTGAAAAGGAGGAGATTGAGAACAACCATATTGAATACGAGGAGATGGTGAGTGAACTCCTTGAAGTTTATGCAGAATACTCAAGACTCCTAGGGGAGAAACTGAAGCTCGATTCAACATATGCTTCATACAACTACAAGATTTACGAGTCATTCATGGAGGTTCACAAGAACGCCATCATACTGAGCGCCCTCTCTTCTGAGATAAAGATGAAGAAAATAGACCTGGGTGAGGAAGCAGTTTCACGGGTCAGCAGGATTCTGGACAGATATCTCATGCTTGAGCGATTTGAATAACTGCCATAAACGCTTAACACCATCCAGTTCTCCAGTACGTATGTTCCTATTATTGTGGGGTAATTTTGTCTCCTTGTTTACGGACTTGTCTAATGTAAGGTTGCGGTTCAAACCGAAACTTCTCAACTTACGAGGTGTCAACAGAAAACTGGATCTTAAGAGGTATCGCCAGGAGAACCAGCCTTATATGATCTGGCAAGGATGACAAAGGTCACTAACGTGAATGCGGCTGCCAACAGGTAGTATGGCATCGACATCCAGTATGGCGAATAGTACGTGTACGGATTATGAGGCGGGACGCTCCCGGAATAAAAGATCGAATATCCACCTGATCCATAATAAAAAGAAACCTCGTAAAACAGATAACTGAGGAAAGACAATAGAACAACTCCAGTTATAACGTGGCTCAGTGAAATATGCCTGTCACTGTTATAGAATAATTCCACCAGGGAAGCTGACACAAAAATCATCACGAAGATTAGGAACAGGTAAGACGGGAAGGGAGGAGGTAGCAACTGAAATGAAATGGTATTGAGACCACCCGACCATGTATTCTCTATTGCAAACTCAACTCTGGGAGGACCAGCGATCAGAAGTGCTAAGGAACTGTTAGTAAATAACATACCAATTTATACTTGATCGTGTTATGTTTTTATGGCAAGGATCTTGCAGGAGGAGAGCCTGATCCAGAAGACCAAAGAAAAGTACCTCATGCTTTCGGGATCATTGAACGAACTTTCCCGGAGGTTGTGGGCCTCAAATGAAAGCATAGCCATAGGATATGGTGGCATCGCAATAGTGTCCAGGGCCACCGGACTTGCGAGAAAGACCATAGAAAAGGGCATCAAGGAGATACAGGGGAAGAGCTACCCAGCTGGCAGGATGAGGAGAAAAGGTGGCGGACGGAGATCCCATGGCGAGATCCCCGGCATCAAGGAAAAGCTCAGGGAACTGGTGGAGCCTTCCATATCAGGCGATCCACAGTCTCCAACACTCTGGGTGAGCAAGAGCCTCCGTCACCTCTCTTCCGAGATGAAGAAGCTCGGTTACGAGATAAGTTATGTTACCGTGGGAAATATATTACACGACATGGATTTCAACCTCAAGGGAAACAAGAAGACCAGGGAGGGAAAGAGCCATCCTGATCGGAATGAGCAGTTCCAGCACATCAACGACAAGGCGATTGAATTCATGGAATCTGATCAACCTGTCATATCGGTAGACACAAAGAAGAAAGAACTGATAGGGAATTTCCGAAACGCAGGAAAGGAGTGGAAGCCTCCGGGTGAGATCGATCATGTAAACGTCTACGATTTCCTGAGCGACGCGGAGGGCAAAGCGATACCCTATGGCATATACGACATAAAGAACAACGAGGGCTGGGTCAGCATAGGAATCGACCACGACACGGCAGAATTTGCAGTTGGATCCATAAGGAGGTGGTGGGACCTCATGGGAAGGAAGAGATACCCCCATGCGAGAAAGCTCATGATAACAGCAGATGGCGGCGGATCCAATGGTTCCCGCGTTAAGCTATGGAAGATCGAGCTGCAGAGATTCGCGAATCAGTACGGTCTGGATATCACTGTGTGCCACTTCCCGCCGGGAATGAGCAAGTGGAACAAGATCGAGCATCGAATGTTTTCGTACATAACCATGAACTGGCGCGGCAGACCGCTTGTAACGTACGAAACAATAGTGGAACTGATCGGCAACACAAGGACAAAAACAGGTCTTAAGATATCAAGCGCTCTCGATCCCGGGGAATACCAGAAGGGGAGGGAGGTATCCGACGAAGAACTGGAGAAGGTCAACCTGATCAGGGACGATTTCCACGGAAACTGGAACTATACAATCCAGTCGGGAAACAAATGAAATAGGTATGTTAATAACTAACAGTTACTTAGGTAATATTGCAGAGCGAGGAAATGGGATTATGAGGAGTTCGTGAACCTTGCTTCCGAGGCAAAGGCTAATCGTTCCGGACTCAGGTCCATAATGAGTAATCTGGATCACCTTGACGGGATCCTCGTCCTGAGGCTTGACAGGTTCGGAAGATTTCTCCGTGGCCTCCTGGAGAATCTAAACACTGTCCATGCCCGGGGAAAATTCTTTGAGGCCATAGACCAGGGCCTGAAGATCTCCGAGAAGAGGGACCCAATGAATGACTTCATGCTGGCCATCCTAGGAACTGCAACTGAGTTTGAAAGAGAACTGATATCTGAAAGGGCAAGGGACGGTCTCGCAAGGGCGAAGAAGGAAGGCACGAAACTGGGAAAGAGAACTCAGAAGAAGACCAGAGACCAATATCTGAATGTGCTAAGGCTCAAGGAACAGGGCCTCACAATCCGGGAGATATCACAGAGAACGAATCTGGGCAGAGGAAGTGTCTATAACATAATATCAGGGAAGACCAAGCGGCTGGCCTGATTCTAACCTTCAATTCTCCAAGATAGTATCCACAATGTGTCCAGTGACGAATCCAGCGAGCGCGCCAGCCAGAAATCCGCCTCCTTCCCTTGAAACCGCGTGTCCTACCGCGGCGCCTATCACGGTTCCCAGGACCTTTCCAGTGAAAGACATAGATAATCATTACTACTTGGTACTTAACTGTGTCCAATTTAGGATTTCTTAAAGTTGACAGGAATTCTCGACTAGGGTTTTATATATCGAACAGCATCTTTTCAGGGATAGGTTAAGTTGACAGAAATACGGATAGGCTGCTCCGGCTGGAGCTATGATCAATGGGTAGGCCCCTTTTATTCCAAAGGCACGAGATCGTCAGATTTCCTGAATGCCTATTCCAGGGTATTCGACCTTGAGTTTCGCAAAAAATATAGAGAGAAAATTCACGCTGGAGCCGATAAATCCGTAATTTCTGTCCATTCTTAACCAGATTTCGGTAGTGCACCAACCAGTATCCGTTCCGGTGTTTTTATTCCCAATTCATTGAGTATTCCAGCCGCTTCATCCGATTCAGATCGATACATTATGTTCACTGGCGATTTAACGGGTACGGCTTTTATTTCACACAGTATCTCTGCTGTTCTTTCTATTGTCAGGCGGGATTCTGTGAGTCTCTTCTCAATCACCCTTGAAAGGAGCAGGGATAATACGCACACAAAGACATGTGCCCTGATCCTTTCGGATTTCCTGTGGTATACCGGACGTATCTCGAGGAACGACTTGATAGTGCGGAATGATCTCTCGATCTGCCACTGTTCCTTGTAAGCTGATACGATTTCACCTTCCGGGAGATCGGTGTTGGTGACTATGAGGAATCGTCCTGCAAGCTTCCTCAGTATTCCGATCTTCCTTTCATTCAGCAATATACCATCAGCTGAGAACTTAACCAGCGATTTCAGCTTCCCCAGGGATTTCTTCAGATCCTTCTGATCCGGTATCTCGGACATCTTCTTCTTCACGATTTCGATTTTATCGTTGAGGTCCTTCAGATCGAGATCTTCCCTCTTTTTGTTGTATACTGCGATGTATCTCCTCTTTTCTGCGAGTCTCCTCTGATCCTCCGTGGAATCGCCCTTCATCACTTTGTCCACGCTTATCTCAACCCTCTTTATGATCAGGTCATCCATCACATGGCCGTCTTTGAAATCCGTCTCCATGAGAATGTCACGGTAGGGCAGATCCCACCTGTAGGCTGCCGTTATGTACAGTTCCTGATCCAGAAGATCGAGGGATTTCGATCTTCCGAATGCCCTGTCCGCAATGAGTATCACGTTCTTTATCCTGAACCGATCCTTCAGCACTGATATGGTGGATTCAAGGGTTTTCGGATCCACGGTATTGCCCTTCCAGACTTCATGGTGTATCGGTATTCCATCGGCCATGACAAGGCCGATTACGATCTGCTCCTTTCCCCTCTTCTTGTCTCTCGAATAACCAAACAGTACCAGATCATTATCCTCCCTTCCCTCGAAATAGGATGATGTGAGATCATAATGGACGATGGACGTGTCAGGCTTCAGTGCATGGAATATGCCCATCTCGATATGATCTTTGAATTCGATCAGGCAGTCAAGTGCACGATATAATTCATCCTTGCCGATCCTGGGCGAATCCCATGGGTAGTATACTGTCCGGAAGAACCGTGCAAGAGATATGTCAGAACCGGGAAGAGTGATCCTGCTGGCAATCATGAGGAAAACCGTCTCCCTGTATTTGCCGAGCATGGACAATGAGCGCATTATTCCCGTATCCTCCATGATCTTCCTGGCCGCATATATCATGCCGAAATCCAGTGGCGGATCAAAGACCAGTTTCTCCATCTCAGTTCCGGACATATTCGCCTTCTGGAGTTCCTGCCGGAAAATGGATCTGTAACGTTCCCTGTCAGCCTCACTCCTCACAGGACCAAGATGCCTGATAACCCTTGTTTTCTGCTTTCCGTCTTCCCTGTGCTTCTCGGCTATCTGCGCATACTCCTCCTCTCCGTGTTTATGTTTCTTCTTTGCAAACCTGAGGAACACATGTGTGTATTGAAACTATGTATAATAAAGCATGCACCATGGTGCATGCTACGTATTTGATGAGAAAGAGCCTGATTCACAGTCCCGGGTTAAAAAATGGTTGCGAAACTCAAGTTCGACATCGTCGAAATAGACTCAACGTTCTACAGGCCTCCCAGTAAGTCAATGATTGATTCCTGGAGAAGTTCCACACCGGAAGGATTCCTGTTCTGCCCTAAGGTGCCAAAGGAGATAACCCACGATCTGAGATTCAGGAATGCAAACAGGCCGATGAACTCGTTCCTGGATTCGATACGGGACCTGAAAGAAAAGCTGGGACTGGTGTTGCTGCAGCTTCCGCCTCATTTCACCTATTCCCAGGGACATGAAGATCTTTCAATATTCATGGATTCGCTGCCGGCAGACCTTGACTTCGCAATCGAATTCGGGGACAGCTCCTGGTTCAAGGAAGACGTCTACGAATTGCTGATGGACCACAGCGTCACATTGGCATGGTCTGAGGTTCCATTTGTGGATACACCCGCCGTTTTGACGACCTCGACGGTTTACCTCCGGCTGGTCGGGGACAGGAGCCTGAAAGAAGAGAGCTTTGGGAAGGTTCAGAGAGACATGACTTTGATAATTGACAAGTGGACCAGAAGGCTGAACGGGATAATGTACGGGCTCGATCACGTGTTTGCGTTTGCCAATAATCACTTCCAGGGATTCGGGCCTGCGACCGTTGATTCTCTTCGGATAAGCCTGGGCATGGAGCCGGTTGACTGGGCCGACAGGAACCAGAAGACCCTGTTTTGAGCAAGTATACCTCGGATCTCCGTTTTCTTGAGTCTTTCTCACATTATACTCCACTTTTTCTTTCAAAAGGCCAACTGCAAATCAACCTGACATTTCCTAATATTTGTCAAGTCGAGAAGAAGATATTATTTTAAGCCTTAACTCCTCAATTCTTACGTAATACGTCAAGGTTTACCCCCAATTCCGGTACCAGATCTTTTGCCTTTTTCGGTATCTCTCCAAGCATCTCCTGCT
>JAJZLK010000051.1 GCA_021803655.1 Thermoplasmata archaeon
AATCTGCAAGACAGTTCTGCCAGAAAGAAATTGCACCCAAGATAAGGGAAATGATCTCCAGGAGGAGAATCCCGGACTCAATTTATGCAGGTCTTGCGAGGATGAATTTTCTTGGCATGACCGTTCCTGAAAAGTACGGGGGAATGGGGGCAGACGCAGTAACCACAGCGGTCGTTGCGGAGGAGATTGCCAGGGCAGATCCGACCGCCTCGATACCCGTCCTTTTCCTCGTGGACAACGCATGGTCATACCTCATCTCAAAGTATGGGACCGAATCGCTCAAGGACAGCATTCTGCCTGATGTGGCCAAGGGCAAGAAGATCATAGGAATTGCGTCCACGGAGCCAGATTTCGGTTCTGATATAGGGTCAATGAGATCATATGCCACCCAGGTTGATGGTGGCTTTGAAGTCCACGCAGACAAGTCTTTCATAAGCCTGATGCGGGACGTCAGGGAATCCAACGGAGGCTTTGTTACGGTTGTGAAGACGGACAGGTCCGCCGGCACAAGGGGCGTATCCCTGCTTTACCTGCCGTATTCGGACGGTTTTGACGTAACATACCTTGAGGAGATGGGAAGGGAAGGTTCCTCTTGGGGCGCTTTCAAAACTTCAGGAATTAAGGTTCCGCGGGATAACCTGATCGGAAAGTTGAACAAAGGATTCAATATAATTCACGAAGGATTTGAGTTTGCACGCGGCCTGATATCCGTCATAGCCGCAGCATCCGCCCAGTCCTCGCTGGAAAGGGGTGCAGCCTATATGAAGACCAGGAAAGCCTTCGGAACGGAGATCGCCAGATACCAGGGACTTCAGTTCGATCTGGCCAGTAATGTGGCGAGGATGGAAGCAGCCATGAACATGGCATACAAAGCTCTCTGGATGTATGACGGAGAGCAGAAGGAAGGCAGATTTTCAAGATTTGAAGTCAGCAAGAATATCGCAATTGCAAAACTTATCTCGGCTACTTGGGCCTTTGATGCAATAAACGATGCACTGCAATGGCAGGGGGCATACGGCTACTCCAAGGACTGCCCGGAAGAATGGGCACTGAGAGGAATAAGATCCTTCCAGCTGGCAGAGGGGTCAAGGGAAATCATGAAGCTGATAATCGCCAGGGAGACCCTTGGAAAAGAATATATAAAGTGATTACGGGCTGAGAATGGAGGCGTATGCCTTCACAGCATCCCGGTTTTCATTGAGGTCATGCACACGGAGAATGTCCACCTTCTTCTGCATCAGGAAGATGGAAGTCGCTATTGTGCCGGGCAATCGGTCCTCAACGGCCTTTCCGGTGAGCTTTCCGACGAACGTCTTCCTTGAGGTGCCAAAGAGCGTCCTGAACCCTAGGTTGAAGCAGTGTGCATTCCTTATCAACTCCATATTTCCCTCGTAATCCTTGCCGAACCCGATGCCAGGATCGAGAATTATCTTTGACGGGCTAATACCAGACTTCACCAGCAGTGAAGACCTTTCAGACAGGAACCCGCAGACCTCAGCAACGACGTCCCTGTATTTCGTGTCATTCTGCATTGTCTGAGGACTGCCGCGCATGTGCATTATTATACAGTTAAGATCATTTTCATAAGCGATCCGTATCATTTCAGGATCGGAGAATCCGGAGATATCGTTTATCATATCAAAACGGAACCCAAGAAGGCCGGAGATAGTTGCCGGGTGCCTTGTATCAATCGAGATCGGAACGGAACTAGAACCGGAAACGTACTCCACTATGGGGAGAACCCTCGATAACTCTTCTTCCGGGGTGATCTCCACACTCGCCGGTCTCGTACTCTCTCCTCCTATGTCGATGATATCCGGCTTCATCTCAAGAATGGAATCGATCTTGTCAACAGACTTCCTGTCCACTCTCGACCCCGGAAAGAAGGAGTCAGGCGTTGCATTCAATATGGACATCATCAGTGGTGGCTTTATCGGAGTTCGAAACTTCCTGAATATATTTCCGGAAATCTCCTCCTCGAATCCGGGGAAGGTTCCCGCCTCTGAAAGGAAACTGGCCATGGTTTCCTGATCCATCATCCGCCTCTCCGTCGAGCCTGCCACTGACTGGTGAACCTCGAATTCCACCTGATTATCAGTGTACGGAAGGATTCCAGACAATCCTCTCAAAGGGAAAGCAAATCCCATGTTTAGGGGAAAGATAAGTGGATAATTAACCGGTTCGCATTTTCATCATGAGGTTTCCAATTCAAGTGCAAGGTGAAAATTGTCTAGGGTTCACCGTTTCTGGCACACTACAGTTGCCCGAACATCGCATGGGTGAAACCAAAGGTAAATGATAGAATGTCTGGTGGGCAAAAGTATCATGAGCGATTTTCGCCCATTGAATCCCGCTTATACCAGGTGCGATTAGTTACCTGAAACGGTTCGAAAATAAGTAAAATTGCGAGTTTATAAAACCTTATAAGCCAAATTTCGATACTGTTGTTCGCTCTCAATCGGGCGTTCAAGATGGTTACATGGCTAGCGGCAACGGATCAAGCAGGCGAATCAGAATCAGGAATTTCACTGACATAGACGAACTAGCCTTGGCCATAAGTGCGGGTCTCAGCCTCAAGAATCGAAGGATGAGCAAGGAAGAAGCCATGGAGGCCGCTGAGCATCTTATCAATTTCTTTGGATACAACGACCGGGTCATCGATAACATGCTTGAGCCGGAGGACAGGGACGCATTCTACACCATGGAGGACATAGGTGTGCTCCAGACTGAGAGAGAGGAAACCACGCTCTTCGACGGAAGAGAGTGGCGAATACACTACTGGATACTGAATACAAGGAAGATCCAGGAACTATCAAAGATTAGCGTTACGGAACTCGTCAGAAGCCAGGAACCGGTCTTCAATTTCTATGACGAGATACCTGAGGAAGTCTGGCACAGGTAACTGGTGGTAGCACTTGCACGTAGCAGTCTTGAAGAAGGAGAAGTGCCACTCCAAGAAGTGCAACCATGAATGCCAGTATTTCTGCCCGCCGGTGCGAAACGGAATCCCGACGGTTGAATTCATCGAAGGACAGAATGAGCCCATAATCACCGAAAAGCTCTGCATAGGGTGCGGGATATGCGCTAAGAGATGTCCCTTCGGGGCCATTGCCATTGTAAACGTACCGGACGAACTGAACAGGGAGATAGTGCATCAGTATTCCGAGAACTCATTCAGGCTGTACTCCCTCCCCTTGCTCTCAAAGGGGAAGGTCGTATCAATTCTCGGGAAGAACGGCCTTGGAAAGACCACGGCACTGAATATTCTTGCAGGTATTGTGGTCCCCAACTTCGGAAATTTCAGCGCCGGGTCAGATAAGGATGCTGTTGTGGAAAAGTATGCAGGAACCCTGATGGGTCGCTATTTCAAGGACCTTTACGACGGGAAGAACAGGGTTGCAATGAAGAGCCAGTATGTGGACCAGATTCCCAGGGTAGCGAAGGGGAATGTCAGGAGCCTGCTGAAGAAGGTGGATGAAAGGGAAATAATGGATGAACTCACGGATCAGCTGGGACTCAAGAATTCCCTTGACAGGGATATAACACACTGTTCTGGAGGAGAACTGCAGAAGATTGCTGTGGCTTCAACCCTGATGAAGGAGGCAGACACATACCTGTTCGATGAAATATCTTCCTATCTTGACATAGGGGAAAGGATCAGGATCGCATCTGTTATCCAGAAACTTGCACAGGACAGGGCAGTCATGGTGGTCGAACACGATCTGGCAATACTGGACTGGCTGGCTGACGAGATATCTCCAGTCTACGGAGAGGCAGGGGCATACGGAGTCATCACGAAACAGCGGGCATCAAACAAGGCCATCAACGCGTTTCTCGGGGGCTATCTGAGAGAGGAAAACGTAAGGATAAGGGAATATGAGATTGCGTTCTCAAGAAGATCCACTGTGCGCTCAACCTCGTCTGCCGAGGCCGTGTCATGGCAGACCATGGAGAAAGAATTTGACGGTTTCCACCTCAAGGTGAACCCCGGCACGCTGTACAAGGGAGAAATAGTGGGATGCCTTGGAAGAAATGCACTTGGCAAGACCACATTCATGAAGATGCTGGCCGGGGTGCTAAAACCGGATAAGGGAGATGTGTCAAACAGCCTCAGAATCTCCTACAAACCCCAGTATATATCTACCGAATTCGATGGCACTGTACGAGACCTCTTTATGCAGACCCTCAAGGAGAAGATTGAGGATTCGTTCATCAAGGCAGAGGTAATGCATCCCATGGACGTGCATGAGATCATGGACTCCTACGTGCAGGATCTGTCAGGAGGAGAACTTCAGAGGGCATCCATCGCCCTGAGTCTTGCCAACGAGGCAGACTTCTATCTTCTCGACGAGCCTTCAGCCCATCTTGACAGTGAATACAGGATGGCAGTGGGAAAGGTTCTGAAGCGTGTTATGGAGAATACCGGGAAACCTGCCATGGTGATAGACCATGATGTCTATTTTATAGACCTGATATCTGACAGGCTGATGGTATTCAGGGGTGAACAGGGGAAGGAAGGAGAATCATTCGGTCCCATGCCGATGCGGAATGGAATGAACATATTCCTCAAGGAACTTGGCATAACATTCAGGCGGGACCAGAAAACAGAAAGGCCAAGGATCAATAAGCTGGAAAGCAGCAATGACCGATCGCAGAAAGAATCCGGAGAATACTACTATTCCTGATTTCCATGAAAGGCAAATTCTTTGAACTGGTTCACAGGGACGGACTTGCAAGGATCGCACATCTCTCGACCCGACATGGGGTCCTGGAAACGCCTGCAGTTCTTCCAGTAATCAATCCGAACCTGAGAGTGATTTCTGCATCTGAAATGAAGGCCATGGGAGCTGGAGGGATAATAACAAACAGCTACATCATCAGGCGGAACCCTGACCTGAGGGAAAAAGCCGAGAAGAACGGGGTCCACAGCCTGGTTGGGTACGACGGGCCGATCATGACAGATTCCGGCACCTTCCAGAGTTACGTATATGGAGACATGGAATATGGCAACAGGGAAATAGTAGATTTCCAACGTGCCATAGGCAGTGATATCGTAACTATTCTTGATATATTCTCAAGACCGGATTTCACCAGGAATGAAGCAGAAGACGCTGTGCGGATTACATACGAAAGGGTGAGGGAGATCGAACCTGTTGAAGATTCATTCCTTGCCGGGCCGATACAGGGTTCCCTCTACATGGATCTCAGGATGAGATCTTCGAGACTCATGGGTAATTCTGCTGCAGATTACCTTCCCATAGGGGGTGTGGTCCCGCTGCTGGAGCAGTACAGGTATCCGGAACTCGTGAGGATCATATGGTCTGCGCGGAGGAGCGGGAACATGGGAAAACCCGTTCATCTCTTTGGCGGAGGACATCCCATGTTTTTCGCACTGGCGGTGTACCTCGGCGTCGACATGTTTGATTCTGCATCCTACGTCAAATACGCCCGGGATTCCCGGCTCCTGTTTCCAGAAGGGACCAGAGACCTGAAGAAGATCAGGGAACTGCCGGCGTGGAGCCCGATCTGCTCAAAGACAACCGCAAAGGAACTGATCCAGATGGAGGAGAAGGAGAGGACATACCTTCTCGCGAAACACAACCTCTTTGCAATGTTCCAGGAACTCTCGGAGATAAAGGAGAGAATCTACGAGCAGAACCTCTGGGAGTACGTCCAGGAAAAAGCCATGGCTCATCCCACACTTTACACTGCATTCCGCGAGATCATATCCATGCAGAGGGGAATTGAACCGTTCACCGAACTTTCGAGAAGATCTGCCTACTTCCATTACGGGAAGGAAAGCGGAAGGAGCCTCTTCGAACAGAGGGTGAAGACATTTTCAGAAGCATTCCTGTCAGCAAAGAAAGAGGTCGTTGTCATCGATGGAGACCACCGACCTGCAGCAAGGAAAGCCAGGCTGGTAGATCAGTACGAATCATCTGATGCTGCCTTCGTCTTCCCGTGGTGTGGAATCCACGTTCCTGTAGAGCTTGAGGACACATACCCGATCCAGCAGATAATAGGATATGACAGCGGCACCGGGAGTGATTCATGGCTGAAGTCTGTGGTCAAACGGCATGGACTCAGGCGCATTGAGGAACCGGATTCCGGACAGAAGATCAGGGACTTCAACCTGGAGAAGATCAGGGTTATCTCGGATTACCAGTTCGGCATTGGTTCCGGAAAACACCTGTTTCCTGATGATACCGAAATAAGGGTTTCCAGGAGTACGGGCCGCATAAGAACCGCCTCCAGTGAGGGGAGCATATCCGCAACCCTGAGGGCCACGGATGGAACCCTTGGTCTTACCCTGACCGGTGCCGCGAGACTGAAGAAATTTGCGGTCTACCCGCAGCTTTCCGTGGTGGTGAGCGACGAAAGCGCTAATTATAACAGGAAGGGATACAGCGTATTCTTCAAGTTTATTGAGGTATATGATCCTGAGATACGGGCTGGTAACGAGACCATGATCCTGAACAGGGAGGGCACACTGATCGCCGCGGGGAGATCGACGGTGAGTGGAAAGGAGATGGGGGACTATCGGCACGGGGTAGCAGTGAAGATACACCATTCGCTTGAGGGAAGAAACGACGATCTCGCTCCGGACTGATGCAGAGGCTTTGAAACATGGAGACAGACTACGGGAAGAAGAACCTGAAAAGGAAGGTTGCATTTCATGATTAAGACGCTTACTGAGAGACAGAAGGAGATAGTTGAATACGATGGAAACACCCTAGTGATTGCAAATCCTGGAACCGGGAAGACGACAATCCTCGCAGCAAAATACCTGAAACTCGTACAGTCCGGGGTCCCGCCATCAAGAATCCTCTGCCTGACATTCACCCGCAAGGCCATGAACGAGATGGAGGAGAGGATAATCAGCGAGATCAGGGAACTCAAGATCAGGGTGAACTACGCGGAGATGAACATCCACACATTCCACTCCTTCGCAATGAAGCATCTGGAGATTGAAAAGATAGTCTCCGGGAACCTCCTCAGGTACGTGATTTTCAAGTATTACAAGGACAACGCAATATTCTCCTACGGAGATGAGTACATCCAGGACACCATCGTCCCCAAGACTGAGGAATCGATCCGGTACCTCAAGGCATTCGGCATAACTCCTGACCAGGTGGATGAAGAGGCACTGGTCTCATCAATAGGTGCACATCGCAATTTCAACAGGGAGGAGATGCAGGCTTTCAGCAGGGGCTTCCTCGGTGCGTACAGGGAATACGAGAGGGTCAAGGGAAAGGACTCAGACTACTCTGATCTCCTGATGCGGTTCCTTGAATTGAAGGAACGCCCAACCTACGAGTATGTTCTCGTTGACGAATTGCAGGACGTGAACAGGCTTGAGGCAAGGATCGCCATGGAGAGCGGTGGAACAATATTCGCAGTGGGGGACAGGAAACAGGCAATCTTCGGGTTCCAGGGCGGTTCGGTCGGTAATTTTGACATGTTCGGAACCTCACGGAAATTCACGATGGAGGAGAATTTCAGGAGCACCGACCAGATACTGCGATATGCAAGGAGCCACTATTCGACGCGTACAGAAAGAAAAGATCATCTTGACGAACTTGCAGGCCTCAGGAGCGCCACCGGCATGGAGGGTCCGAAGACCGTGATATGTGCCTTCTCCGAGGGAAGCACGGACGATGCGGTGAGGGAGATACTCAGGAAGATTCCCGATGACGTCGGGAGCATCGCAGTCCTTTCCAGGACTAACGGTATGATAGCGGAACTTGCCAGATCCATGGAGAGGGAATCCGGAAAGATTGTTTCCCACAGCATCGGATCCGGAAGGGCAAAGAGGGAGATAATCTGGTTCATCAGTGCCCTGCTGACAAACGACGTGGAGATGATCAAGAAGGGACTTCTCGGCCCATTTTCCCCGGTGCCAGTTTCAGAGGCAATGACTTATCTTTCCGGAAACGGAAGCAGGGTCTCGACCGAGTCCATACTGGACAGGTTCCCCTCGTTCCGGGCACTCAGGGAGGAAGCGTCATCCTTCAACAAGATTGGCGATATACTGGACAGGATCGTCCTCCCAGTCTCAGCCTCAAGAGGAAGGGAATGGTTCAACACCGCGGTCTCGTTAAGATCGTCTTTTGGGGAGTCCCTTGACATCATTGGTGAGAAGAGCCAGGAGAATATCTACTCATTCCTCATGGTGTCCGGAGAATCAGACGAATTCCCGGAACCTGAAGGAAGACTTGTACTTTCGACAGTGCACAAGGCAAAGGGAAGAGAATTCGACGCAGTGATATACCTGCCCTCAGTCAGGAGGAAGAACAAGCTCTTTGTCGATACAATGACCGGCGAGATACTGAAGCAGAGGGGCATCGATCCAATGGAGGAGCTGCTGGAAGAAAGTCTGAGGATAGACTTCGTTGCCATGACAAGGGCGAAGAAACTGCTCTACATAATCCCAGGCGAAGACCCGGAGGAATACCTGAACGACGAGGCGGAAATGGAGGAGATCACTCCGACCCGGCCCGAAGAACTGGACGACTACTCACGCTACGTCATGGCGTTTTCAAGGTTTGTGGCCGGCGACACTGAAGCAGCCGCGCGGGTACTCAACCAGAAACAGAAATGGGCCGTTGCCCTGATGGAAGGACACTTTTCCACAATCGATAGACTTTCTTATTCCAGGCTGAGGGACAGTGCGTGCGATTACCTCCGGCAGATAGTCCTGAGGCTGAGTGACTTTGCGAAGTCGCTTGAGACAGGAAAGAAGATCCACGCATACGCGGAAAAGATAGCCATGGGACAGGATGTACTCGAAGCAGAAGAGGGGTATTCCGAGGCGGTCTCGAACATAAAGAGCATCGTGCGGGCTCTCCCCGGATACAAGTGCGAATCAGTGGAATTTCCAATGATGATTCCGCTCTCTGACATAATCCCCGGACACAACATAATGTTCAAGGGTATCATCGACGCAGTCTTCACGGACGGAAACAAATATTTCATCCTGGACTGGAAAACCGACCGGGACGAGGCATACGCATCCGAGCATGACGTTCAGCTGGAAGCATACAGACGCATATTTTCCACAGTGAAAGGCGTGGACCTCTCAAAGATATCGGCAGGCATCGCCTACATATACCTCAGGGGGAGAGTGAATCAGGGAGTACACCAGGCAAAACTGCACTACCTGACAAAAGCGGACAAAGCCTTCGAGAAATTCAATGACAAGGTTGAAAAACTGATGAAGTGGAAGAGCGATCCTGAGTCCTTCCTCAGGGACCTGCTGGACGAGGAGTGCGATCACGAAGTGTGTGACGCTGTCAGGAAGCAGTACCTGGAGGAATCAACGCGCACATAGGTCACCCGCACATTACGGGCTGATCTGTTTCCTGCCTGAAGAATCGCCTGACTTCAACGATCTCTCCTCTCTTATCCTGTCATAGGCTGTGATCAGCATGGAAACCACCATTATTGAACCGCCTGCAATCGTATAAACGGAAAGCCCCTCATTCAGTATCATCACGGATGCAAGCACAGCGAAAACTGGTTCTCCCACGAATATGACTCCTGCAGCGGAGGGTTCGACATGTATGAGGGCCCTGTTTGAAACGTAAATTGCAAGTATGCCGGCGAAGACGGCGGTGAACACGAGGGTGAATATCACGATCGGGGGAAACTGCATTATGTAAGGACCGGAAAATGGAATCATGACGGCGGAAAATATCGATACTGCAAACAGCTGGTAGAAGGTGAATGACCATGTCTCGATCTCCTTGGAAAACCTTGAAACGTAAACAATCTGTATCGCATACGCAGCCGCGCAAACTATTGTGAGCATGTCTCCAAGCTGTATGCTGGAATTTCCCAGGGAACCAAGGGACATCATCACCAGGCCGAGAAACGAAATAACGGACGCTCCGGAATCAGCAGGTCTAGGCTTCTTTTTCAGCAATAACATGGAGAAGAGCGGGATCAGTACCACATAGAGCCCGGTTATGATCCCGGACCGGGACGAAGTGGTGTATTCAAGACCAACGGTCTGGAAGTAGTACCCGAGGAAGAGGAGGAAGCCGGCGATCATTCCGTGCGTGAACGTGCGTCGTTTCAGGAATTCCCTCTTTCCAGCGAGGAAAGGGATCATTATCACGGAAGAGAGGAGGAATCTCAGGAAGAGAAAGTTCAATGGTGAAATGTAAGCAAGTGATTCCTTGATCAGGGGAAAAGTAACCCCCCAGAAGAAGGTTACGAGAAGAAGCAGGAACAGGTAGAACAGCTTCCTGTTCATCATATCCGACCTGGAAGGAGATTTCTCAGGAGTCCCGGTTTTCTCAGGATCAGGGAGATTATTACTCTGGATGGATAATCTATATCACCTACTTCATTGATTTTCTCTATCGCCACAGGATCGGAAATCATGGAATATATGCGGTTGAACGCCCCGTCGGATATCATGGAGAAGAAGCGCTGGAACATTCCGTCAAACCAGAGTTCTGATCTCAGGTCTGACTTCCATCCCTTCTCATACATTGAGAGAGTCTTTTCACTGAAATCTTCCCTCTCGAAGGCTGTGTTTACTGCATCCGCAGCATGTTTCGCGGACACCATTCCGGTATAGATCCCTCCGCCGCTGAGAGGTTTCACAATGCCGGCTGCATCTCCTACAAGGAGCGATCTGTCTGCATAGGTCTTCTTCAGGTACGCAATGGGAATCCCACCGCCGTTTATTCCCAGTATCTTGTTCTGCCCGAATTTGGCGTTAAGGTTGTTGAAGTATTTCAGAGATGCCCCTCCATGGGCTCCTACTCCGATTCTGGTTATGTTGCCGGAAGGGGTGGCCCACCCGAAGAATCCTCTTGTTACCTTCGATCCTACATACACCTCAACACTATCCTGGTCTTCCAGTTTCGCAGCGGAATCGACCTGGTACGCGGAAATAATCCTTGAAGATCTTGTGCCAAACAGATCCCTTCTCACCCTGCTGTTGAGGCCGTCCGCCCCGATCACGATCCTGGCAGTCTCCTCCCTGAGCGTCCCCATTTCCCTGTATACAACAGTGGCTGAATCTTCCGTTACCTTCACGCTCCTGACCCTGGAGTCTATTCTCAGATCAGTTCCAGCCCCTATAGACTGGCCGGCACAATCCTTGTCAAATGAATCCCGGTCAAGGACGATTGTCTTCTCCTTCTTGTGAACGTGTATTCTCTCCCCGTTTGGAAAAATGACATGGGCACCGGTGACGGTATTCACACCGGAGCGGGTTCTTACCATTCCTGTAACTCTCGCGGAAACCAGGCCTGTACATTCAACAGGTTTCCCTACCTCCCTGTGTTCCTCCAGATTAAGGACGTCATAACCCATCCTGGAAAGAGAATAGGAGGCATACGAACCAGCCGGTCCCGCTCCCACAACTATGACGTCACGCACGACAGTAAATGACCTGTAACAATAAAAACATGACAACTGCAGGACTACTTTGATCGCAGACCGGGCTGCATGGACAGCCAGCATATATATAAGAGAAAACGTTAAGCGGTCATGGAAGCGATTCTGACGCTCGAACGCGTTGGAATGTATTATTCGCATGACAAGAAGGATATTGTCAGTATAAAGGACGTATCATTTTCCGTGAACAGGAATGAATTCGTTTCCATAATCGGCCCATCTGGTTGTGGCAAGTCCACAATCGTGAAGATGATTCTTGACCTAGTTAAGCCCACATCCGGACGAATAGTTTATGCGGGAGGTAATGCCCACCGCACCGGAAGCATTTCAGTGGTGTTCCAGAATGCAGCACTTTTTCCATGGCTTACGGTCCAGGAGAACGTTGAACTCGTTCTTGAAGGTCTCGAGAGAGACAGGAAGGGAAGGACGGAACGGGCTCTGAAATATATCCGTATGGTCGGGCTTGACGGTTTTGAGGATGCCTATCCAAGAGAACTTTCCGGAGGCATGAAACAGAGGGTGTCACTTGCGAGGGCTCTCTCCACTGCTCCCGATCTCCTGCTTCTTGACGAACCGTTCTCCAGCCTTGATGTGTTTGCTGCCCAGGCTCTGAGGGAGGAGCTGCTGGATTTGTGGGAAAACCCTGAAATGCCTCCGAGAACCATCATAATGGTCACACACAATGTGGACGAGGCAGTACAGATGTCGGATCGGATAATCGTGCTGAGCAGCCGACCAAGCTATGTCAAGTCGGAGATGCCTGTATCTCTCCTGCGCCCAAGGAATACGCGGAGCGAGGAATTCTATCAGACAGTGGATGCTGTTCTCACTGAAATGTCAAAGTAACGATCGCCCTCGTCGAGGTTGTTGCCAGCGGAATCTCATTGGACGTTTACTGAGTATGAGGGGAGTTTTCGCTCCCCGAAGACAACTCCGGAGATAGAGGTTCAGTTCCGTATCCTGAAAAGATATCGCAATGCGCTCTCGCTGAGACCTGTAGCCTTCATGTATTCTTTCACCCCGAACGATTCTATAATGGACATCGCATCGTTGACAGAAGACCTGATCTCCACGCTTTCGATTTCATCCCATCTGGGAAAGAGATCAACTTCCTCCGTTGTGTTGTGTTCTACGAGTAACTTGAAGAAAAGTGGCTTTCTCTTCGCGACGAGATCTGCATCTCCAGCCTCATCCCACCGGATAATGTTGACAGCGAGCGTGTCGATCAGCTTATGATCTGCCTTGATTCTCTCAACCCTTTCCCGGAACTTTCCAGCATCCGGGAACGAGTACGATTCCATAATCGGGAAGCATATCTTTTCCTCAACTTCTATGTGGCAGGTCTTGAGGTAAGAATGAAACGCCGTGAAAGTCCCGGAATCAAAAGGTTCTGAAGTTATCCACTTCGCATTCTTAATCGCAAGGTGCTCCAGGATCAGTATTTCTGCAAGATCTGCCATGGTTGTTATCCAATAAACGTATCCCGTTATGGGTTAATTCTTTTTACAGCCTGCATTGTATCCGGAGGTCATCTGCTCTCCATGACTCCAATTCCAGGGCCTCATAGGGTTTGATCCTCCTTTATCGCCATGAAACCTCAAATGATTGGAGGGGGGCCCGTCAGGATCGATGACTATTATTGGGTAATTCAACTCTCAGCCACAGGGCATTAAACATGCGAGAAACTTGTTCTATCTGGATCTGGAGAAACGAACTGTTTTCTTACCTTCCTCAATAAAGCCTGCGACATGTGTTCCAGCTGGAAATGCATCTTTAACTGTCCAATTCTCATTAACAGTGCATCTTTTCCATCTTTCCCTCGTTTCGACGATCTTTATGCCATGTTTAGGTCCTCTGGACATCAATTAACAATCATGTTTACAATATTTAGGTTTTGGTAGGTGAACTGACGTCCTCTTCGTCATAAGCATCAACAAGATGTATCGATGACGGCCGGTGAAGAGCATTCTCTATGCATATTCATGCATTGTTTTTCCTCTTCCCAGGCAACATAAGTGCCCTGTGAGGTGTTTCTCCACAGGAAGGAACATGTGATTCGTGCGAAATGACGCCTTCTATTGAACAGGAGCAGTCCGATCCGTCAGAGGCTCAACAACTTTTTGAGCCGATTAACCATGATAGCCGGACCACAGATGAGCAGTGATTTTCTTGACTTCACCACAGCGGATCTGCCATTTATTTCATGGTTTCCCGCATCCCACGAAATATCTGACGTGTCTATAAGGCAGCCATCCGAAAAGTGGGCCACAGTTAGGTATTTTGTCTATGTGAACGGAATCAGGATCAGGGTAAAGGAGTTCTTCATGGACTGGTTTTTTCCTGGCTTTCCCAAGAGCCTCATGAATAGCCTCTTCTCTGTCTACTCGCCATTGGATGCCATAGCCGACAAGGAGAGACTTCTCTTCATCGGGAAGAATTACAGGGGCAGATACGCTTCATCAACCTATATTGCAGGCACGACCGTGGAGATGGAATCACAGGAAGGAAACGCAGACAGGGAGATGACCGCCGTTTTCCGTGATCTTGTATGTGATCCTGAGGATGCACGGAATAAATGCGGCATGAGTTTTGAGGAGAGGTCTTATTTTGCAAAGGGAAGATCCGGTTCATGGTTTGAAGATCAGAGAATAAACAGGCTGAAATGGAACTCGCCCTCAATTTCGGAGGGGAAGTTCGCAGGTGGTTACAGTCTCTCATCTGTGGGACACCTCACGGTACACAACTCTGTCAAACAAGTTATAGCTGTTTTCCAGAAGGATTGTTTTGGCTCCGGTTTCTGGGTGGAGGTGGTTGCGAAGGACGCAGGCATTTCACATGCCTACTATTCAATGAGGCAGGAACCGGGACTCATGGACATGTTTGCTGATGAAGGATTCTTCCTCTCATGGAGGAAACCCCATGGTCCATACTTGGGGCAGGCAAAAACTCAGGATGGTGCAGTGGTCACGGTCGGAGCTTCACCATTTGCTGATATGTCACTTATAAGGGATATTCTGTCAGGTGGAAATACGCTCGACAGGCTTTCAGAAATGAGTACAGAGATCCACTCTCTTCTGGCTCACTAACTTATTATTCTCCATAACATTTGTCCTGATCGAATGATCTCCCTTGTCGACTTCTTCAAGGTCTTTGTTCCGCTGTTCGTGGTCATTGACCCGTTCGGTTCTGTCGTGATCTTTATCTCGCTGACCGGTGAGATGGACGCAGGGGAGAGGAAAGTTGTAACAAAGGACGCAGTGATCTACGGATTCCTGATCCTTGCTTTCTTTGCAATTTTCGGGAACAGCATACTCTACTACTTCGGCATATCAATTGAAGCACTGGAGATTGCCGGAGGGCTCATACTCCTCATCATGGGAATCCAGATGGTCAGGGAAGGTGATCGCCCCAAGTCGGCAGGAGGGCAGGAAAAGGACATAGGGATAGTACCATTCGCGACACCTCTTCTGGCAGGTCCCGGGGCAATTTCTCTTGTCATCATACTCATGAACGAGGGCTTCATTTATCTCCTGTACACCATGATATCGCTTTTAGCCCTGTTTGCTATCGTTTACATATTCTTCACACACTCGGGAAGAATTTTCAGGTTATTTGGGGGAAAAGGACTGAAAGTGATCACGAGAATTTTCGGACTGCTTCTTGCAGGGTTCGCAATACAGTATTTCATCCTCGCACTGACAGCACTGCATGTTATCCCATGATGCACCATTAAAGCGCAGGACGAAGTTTCAGCACAATTTTTCTGATTCGTGAAAAGTGAAGCCACGGAACGAGAGAAGGATTTAACATATCCGGATCACTTATCTCCATCGAATGAAGGTCTTGGTTCTTGGAGTGGACGGGTACATAGGCTGGCCATTGGCGTTGAGGCTTCTTTCCAGGGGCCACCAGGTGAGCGGTGCGGACAGCTTCTTCACCAGGAAGAGGGTGAAGGAAGTTTCTTCCGACTCGGCTCTTCCAATACAGTCTTTCTCCCGGAGAAACAGCTTCCTGAGAGATACCACAGGAAAGGAGATAGAATTCTTCAGGGGAGACGTTAGCGATCCAGATTTCATCTATGACATGATCAGCGAAACGGAACCGGATGCAATTGTGCATCTAGCGGAACAGAGATCTGCTCCATATTCCATGCTTGGTCTCAAGCAGGCCTCGGAAACCATGCAGAAAAACATAATCTCTACCATGAACCTGATTTATGCTGTCAAGGATATAGTTCCAGAGAGCCACATACTCAAGCTTGGCACGATGGGTGAATACGGAACTCCAAACGTGGACATCCCGGAAGGCTTCTTTGAAGTGGAATTCAACGGCAGGAAAGATTATCTCCCCTTCCCCAAGAATGCAGGTTCATGGTATCACTGGACAAAGGTTCACGACAGCAACAACCTGATGTTTGCAAACAGGGTCTGGGGAACAAGGATCACCGATGTTATGCAGGGCGTGGTATATGGAACGAGGACTGCAGATATAGTTGATGCGAACCAGTTTACCAGATTTGATATCGACGAGGTCTGGGGTACAGCCCTGAACAGGTTCTGTGCCCAGGCCATAGCTTCACTTCCCATAACTCCCTATGGAAAAGGCGGGCAGACAAGGGGATTCCTCTCCCTCGAGGACAGCATCACATGCCTGACAATAGGGCTAGAGAAACCTCCTGCAAAGGGAGAGTACCGTGTATTCAACCAGTTTGACCAGCACTATTCCGTCATGGAGCTCGCGCTGAAGGTAAAAGAGGTTTATGAAAAGGAATACGGGCATAAGGCGGAGATTAAGCACGTCCCGAATCCAAGGGTTGAGAAGGAAGAGCACTACTATAAACCGGAATCGAGAAAGCTGAGGGAGCTCGGATACAAGCCCCAGGGCGATCTTCAGAAGGACCTTGTCAGGATCATGGAAGATCTGTCGGGATACAGGGACAGAATCGAGAAACTCAAGCAGGTAATAATGCCAAAGACAGTGTGGGAGAAAAGCTCAGGGTTCAGTCACTGATTCATGGTCGCGTCGAGGCTTCTCTGCAGAATCTTCACGTACTCAGAAGCAACCCCGACACTTATCCATTCGTTTCTTGAGAATTCCACGGCTTTCACCACTGTTCCTCCGGAAATAATCCTGCCTATGGCCGGAGTCAGCTCAATGTTTTCAAGCTTAGGGTCAAAGTGGCTGAATATGCTTCTTGGCAATATGTAGGCGGCACACATCCCATAATTGGATATCGGGATGGCCGGCTTCTCGATGAGACCGGTAACCACAAGTTCATTTCCATGCGGTTCAAAGGACGCGTTGCCGTATCTTCTGGGATTATCGACCTTCATTACTGAAATTACCGGATCTCTTGAAGATGGAACTCCGAGTCTTGCATATGAATCAGGAGGAAGGAGCATTCCGTCGCCGGCATTGAGGAGAAACAGGTCATCAGAGATAAAATCAACCGCGGAGAGAACAGCACCGCCATATCCGTTCTTACTCTTCTGAAAAATGATCTCTGCATCCGGCATGAATGACCTTACGTATTCTATCGTTCTTGAATCGTCCGGATCTAGTACCACACCTACAGAATCTATGCCGGATAACCTCATCCTGTTGTATATTGTTTCAATTATCGGCCTGAGAACAAGGTTCCCGGATTCAAGGCTGTATACGGGGAGCATTTCCTTCCTGAGTCGCCCGTTCAGCCCGGATCTCGTTCCAAGTCCAGCAGCAGTTATCAGTCCCTGCACTTATGGCAAATCACCTGTAACTTAACAATGTTTCCATGTCTGAATTGTATTTGACGGGGAGAGGAACGCACGTGCCGGATCATGCAAGGGTACAGCAGCCATGACGCAGTATCTTGTGCTCTGCAGGTTCACGGGAGAGTGCCCGGGTCACTTCCTGTTCTTTTTGTTGCGGTCGCCTACACTGCCAGAATATTTCTCAATAAAGTCTCCGGGAGCTTTGTGGATAGTATTCCCACCAGACTCCGAAATAAGCTGTTCTGCCAGCTTTTGCCTGAATGGAGTTGGGGACAGGGAAATCACTCCTATCCTGCTGACATTTATGAACGAGAACACAGAAGCCAGATTGAATACGGCCTCATTGTCGTCCAGAAAAATGCAAAGTTCGAAGGAACCATTCTCATCAATGCCTTCTGGGCATTCCACAGTAAGCTTCATATTATCCTCATTACGGTTGAATACCATTTGAGACGAGGCTAGTTCTCGTATTTTCCCCGGACCATTCTTTGGGTCAAGAAAGAGGAAAAGTGATCTGTTCTTCTCCAGTCTTTTATCATACGGATCTGTTTTGCGAAATGTGCCATTGTCAGAGTAATCCTTCATGCTGTTTAATTTCATAACTGCTTTCTTTACTTCTGTTTCCCCCTCAAGGAGGAGGTGATTTGCCGCCCTCTGCAGATGGTAGTTCATAATCAGTTCCGGGTCCTGATTGTACAACGGATCGGTTCTCACTGCATTTCTGTCCTTCCTGATCAGATCGATCAGCCACTTCGGCAATCTTTCCCGGTCTTCCTGGTTCTTTAGGAAACTGGGTTCATCCTCCCGGGTTATGCTGTTTGTATACATGATTGAATTACTAATCGCTTCATTTATCTGTTTTTCCGTAGCCTTGCACTTATCCTTGAATAGAACTATCCCTCTGGACGACGTCAGGTTCCTGCCAGCAGTCATGTCGGAGCGTTTATTTCTTCTGGATTAATGAAATTGTTTGTCACCGGGCAGTTAACAGCACGAATCTGATCATTCCCTTCCTTGTGGTTCTGTTCCCTGCAACACAGAAACGCAGAGATCCTGAAGTATACCGGTCCAGAATCTATTCGTTGAAGGCGATCTTCCACTTCTGTGATCTTGCCTGGGAATATATTGAGGCCATGAGATTCACAATACATTTATCCAGATCGCGTCTGCTAACACGAAGTTCTGCGGCAAGATCCGTGTAAAGATCAAGAAGACTCTGCCTGGGTTCGAAGAAGTATGACTCTCCAAACTCATCGGTCAGTTCCCCACGGAAAAGCTGCAGGCCATCCTTTCTTGGGACCACCTTTGTGATATCCCCTGCATATTTTAATGCCTGGTCTGCCAGTGATGGATCGTGCCTGAAAGAAAGTGAGCCACCTAACTGAAGGAGAAGCTGGTATCTTGTATACATGAAGGGAATCATATTCAGCATGCGTTGTGCCTCACGGAGATATTCTGACGCCAGTTCACCGTCAGGAGAAAATCTCGCAGCAAGTATCAGACAACCACAGGAAGCTGCAAATGTCCCATCTGTCATCTCAACTAGCTGTTGTTCCATTTCCCGCAATTCTGCGGGAAGATGCCCATTGAACCTCTTGCGCGTTTCTTCTATCATTTCCAGGGTGTCCATCGTTGATTCCAGTTCTCTCTCAAAGTCACGGATCAGCTTATTCTTGAGTACTCTCGATCTCTCATAGAGGCCTGCCTGCACAAGTCCCCTGATGAGATTGAAGTTCAGAAGAATTCTCTGTTCATCACTAATTCTCCGCGCCAGTTTCTTTTCCAGATCACTGAAAGCATTTTCACTTCTTGATCTGAATTCATCACGTCTGTCATCATTTGCCATCTGCGAGTGCTCCATCTCGGCTATAGCTAACTGAACCTCCGTGAAATCACGTTCTACAACGTCATTTATCTTGGGCAATAGTTCATTGCGCGCAAAATCTATCAGTCCGTGGTTTGCCGTCGGAGTATTTTCGGCCCGCATGCATAACTTCCTTGCCACCAAAGCGGTGGCTTCATCCCGCAAATCTTTTCTGGAGATCTTTTTCAGGACAGCAAGCAGCTCTGGGAGTATCCGTTCCTCCATACCGGAGATATGGATGCATTCCACGAGGGTGCAGGCAAGGTTCTTCAGGGCATCGTTAGTTTCCTCGGCACCCCGGGGAAATTTCCTCGCCAGTTCAAGGGTCTGGTGAAGGCTCTCGGGAAAACCATTTCCCATCGCCTCAAGTATTGCCAGCCTGTTCCTGACGAACAGGGGATCGCTACCGACAAAAAACAACGTCTTCAATGACATGTTGTTGAGGGACTGTATTACCTTCCTGTATCCCTGTATGTCTCCCCTGTACAGGAGAAGTTCACCAAGTTCCAGAAGGTGAAGCGGACCAGAATTCTGCAACTTTTCCTCATTTGTATGGATTGACTCTCTAGCTCTCTGAACCAAATCATCTCCATTTCCAATGATAATCCGATAGAGATCGGCATACATCTGGCACTGCTTTCTGCTCTCGACATCCTTGACCGAACTCAAGAGTTCCAGAAGTGGATCTCCTGAGGTTGGGCTATTCTTTCGTTCGTTCATCTGAATCACTGCTCGTGGATTGTAATGGATAAGCGAAGACAAATCGTGCCATAAATCTGTTGACGATGTCAGAAGGCAGGAGACCCTGGCAGTGGTGCACCTCTGACCTGACAATTCTGACATCCATCTGTGGCCGGGTGAAGTAGTCGCTATCAGGAAAACTCATTATACTGTGTAGGGGTTCCACCACTGTGAATTAACATGGATAAGTGGTCAGCCACGGAGAGAAAAGTTGCAAGAAAAGCTTTCGACAGTGCGTTTCAGAAGGAATGCTCACAAATCCTCTCCGATGTGAAGAAGATGGCTATGGACGCCTCCAAGCCTCCTGATCTCTGGGACATCCGGCGCTATCTCGACGAAAGGCTGAAAGAGGTTGAAAGGAAATATGATTACAGGTACGGTGTTCTGCCATATCTGTTTGCAAGATTGCTGAACGAAGGCTGGATTTCTCTTGAAGACATAGCAGGTCTTGGCGAAGACAAGATAGAACACATCAGGACAATGGCGGGCATCAACTCGCCCTGAAACTGAGGACTGCGGTTGGATGAAATTGTACGTTCAATCCACAAAGGTTAAGTCGCAAACTCCCACTGTAAAAAATAAGAAATATATCAAGAGAATAGGCAGGCATGGATTATCTCCCTGCCGAGTTCTTTACAATGGAGGATTTTGATCTTGCCGGGAAGAGCGTTTTCCTGAGAATAGACGTGAATTCTCCGATAAACCCGGAAACCGGTGAGATCATTGGCAGTTCCAGATTCTTTGGACATGTGGAAACAATCAACTCCCTCGTTGATTCCAGGGTTGTCATTCTCGCTCACCAGAGCAGGCCCGGCAAGGCCGACTTCACAAGCCTGGAAAAGCATGCTCTCACGCTTCAGAGGATCCTCGGGAGGAAGGTTGAATTCATGGACTCTCTTTTTTCCAGGGACGTGCTGGACAGGATTCCCAGATTGAAGAACGGGGAGATACTCATGCTGGAGAACACGAGGTTTTACTCGGAGGAGACAGGAGTCGACGATGACCTGGAAGTTATGGAAACCACCAACATGGTAAGGAAACTGTCTCCACTGATGGACTACTTTGTCAACGACGCGTTCCCGTCTATTCACAGATCACAGACAACCCTTGTGGGGTTTCAGAGAGTTGTGCCAAACATATCGGGCAAGCTTATCGAGAGGGAGATAAGATCGCTGGACAGGTTCCTGAAAGGCAAGGAAAGCCCTAAAATTGCCGTTCTGGCCGGATCAAAGATAAATGAATCCATATCTGTGGCGAAAAATTTTCTCAAGACGGGCATGGTCGACAAGATTATGACGGGCGGGGTTGTGGCTAATGCTTTTCTCCATGCTAAGGGAATAAACATTGGAAAGAAGAACCGGGACTTCATAATCAAGAACAACAAGAACCATGAGGAACTCATAACAATCTGCAAAGACCTCCTGAAGAAGTATGAATCGAAGATACTTCTTCCCGTTGACTGCACACTGAATCCGTCCGGGAAGAGACTGGAGATAGGTGACAAGGTCCCGGACGATCAGATAATGGCGGACATAGGAGTGGACACCATAGTGAGCTACATGGATGAGATAGAGAAGGCAAAGTCCATATTCCTTAACGGTCCCATGGGGATGTACGAGATAGAGGATTACTCCATAGGGACAAGCGAGATTCTCACGGCCATAGCAAGGAACAGGGGGCTCAAGATTGCCGGAGGAGGTCACACCCTGAGTGCGCTGGAAATGCTGGGTCTTCTCAAGAGATTTGATCACACGTCCACCGGCGGCGGAGCCTTAATAAGCTATTTATCCGGTGACACCATGCCAGTTCTCGAAGCCCTGAAAGCCAGCAAGAAATACTTTGACGGTAATACAGATGGAAAACAATGAAAAAGTAAACCTCTACGAGGAGGCAAATTATGCAAAGGCACTTATCGACTCCCTGAACGAGCAGATCGAAAGGCTGGAGAAAGCAGCGGAAGAACTTGTAGCCACGTCTGCCATACTGCACGAGGACGGGATAAGGGACTCGCCCGAAATACGCATTTCCATCGGTTCCGGAATCTATGTTGGTGTAAGCGGACTTAAGTTTGACAGGGTACTGATCCCCGTGGGATCAGGTGTGCTGAAGGAAGAATCAAGGGAAAACGCCACCCACAAGATCGACGACAATCTTAAGGAAATTTCGGCCTCGCTGAACTCCCTCTACCTGAGAAAGAAGGACATTGAGACCAGGTACGAATCAATACTGGCAGTTCTGCAGAATGCCGGAAGCGGACAGACCGGTTGAGGAAATGCTGGAAGGATTCAGGAAAAGACTCTCGTCTACTTTGGCTTCTGACGAAGTTATTGCCAGGTCAGATCTTGGAGACCGCGTTCTGGAAACTTTGCTTGAATCGGATGTGAGTCTGGATGTTGCCGAGGAACTGGTCGCGAAGACTACTGGATTTCTCGGAACTGCAAAGAAAATAAGTGTCAGGGAATATGAGAATGCACTGGGCAAGGCGATCAGGTCAGTAATTAACGTGAAGCACGACGAAGTTGACCTGCTCAATCCCGGGAAGAAGCCCTATGTGATCCTGTTTGTGGGGATAAACGGAACGGGAAAGACGACGACAATAGCAAAGTTCGCCCGGTATCTTCTTGACAATGGGAAACGTGTTGTGATAGCTGCATCAGACACGTTCAGGGCAGGGGCCATTGAGCAGATTTCAAAGCACGGAGAGGCACTGGGGATAAACGTAATCAGCCAGCCGAAGGGAAGCGATCCTTCGGCCGTTGCATTCGATGCGATTGCACATGCAAAGGCAAGGAACCTGGACTATGTACTCATAGATACGGCGGGAAGGATGCAGACGAACCGGAACCTCATGGAGGAGATGAAGAAGATCCGGAGGGTTTCATCACCGGATTATACAATCATGATCCTCGACTCAGTGACGGGGCAGGACATAATAGAACAGACGAATTCCTTTCTTGCAGAGATCAAGTTTGACGGGATAATAATGACGAAGATGGACACGGATGCCCGTGGCGGAGGAATCATCTCATTATCGCATTCTCTGGGAAAACCTATACTTTTCGTGGGAACCGGCCAGGGCTACAACGACTTTATGAAATTCGATCCTGACTGGTACATAAGCAAGATTCTCCCTCCCAGCTGACCCGCACCAATCATCGAAGTTCGGACATGATCTTGCAGATCGAGCTCACCGGGAGTTCCGTGGTTATCAGCGGAATGTTTTCAAGCTCCGCTATCCGGACTGCAAGAGGGTCAACCTTGTCAGCCTGGACATACACAACCGCTCCAGGTTTCAGGGGGTGCGCCCGTATTGCAATCATGGGGCTTCTGCCGAGTTTTACCCCGGTGAAGAAAACAATTCTCTGACTTGACCAGCCGTACAGCTTAACATAGTCAGGGTAGGAAAAAGAGAGCACAGCCTTGATTCCGTCTATGACTGTATATCCCCTTATGTATCTATCTGCAGAGAGGCTGGTTACATTGACTCCATGTATGCTCTTTATTGCATTTGCCAGAAGAACGTCATGATCGTAATCTCTCAGGTCGATGAGTGCCTCTGAAGGAACCCCGATCTGGTAACGGCGCCTGACGTTTCCTCCGTTCCTGTTGTCGATATCAATAAGGGCGTACACGATCTTCCTGATCGACGCCGCCCCCGGAGATCGTCTTCGACCAGACTCGTAGTCACTGATAACCGACGGTGAGAGACCAAGACTTGTGGCCAGGTCAGTCTGCGAAACCTGAAACTCCTCTCTCCATTTCCTGATGGTTTCGCCGGGATGGTCTGACATCGTTATTTCGCCGGCAATCTTCTCTTCCAGTTCGCTGCTCATCTGATACTTCATTGTATTTTATCCTATTATCTTTCCCTGCCTGAGCATCGGCGGGGACCGTCGTTTATATAGTTTATAAACTGTAGTGTTTATTATTTAACCGGAATTCAGATTTCAGGTGAATCAGTGGAGAACGCGTCGAACACAAGATATGTAATGTTCCTGATCGCCAGATTCATGGTGATAATGTCAACTTCGCCGGTTGACATAATGGCCGTATACCGCCTCTCATCCTCCAGGAACTCTGTAGTCCTTTTCGGAATCACGATGCTTGTAGAACTCTGTATTGTATTGGTCTTTCAGCCATTCCTCTCTTCAAGACTTGACAGAATTGAAAGGAAAACAGTCCAGAAAGTGAACAATACACTGATGATCGTGGTTCTCGGGTCAATGCTCATCATTTACACCTATGTCGGGTTGAGGAACAACATCATCTATTCAGTATATCTTGTGATCAACGGGGTATTTTTTTCCGTGGTGTGGCAGACTTTTAATGCAATGGTCCAGACTGTCGGTGACAGGGAGCAGTATGGAAAACTCGCCGGGCTCATGGAGATGATGGGACAGTCCCCCGTAGTTCTTGGCGCGTTGGTTTCCGCGGCAATGTTCGCATATTTTGGATTCACTGCCTCATTGATTCTCAGCCTTGCGCTGCTCTGCATAGCACTCGCCTTTCTTTACTCATTCGAGGAACGTTTTGTCCCGGATGGAAAGTTGAAAAAGACTAAGGCCGGAGCAGGAATAAGGGAGAACGCAGACTACATCAGAAAAAATTCAAGGCTGGTAATGTACATCTTCCTTTTGAATTTCCCGTTCATAGCAATTGTGACGGGAAATTTCCTCAAGCCCATATATATCTCCCAGGTTCTCCACGGAGGGCCTTCCGAGCTGGCCATATCGGAAGGGGTGTATGCACTTGCAGCCATACTCGCAGGTCTTGTAATGCCACGGATCAACAGGCATATTGGATACTTTCTGAGCATATATGCCTGTACTATCGTATTCATCATAGGGAGCGTGATCATGCCGTTTTTCCCGTTCTTTGCCGCTTACTTTTTGTTTCAGACTTTTCACGGGTTCGGGAATCCCGGCATCAGAGTATCAAGAAACACCCTGGTAATGAAAAACATCCCGAGAGAGGAAATGGGAAGATTCAACGGGGCCATTCAGTTGCTCACGACCCCTGTGCGTATTATTCTCTTAACGGTCTTCATGATAACGGTCGGTTATTTGGGCCCAGGTATGCTGATATTCATCTCCGGAATGCTTGTAATGGTCGCAAGCACTCTTTCTCTGGATTTATACAGGAGTTCTCCACAGTTGAAAGCAATATTTGCCACAGAACAGATGATCTCCAACGCAGGCGTGGTGTGAACGCTGGGGGAGAGATTCGAACTCCCGAGCTACGAGAGCACAGGCTTTCCAGACCTGCGCCTTACCAGACTAGGCTACCCCAGCTTTCCACTTGGATTGTTGCCGGATACTTAACAATTTTTCAGATTCTCAGGACAATCTCATTTCTGCCATGCCAAATCAGGACACAGCTTCAAACACCGGTATGGATAACGTGTTTGAGACACCCTCTAGGCTTCTCAGTTTGTCAAGTACGAATACTGAAAGGTCCTTCATGGATCTGCTGATGGTGTGTACCATTATGTCCCACTGTCCGGAAATAATCGAGACAGAGAGTACATTCTCAAGCTTTGAAATCTTCCTTGCAAGCGATCTCTGGTCGATCCCTGACCCGGAGTCAAAGGCTACCATGATATAGGCCATCACCGGAAATCCTATCTTCTCAAGGTCCAGATCAACCGTAAATTTGCGTATGTAACCCTCTTCCCTCAACCTTGTGATTCTTTCAAAGATGGTGGCTCTTGGAATCCCGGTCTTCTCAGATATTTCTGATATCTTGTCTCTTCCGTGGTTCCTGAGATAATCCATTATCTGGAGATCTTTCTTGTCAAGGTTTCCTTTCACGAACAGAAATTCAATTATATGTTATAAATCTGTCGTTATGTCCAAATGCATTCGTAAATGTTTATCTTATCTCATGTAACGTCGTATTATGAAGCAAAACATCAGTTTAGTCGATCCAGAAGAGGAAGTTGTGAAAGCAATTCGCCACCTGTCAGATGAGGACGTGAAGATGGCATTGAGCGTACAGGCCACGCTGAGGCACTCTCTGTCGTCTAGCCTGAGAAACAGGGGCTTTCTTGAGATACCTCCAGTGATGGTCTCACCCCTTACCGATCCCCTCAACCATCCGGTCTCTGATCCAAGGATTAGCTGTTACGGAGGTGAAATGTGGCTTACGAAAAGCATGATTTTTCATAAGCAGATTGCGGTCCAGAAACTTGGCAGAATTTACATAATGTCTCCCAACATAAGGCTGGAAACCAGCGATAAGGCAGAAACCGGGAGACACCTGTATGAGTTCACCCAGGTGGACGTTGAAGCACTGGAATGGACGAGGGATCAGTCGATGGATCTCGCAGAGAACCTGATCATCGAGGCAGTACGTGCAGTCCGGGAGGAGAACAGGAAGGAGATGGAAGCATTCGGACGCGATATCTCAGATTTCAGGAAAGGCTTCAGGAGAATCTCGTATCTTGATGCCAGCAGAGAATATGGTGATGAATTTGAGAAGAGTCTCTCTGCAGATGCAAAGGAACCTGTGTGGTTAGTGGACATACCACTTCAGGCACGTGAATTCTACGACAGGGAAAGGGAAGATACGCCGGGAATACTCATGGATATGGACCTGATTTGGCCGGAAGGCTTTCAGGAAGGGCTCTCCGGAGGCGAGCGGGAATACGATTACGGGAGAATCCTTGAAAGAATAGGCAAGAAGGGCCAGAACCCTGAGACATTCAAGTGGTTCCTGGCTGCAGCGAAACAGGGAATGAAAGGCTCCTCAGGGTTTGGAATTGGCGTTGAAAGATTCACCAGATACCTCTGCGGGTTGAAACATGCCGGTATGGCTACCGCATTTCCCAAGATTCCAGGGAGGATATCACTGTAGAACCAGGGAGAAATGCCATTCCATTACTACGAGGCAGTGGAATCAGCGTTATTTGAACTACCTGAATAGCTGGACGATGGATGCCACGGGGGTATCAATTAATACCGACTGGCACTTCCACACCGATATGGAACAGAACCGTTTCATAAAGGCCGTATATGAATCAGAACCCGGAAAGTTGAATTACATTCTGGGTGAAGGAAAAGGCGATCCACTGCTGATGATACATGGCCTCGGGAGCGATCTGCTGAACTATGTCTATCTGGCAAGACTCCTTCCGGCGAAACTTGTGATCCCGGATCTGCTGGAATTCGGGATGAGCGATAAACCCGATGATTTCTCATACTCAATACTTGATCAGTCCCGCACATTACTGGGACTCATGGACGAACTCGGGATCAACCACTTCAATGTCCTGGGGCATAGTGCAGGAGGAGCCATCGCTCTCGGGATAGCGTATCTTTCCCCAGAAAGAATTGGAAAGGTGATTACTGGAGAACCAAATCTTCTGCAGCTGCATCCGTCTCCTTCATCTATTTCGGGAAGGGCCGTTGGAATCTCCGAAAGTGAGTACGTATCCGGGTTTGAAACAATCTTCCATGACCTTCTGTTTCCAGAAGGAAACAGCCTTTCCGACATGCATTATGCGGGCAGCCTGAGAATGTCCTCTCCACGCGCTATGTACCGGACCTCTCTCGCACTCAGCAGTATGAGGGAATTTGACGCATGGAAAGAATTCACCATGAGATCATCTCTCGTGATGGTAGGGGAACACAGTGTGGTCGCGGGAAACAGGTCAGTCACGATGGAGAGAGTCCTGTCATCGGGTGTTCTGCTTGAAGTAAATTGCACATTCAGGACATGATATGCTTCTGGACAATCCGAAAGGAACTGCTGAAGCACTCAGCAGGGTGATATCGAACTGCGATCCTAATGATAAGTGAACGCCGGGGGGGAGATTTGAACTCCCGAGCTACAAGAGCAATAGATCTCGAATCTATCGCCTTACCGGGCTAGGCTACCCCGGCCGATCGCCAGCCTTTGCGATATACTAACTTATTCTTGAAATTTCCTTCATCATGCATCTATCCATTACGACAGTAAGCCCCTTCTTCTTCGCCAGGTCCGCAGCTTCCCTGTTTACAACCCCTTCCTGCAGCCAGAGAACCTTTGCTCCAATCTCAGCCGCCTCGCTGGCCACCGGCAGTACAGTTTCTGCCTTCCTGAATACGTCCACTATCTCTATACCCTCACTGCGCGGGATCGACTTGAGATCCGGGTACGACTTAATGCCGTTCCATTCCTGGAACATCGGGTTTACGGGATAAACGGTGAATCCATGGTTCACGAGGTAGGATGCAACCCTGTAACTGTCTCTCTCCGGCTTATCCGATATGCCGACTACCGCGACTTTCCTGTACTGCTTCAGAATCTCCCGGATTCTTCCCTCATCATATCCAGACGTTTTTCATCACCATGATGAGATGTCGTCCATGTTGATAAACTGAATCCAGGCAACTCAGGATCAATGATCGGATTGTCCCTTACTTTTTATATAAGGCAATTGAATTAGCACAGCATAATGTTTTGTGACAAATGCAGCTCCCTGATGTCGAGTTCGGGAGACTACTATGTTTGCTCATCTTGCGGAAACCGGAAAAACAAGTCAAAGATGGAAGCCGGATCGGGAAGGATAGTTAATAGAGGTGTTGCAAAGCAGGTGGTCATAATCGATGAGGAAAAGAATGCCGAACCTCTCGACTCAGACGCGGTATGTCCTAAATGCAGGCATGTGGGTGCATACTTCCTTCTTAAGCAGACAAGATCAGCCGATGAGCCGGAAACAAAATTCTACACATGCGAATCCTGCTCCCACAGGTGGAGAGAATACTGAAAGGTGATTGAATGGTTCTTGACTCCTTTGCAACTTCCATAAGGGAAACATTACGAAGGATAGCGGGAAGCAGCCACATTGATCCGGAAACCATCAAGGAGGTTTCTAAGGAGATACAGCGGATTCTACTGAAGGCTGATGTGAACGTAAAACTCACACTTGAACTTGCAAGAACCCTTGAAAAAAGGGCTTCAGAGGAAAAGCCACCGTCGGGAATGGTAGAGCAGGACTTCCTTGTTAGGATTATCTACGAGGAACTTCTGAAGATAATGGGCGAGGAGTCAAAGCTCGAAATAAAGCCTCAGACCATTATGCTGGTTGGGCTCTACGGTCAGGGTAAGACTACTTCGGCTGGGAAACTTTCAAAATTCTTCACAAAGAAAGGACTCAGTGTTGGGCTTATAGCCGCAGACGTCCACAGGGTAGCGGCGTATAACCAGCTTGAGCAGCTCTCAAAACAGCTCAATGTATCATTTTACGGGAAAGAGAAAGAAAAAGATCCAGTAAAGGTTGTCCGCGAGGGTCTGAAAGAACTCTCCCAGATACAGGTGAAGATTGTCGATACCAGTGGCAGGGACTCCCTGGATGATGAACTGATATCAGAAATCAAGGAACTGAGGAAAGCAGTCAATCCGGATGAGGTACTGTTTGTGCTTGATGCCACAATGGGACAGCAGGCTGGCAACCAGGCAAGAACACTGAATGACGCTGTTGGAATAACCGGAGTCATAATTTCCAAGATGGATGGAACCGGCAAGGGAGGAGGGGCCCTCAGTGCGGTGGCATCCATAAGGCAGCCTGTCTATTTTATCGGAACAGGTGAACACCTTGAGGACATGGAGATATTCAATCCGAAGAGGTTTCTCTCGAGACTGATGGGACTTGGTGATCTTGAGAGCCTGATGCAGTTCGCGGAAGAGAGCGATATATCTCCGGAAGAAGCAGAGAAGACCATGTCCAAGCTCATGAGCGGCAAATTCAACCTCAAGGACATGTACGAGATATGGGAGAAATTTGCCCAGCCGGGACTTATGCGAAAGATCGTGGACTCACTCCCGATCAACAAGATGCCTGCGGGGGCAAAGATTGACGGCAGTGTGCTTGACAGCGCAGAAGAGAAACTCAAGGTTTACAGAACAATCATGGATTCAATGACCTTCACGGAACTGGAAGAGCCGGACGTAATAAACGCATCAAGGATATCAAGGATCGCCAGGGGATGCGGAAGAAACGAGGCAGACGTAAGGTCACTGCTCCGGGAATACAAAGCCATGAAGAAGAACATGAAGGCGATGCAGGGCAACCGCAACCTCAAGAAGATGCTGAAGGCCCAGTTCCGCGGAGGAGACTTCGGTCTTGAGAACGTTCTCGGAGAAGGGGGAAGCTAGGGATCAAATCATCCTGTTCTGACACTTTTACTATTGGGAACAGGATTTTCACACAGGATCATTCTACCGCGGAACACAAGAAATCAAAAATAATGGTATGCCGCCAAGGGTTCTCAGGCGGCAAAGACATGGTTGAATATCCCGCCGGCTAAAGCAGGTCTTCGAGCTCTTTTACCATTTCAGGATACTTATTCTGTATCGCGTAGAGAATAGTCTCCACAGAGATATCGTTCATCTTCACTTCCGCGATCACGTCCACAAGGTTATCCATGGTCTGGTCTGACAGAGTAGCCAGTTTCTCCTTGGCGATCCAGTTCCTGAGGTGTTTCCTCTGGAATTTGTCCTTGACCATCTTCTCGTACTTCTGCATCATTTCCATGGTGTAGTTTTCAGTCTCTATTGCCTCGGTAGCCACACTGGCCGCCATCTTTCCGGACAAGTATGAGTTGGCAATACCTCCTCCAGTAATCGGATCGATGAGCCTAGCCGCGTCTCCCACAAGAAGAAGTCCGGGCAGAGTAAACTTCTCTTTCACTTTTGACACTGAAACTCCTCCGGTAATGAACTGGATAGTCTTACCTTTCGAATATCCGGGGTGTTTCTTGATCCAGTTGTCGAGATAATTCCTGACTTCCCATCTGTCCTTCAGTGCAGTGATTGTTATACCTATCCCGACATTTGCCTCGTGTTCTCCCTTTGGAAATACCCACAGATATCCTGCAGGTGCGCATGATCCAAGGTAGAAGTCAGTGTAGTCAGGGTCACTGTCCACACCTATCATCCTGTATTCCACGCATGAAATAATGTCGTTCTTTGCGAGAATTATTGATTTAAGTCCAGCCCATCTTCCAAACTCGCTTTCAAATCCATCTGCGGCAATCACCATCTTGGCTCTGACTTCCTCAATGGTGCCGTTGTGCCTTACATTGGCCCCCACAATTCTGTCTCCTTCCTTTATTACGCTCATGGCAGGAGATTTGACCCAGATATCTGCGCCCGCGCTTGCAGCAATTGCGGCCATTTCCTTGTCAAATTTGTCCCTTTCTACAACGAATCCAACCTCGTTTCCCGCCTTTTCAGCAGTCAGCGTGATGGCTTTCTTCTCGGACGGACCATATATTCTTGCACCCTTAACCTCATCAGAAATCCAGTGAGAGTTGGGTTTTATCTCCCCCTCTTTCATCCATTCTTTGGAAAGTCCCTCTCCGCATCTGACAGGAGAACCTATGTCCGGTCTCTTCTCAATAACAAGCGTCTTCAGGCCTGCGCGGGCTGCGAATCTTCCCGCAGAACTTCCACCGGGACCTGCGCCGATTACAAGAACATCATAGTTTTGCATGGAACCACTCTGCTGTGATTGCTGCTGTGGGGCATCCCACGACACAGAAACTGCACTTTATGCACTTTTCTTCATGGATCTCTATTACGGTATCATCCATGAAAATCGCGTCAGTGGGGCACATTCCTACGCATGCTCCACAGTAGTTGCAAAGACTTCTATCTACATCCATTTCGCTCTTAACTTTAACTTCTACCATGATTCCACTTCCTTGCCGCCCGAAAGTTCCTGGGTATATTAAGACTGGTCAAGGTGAAGCTAAAAATGGCTATTGGTATATTTTGTTTTTGTTTTTAAAACTGGCACGGCGCTATTCTCTGTTTCTTTTCTTAACATTAGATGCGAAATACTCGCAATAACTGCTTATCCGGCAGCTACCGCACAGAGGCTTCACAGGTTTGCATACATGTTTGCCGAATTCAACAAGAGTTGGGTTGAACCCTATCCAGATATCTTCCGGCACTATCTTCCTCAGCCTTTCCTCGGTCTTCTCCGGATCATTGTATGGGGATAACCCGATTCTTCGGGATATGCGCTGCACATGTGTATCGACTGCGATGGCGGGGACTCCCAGGGAATCAGACAGGACGACATTGGCCGTCTTCCTTCCAACTCCTGGTATTGTCATCAGGAGATCAATCGATGCAGGGACCTTTCCTCCGAAGTCGTTGACCACAATTCTCGCAGCCTCAATAACTCGTGATGCCTTGACGGAACTGAATCCTACTCGTGAAATAAGGGATCGCACTTCTTCATAATCAGCATCGGAAAGATTCTGTGCGTTTCCGTACTTCTCATAGAGTTTTCTGGAAGCCGAATCCGTGACTTCATCTCTGGTTCTATGGGAAAGGATTGTGGTGATGAGTACCCAGAAAGGATCAGAGAATTCAAAGTGGTGCGGTGGGGATTGGGAGGCGATCTTCTCATACAGGTCCGGAATTATCTTTCTCGCTGTTTCCAGTCTCATGTTCAGCAACCCTCCGGTTCATGGATCATGGATGGAATCTCCCCTGAATAATGAATCGAGTTCCCGTCAAACTCGAATTTGAGAACCCTGATCTCAACTCCAGACTTCTTTGCCAGATAAAGTTCCCTTGCAAACTCAGGATCGGTACCTGTGTTCGGGGAGAACGACAATGCGTCAGGCGAGAATACAAGGATCAGTGACATGGATTTGTTACCGCTCTCCACGTGATCCCTGAGTGTCCTCATGTGCTCCGAAGCCCTCACGGAGGGGGCATCAGGGAACAATGCAACTCCATCTTCACACAGTGTGCTTCCCTTCACCTCGATCAGGTACCTGCCGCAGGCAAAATCTATCCTTTTCTTTCCGACGCTGAATTCCGGTATGCAATCTGATGGAAGGAAGGTGGAGACGATTCTGTTGTGGAACCTTGAATCGGTGAGTATCCACATACCATCACGCTTCGCTGCAGTTATGGAACGGCTGGTTTTCACGCCATTGCTTCTCCTTACGAGGACCTCGTTTCCTGCATATATGAGTTCCTTCAGTCTTCCAGGATCGTGAAGATGGCAGAGCACTTCTCTTCCACTGGCATTCACGCTCACCACGAAGCGGTTTATCCGGTCTATAACCACTCCCGGACTTGAAGCACTGTCAATAGTGAATACCGTGGTGCCCGCTTCAGGAAGTTTCAGAATGTCGCCATTCATGCCAGTATTCCGAGCTTCTTACCCTGTTTTGTGAAAGATTCTATGGCATAGTCAATGTCTTCAACGGAATGCACGGCGGAAGGCATGAGCCTGATTCTTGCAGTACCCTTGGCCACGGTTGGAAAGACAATGGGCGACGCGAACACATTACTCTCCGCATACAGAGACTGGCTCAGTTCGAGTACCTTTCTCTCGTCACCGACCATGACCGGGGTAATCGGCGTCTTGCTTCTTCCCAGGTCATATCCTGCAGAAGAAAGTCCTTCCTTGAGTCTCTTTGAGTTGTCCCAGAGTTTCCTCAGCAATGAATCATCCCTGCGCATTATCTCAAGGGACTTCACGATGGCTGCAGTATCTCCGGGGTTCAGTGCACTGCTGAAGAGAAAAGGTCTCGCCCTCTGCTTCATGAGAGCGATCAAATCAGAATCTGACGCAACGAACCCGCCCATTCCGCCAAGTGCCTTGGAAAACGTTCCCATTTCAATGTCAACTTTTCCGGCAAGCTTGAAATGATCAACTATGCCTCTGCCGTGGTCTCCCAGAACGCCTTCGCCATGAGCATCATCCACATAGACCATTGCATTGAATTCCTCTCCCAGTTTCGTTATTTCGGGAAGCGGGGCAATATCCCCGTCCATGCTGAAAACTCCGTCGGTAACGATGAGCGCCTTTCTTCCCTCTTTCCTGTGTTCCATGAGCTGTTTTCTCAGGTCTTCCATGTCAAGATGTTTGTAAACGATCCTCTTGGCAGAACTCAGCCTTACGCCATCAATAATGCTTGCATGGTTAAGTTCCTCGCTTAAAACTACATCTTCCTTTCCTACGAGTACAGGGATTGAACCAAGATTGGCGAGCAACCCTCCCTGATATACCAGTGAGGACTCGAAATGCTTGAACGAGGCAAGTTCCCGTTCCAGTCTTTCATGAATTGAATTTGTTCCTGCAATGGACCTGACTGCACCAGCTCCCATACCGAACTCTTCAATCGCCTCTGACGCCGCTTTCCTCACTTCGGGGTGATTCGCAAGCCCAAGATAGTTGTTGGAACACATGTTGAGCAGTTTCTTTCCGCCGATGGAAACCCACGCACCCTGATGAGTTTCCAGGGTTCTTATCGGTACCAGTCTTCCGGCTCTTACTAGTTCTTCAAGTTCGGCCTTTGCCCATGCAGTTCTGGAGTTCATGCACTTTAATTTGCAGGTGGTTTAAACTTCTTTGCGTTTCTTCGTGTATGGGTTATCGCGTTGAGACATGCCCAGTTGTCAGTCATAAAATATATTTTAAGTTCTTGACATGAATACGGAATACTTTACTTATAGTAAAGATTAATACAAGGACACGATACCATCTAGTATGGCTAAGTCAGCAACGATCAGCTCCAAGGGCCAGATCACACTTCCAAAGAGATTGAGAGAGAAATATCATTTACGTGAAGGAGAGGTTGTTTTGATACTGGATGCTGGTGAGGGATTATTGATAAAGCACTCGCCTGGCACACTCCGGGGACTCCTGAAAGGGAAGATAGACGTTAAAGGATTTGAAGATGACCTGAACGAATTGAGGAGTGAATGGTCGATTTGAACGATGTCGTGATGGATACGATTGGTTTGGTTCATTATCTCGAAGATGACCTGCCTCGTTCTGCTGCTGCCGCCGTTGAAAGAGTAGAGCTCGGAGATGGAACCATTTTGCTACCGCAAATTGCTTTGGCGGAGTTTACTTACGTTGCTCTCAAAGGACGCCTCCGGTTATCAAATTCCTTCAGTGCGGTTGAACAGATCATCGATCAGATAAAAAGTTCCCAATTCATCTCAATTTCTTCGATGCCGGTCGACGCCTGGGCCCCCTTTGTTCATCTAGCAATTCCGGAGTTGCATGATAGAATGATAGCGGTTGAGGCGCTTGTGCGCAAAATCCCATTGATATCTAACGATCCTTCATTTGAGACAGTAAAGGGATTGAAGGTGATCTGGAGGTAGACGGGAACGTTCCCCCATTATATTCTTCACATAAGCCTACTTGAAAGATAATATGATAATGCCTCCGAAGCGTGTTCCTGCATCGAGTACATGGCGTGAAAATCTATTTTCCGACGTCAAACTTTTAGGTCCTTTACGGGTGCAATTATTTGTTCAACACGTTTCGATTGTTCCACGACCAGATCAAAGGATGCCTGCGTAAGATGGGTTGGAACAAGATATCTGCAATGGCTTTGCAACATCACACTCAATACAGAAGAATAAGTAGAATGTTTCCAGAATTCCGCGGTCTCAGCGTCAGCGTCGGTATAGGTCATTTCATGTAACAGGTAATCCACGTCCTCAGCCGCCTTTACGACATTCTGGCTGTATGCCGTGTCACCAGTGTAAACTATTGAGGCTCCGGGATAGTCCAGGCGATAGACATTATCGGGAATTATATGATTCCCCTGGTACACACTTATGAAGTCAAGTTTCTTTTCCTCGACGTATTCGACATTAATCTCATACCGGCCATTAACTGGTGTGTTTACGAGTTTCATGATCTGTTCCATTGTGTTCTTGATTCCCTTTGGACCCATCACGGTCAGGGTATTTTTTGTCCTGGCAGAACCTCTGTACCAGAGAAGTTCAGGAAGTCCCATAAAATGGTCCAGATGCATGTGAGATATCAGCACAGTATCAATTTTTTCCGGGTCTATTCCCCTCTCAAGCAATGATTCCATTGAGTGTGGTCCGAAATCTATGACGACCTTGTCGTCTATGATCACGGAGGAATTCCTGTGGTTTGCACCGATATGTGACGACCAGTTTCCAAGGAATTTTATCACCATCAGGGTGCATCCTCCGTAAAGGCTTCGCTCTCTATGCTGTATCCTATACGGGGATTCTTAACCGGGACTTCACCCGTTATCTCTTCAAGAGTCTTTCCCTTTGTCTCTATTCCAAGAAAGATAGTTGAAAGCAACCCAATTACAGCAAACCCTGTAAAAAACAGGAGGCTGGAGCTGATTCCATAGGATAGGACAATGAATGGAAAAGTTGTTATCCCGAGTATTGCCCCGACTCTGCTGACGGATGTTCCAAAACCGACTGCAGTGGCCCTCTCTGATGTCGGGAACAGTTCAAGTGGATAGACAAAGTCTGTAGAACCCGGTCCAATCGCCTGGGTTACCTCGAACACCAGGAACATGATGAATACCAACGGCGCGACAGATGTGGCCAGGCCAGCCTGGGATACAAAATGGGTTACTATTGCCAGTACAAAGAGGGAAATTCCCATTCCAGAGAAACCTATTATAGTTATCGTTCTCCTTCCCAGCCGTTCTATCAGGGTCAATGCAAGAATGCCGCCAGCAACGGCAAAGAGATCAAATATGGCGGACCCCAGTATTGCAGAGTTTGAACTCAAACCGAGTATGGTGAGTATCGTTGGAGAAAAAATGCCAATTCCATAGAAGGCAACATCAAACGAAAACCAGAATATTGCAACAAACAGTGTGCTCCTGATATACTTCCTGCTGAATAGTCTCGAGAACGCAGTGTTACTCTTAAAATACGACCCGGGAATGGCATCTGATCTTCCCGCAATCTCAATTTCCACTTTTCTGGCGTTGTCCAACTGTCCTGACTTTCTCAGCCACCTTGCGGATTCCGGAACGTCCCTCCTTAGAATAAGCACTACAAGCGCAGGTATGATACCAACAAGAAACATGAATCTCCATGCATCAGGACCAAGCGGCAGGAGGAAATATCCAACAAAGGCTGCTATCGCAGCTCCAGTGAACCAGGCTAGAACATTAGTTACCAACAACTTTCCCCTGGTTTTGGCTGGAGAAAATTCAGCTATAATCGTTGTGCTTATGGCGTAATCTGCCCCGATTGCAATACCGAGTATAAACCTGAAGATGAACAGGGATTCAAAATTGAAAGATACGCTAATCAGGAGTGTCATTACAATGAAAATCACCATGTCCCATACGTACATCAATTTCCGGCCTTTCAAATCGGTAATGTAACCAAAGATTATGGCTCCAAAGAACATTCCTATAACTGTGGACGCTGCAATTAGCGCTTTAGCCGTAGGGTTATTCAATCCAAAAGCCGGGACGCCATATAATAAAATTAGGGCCACAGATATAATGGAAATGTCGTAGCCATCAAGCAAAGTTCCGGCAGCGGACAACGCCGTAATCCTAAGGTGTGTCCTGCTTACGTGTGCATTATCTAAGGCACCATATGTTGGAATGGCACCGTCTCCTGTAGTTTTCATATCGAACAACCATAAATAAAGAGTATTTAATCATAATCAATATACTATATAGCTATGACAATATGTATATATGGTAGGTCATATGCATATAGTAATTCCATATCTTAACTATCACTTTTTGACTCGAGACTGTGAATCAAACCTTTTTCCATCAAATATGTAGTATGCATCTTCACGAAGAATGGACGGTGGAACTCAAGTTGAAATAAAATAATATTCAATTTTCTGTCAGTGCATTTCTGGCGGAAAAACCCCGTGGTTCAGCAACTCTCAGTGCTCCCGCAAATCAAGCAGGTCATGAATTGCTGACCGGGTCATCCTGTCCCCCAGAATGCTTTCAGTCTCTCCAGGATCTATTTCCCTCCCGTGCAAGTTAATCGGCGTTATCGATATGTTTCCATCGCCGAAAACTGTAGATATGTCATCGTCCCGGTTTTCCAGCAAGTCTGTGTCTATTGAAAGTATGTTCTGGAACTCCATTGTTTTCCCCGAATTCCTGATCCGTTCTATTTTCCTTCTGTAAAGTGGTTTCCCCGACAGTGGAACAACCCTCATCCTGGTGTTCTCATTTATCGCGCGCGGAAAATTAATGTTCAGAACGTCAACACCATCTGGGAAGCCGTTTTCCATGAGTCGGCCAACAATAAATGCGCTGTACGGTATCCCAGCCGTGAACATGACCTCGGAAGGATTGAACATATCCTCGACCACCATAGAGAAGGCGATACCCCTGATCCCGTGAAATGCACCCATAAGTGCTGCAGATAATGTCCCGCTTGTGTACGGAGCATCGATACCCATGTTTGGCCCTGCGTTGATGCCACTCAGGATCATTCTCACGTCCTTGCTTCGAAACAGGTAGCCAAGCGATATAAGAACTGCATCCGCGGGATTACCGGATATTCCGTAAATTTCCTTGCCGAAGATGTATCTCTTTTCCATCCTCATTGGCTTTCTCTGTGTCGTTGCCATGCCTGAAGCTGATTTCTGCTCCAGGGGCGCCACGACTTCCACCTCCTCGTTCACGCTGTAAGCAGCCTTGAACAGTGACACTATTCCGGGGCTACTGTAGCCATCGTCGTTTGTTATCAAAATCATTGTTCTTCAGCTCCTGAACTCCAAGCAATGCTACCCTCCGCATCCCTTATTTCACTAATCAGCGTTTCTTCTTCGACGGAGGATTCCTCCAGGCTCTTAGATCCGGTTTCCGGAATAAAGATGAATGTGATTGCTGCTGCAGCTACAGCAATACCTGCGAGAAAATAAAGAGCGAATGTCTCTCCGTACGCACTGAATAGTGAGGGAAACACAAAGGCGGAAATCACGGCACCAAGCCTTCCTGAAGCTACAGTAAGGGATTGGATTGTTCCTCTTACTTTGGTAGGAGCGAGTTCTACCCCGAGCACTCCCGAAGCTGATACAGAACCAGGGCCCGCCTGTGAGAAGAATTGCATTCCTCCAAAGAGGGAAAGTCCAATTGCCGGGATCATTATGACAGTGCTCCTTGCATACGCTCCGAACACCACGAGTGAAATTCCCATGCCAATAAATCCGGCGATCTGCATTTTCCTCCTTCCCTTTCTGTCTATAAAGGAGAGGGCGATCAGGCCACCAGGAATCACAAACAGGAATTCCACCAGGAACTGGAATTCACCCGGGTTCAGCCCAAGGCCACCAGCGATAAGGCTTGGTCCGAACAAAATCCCTGCATATGCAACCATGTCAAACAGGAACCATAGGGAGCATGCCGCCAGGAACATCTTTCCATGTGTCCTGAGGTAGTACTTTAGATCCTTGGTGTCCCTGATCCCCCGAGGAATCCTCTCGTCGTTCCCAGTTATTTCGCGTATCACGCTTTCCGTCTCTTTACTGTCACCTTTTATTCTCCCAAGATATCTTGCGGTTTCTGGCATTTTCCTGCGGTAGTAGATAACTGCGAGAGCCGGAATGGCTCCAGCGGCCAGCACTATTCTCCACACTATTGCACCGCTCACGAATGGTACCAATCCAAGGTACACCGCTCCAGCTGCAGTAGCTCCAAATCCCCACAGCAGTCCAAAGCCCAGAGCCATTATTTTCCCCCTGTCCTTTGCATTGGAGTGCTCTCCCATTATCATTGGCGAGAGTACGTAGTCCGCTCCAACCCCTATTCCCAGAAGGAATCTAACAGCTATCAACTCACTTGGTGTTGACACAAATATCTGGAGTATTGCACCAATTCCCATCAGGAGAACATCAAGGCCGTAAAATCTCTTTCTTCCGAGATTTGAAAGGGCACCAAATATTAGGGCTCCGAATGTTGCTCCAACCAAGGCCGAAGCAACCAGCATCGAAGACTGGAACCCTGTGAGACTCTTGATCCCGAAAGATGCAATCACAAGCGGCAGGACTATCCCAATTGACGACAGATCATATCCATCCGTGAAAACTCCCAAACCGGTGGTCAACATGCTTTTCAAATGAAATGATCCCAGTTTCTTCTTATCAAGCGGTTCAAACGGGTTGTTTTCCATATCACTCCTATGATTGACAGCAACAGTGAATAAATAGATTATCCAAATAGTAAATAGTATGGTCAATATTCCTCGAGTCTCTATATGGCGAACACTGTATATATAGAGGTGCCCAAATAAGTTGGATCCATGGACTAGAGCGGGGTGTGGACGTTACTGGGGTCCGTAATCTATCTTGTGGTTCCGAATCTCGTCAGCCTGCTTGCTGCCAGATCTCTCTTTTTCCGCAGTGAAGTTAATGTTCAGGGACATCACTATAACTGTAATTCCCCAACCTCTTAGTGGATAAGGAAATCATAATTCTGCTGAACTCGCATTTCACTGGTTGAAATATGGAAGAATTTTTTCAACACCTTGAATGGGAAACCCTACTTCCTTCGGGGGTGGGATGAGAGCGAACCGATTGCATCATATGTGGGTGTTGCATCTATTGATATTCCAATAGGGTACGCCGGTTCCATCACTTCAGTTCATTTCACGAACTATCATTTTATCTGGCGCCCTAAATACCGGAAAAAGGTAATTGTCCCCGAGGTTGGATCTATGTTGCGTGACGTGATCAAGGGCCGTTACAACAAAAAATGGCTGGGGGGGATCATCGCCCTCGAAACCATACCGGATCATGTTCATCTGTTCACAAAGACGGACCATACAATCGCACTCAATAACATAATTGCGAGAATAGAGGGGAGGAGCTCAAGAATCTTGAGAAATGGATTTCCCTCACTCAAAAGCAGATTACCCGCGCTGTGGACGCGGACCTATTTTGTATCCACCCATGGACACACATCGTCAGATACAACAGAGAAATACGTGGAGGAACAGAAATCAGGATGATGCAGACATACAGGTTCAGGGCCTATCCAGCAAAGGCACAGATCCAAATGCTTGAGTCCACACTCTATTCGTGCCGTCAACTCTACAATGCAATGCTCCAGCAGAGAATATGCGCATACAGATCGGGAAAACATGTCAATTACAATTCACAACGGAATGAGTTCCCTGAGATTAGGAAGAGATTCCCTGAATACAGCAGCATACATCCACATGTGACACAGGAGGTTGCACACAGGGGTGACAAAGTATATGACAACTTCTTCAGGAGAATAAGGGAAAAAAGAATGGTAAGAATATCGGGGCGAGATTCCCGCGATTCAAGCCCGCGGACAGGTACGATTCAATTACGTATACCCAGTCGGGATTCAAGATAATGGAGAATGGGCATGCCCGGTTGTCAAAGATCGGTGAAATTCGCATGTTCATGCACAGACCCCTTTCGGGCAATATAGAGGCGCTCACAATAAAGCGTGAAACGATTGGAGACTGGTTCATGATATTCACCGTTCAGGCGGACGTGAGAATAGACGAACCAGGACCACACATGGCCATGCAGAACACTCTTCCCGAACAGCTAAGGCCCATCGACACAGATCTCGGACTGAAATCCATCACAACAACCAGTGAAGGGCTGTAGATAGAACCCCCCGAAGTACCAGAGGAAATCTGAAAGGAAGCTGAGGAGGGCAAAGAAACAGTTCTCAAGGAAGAAACCCGCTCCGTCTGGTTAATCGGAATCCCGGATAGGTTCCTGAGAGTGGATTCCCACAATCCTATTCCTGGAAAAGTGTCTCCAGGTCACTTGCGGCCTTATGGAATTCCCGGGTGGAGGATTTGAGTGCCCGTTCTCCTTTTTCCGTTATCTGGAAGTACTGTTTCAACCTCCCGTTTTCCACTTTCGGCGAGGAAACCACGAACTCCGACTTCTCGAGGCTCTTCAAAACATTGTAAACGTCATCCCTCAGTACCTTCCTGTCGGGAAAGAAGCTCACGGCGAACTTGTCATTGGAAAATTCCTTCAGGATCGAATATGCGTTAGTGCTGGACTTCGTTAGTCTCCACAATATGTGTATCTTGAGCATGGTCCTTCGCACGTCGCTCTTGACGAAGTTCTCCTCCTGATCCTTTGTCATGATGTATCCTCACAATAATGTACAATTACACTATTCTTATATACTTTATCAAATTGTGGTAAACAGGTGATCAAACGGGAGATATGAACATAGGCATAAGAAGGAGCAAGATCAGGTTCCTTCTGTCTGGAATGTTTTCCAACAAGGGCTTTGCAACTGGATTCCTCGTGACCGTGATAGCGCTTTCCCTGATGTATTACAATACGGTATCCAAATCGGTGATAGGATTCCCGATCATGCTGGCTTCCCACGAGATCATGGTATCCATCCTACTGGGATTGGTAGTTTCACTGGGAGTTCTGGGAAACATCTATGTCATGAAAGCAGTGATGGGTGGAGGAGAAGAGGTAATGAAGGCAGTTTCCAAGACTGCCCTCAGCATGGCTGCGGGCGCATGCGGATGTATAGGGTCCTTTGCCTCGCTGCTTGTCAGCCTGGGCGTTGGCGCAGGAGCGGGATTCCTCGCTCTGCTGTCAGCAAACCTGTCGATCTTCTTCGTAGCCGCCGGACTGCTGAGCCTGGTTTCCCTCAAATTGGCCGCAGACACGCTGTCTAGTGTCTCGCATCTCCTGAAAATCAGGACAAGGGCGTGAAAGCAGGTGAACTTCCAATCCTCCCTCTTCCTGAGGATGCCCGAGGAACACTATCATGCCTACTCTACCATGCTACCACGTCCTTTTGAAATGGTAGCTAGCCACATCCTGGAAGCAGCGGGATCGGGCTGCTGGTCTATTTCTGGGGAGTAGGACCTCAAAAGGAGCAAAGAACCCTCCGAGTTCATTGGGAATCATACGCGCGAAGTGCTCTGACATCAGAGAAGATCAGGAGTCCGAGAGAGAGTATCACAGTTCCAATGGAGGCAACAGCGAAGTCCAACCCGATGCCGATAACGGTGATCAGGATACCCCCGGTCATCATTCCGGCCGGGGAGGCTGCGAGACTTCCCACCTCGTCAATGCTGAGGTATCTGCCAAGAAGTTCGTTTGGAACCGTCTTCTGTACGCCCGTGAAGAACGTTGTGTTCCCAAATCCCCCTCCGAGCCCAAACAGACCCATGAACAGGATCGCAGGCAGTGTCTGTGGGATCAGTACGAGACCCAAAATAGAGAGGGCACCGAATCCCCACCCCACGGAAAACCATATTCCAAACCTGCGCTCTGATCTCAGACGACCTGCCATAATAGCTCCAGTTCCGAAGCCTATGCCTGACGCAGCGGAAATTATTCCAAGTGTTACCGCGTCCCCGCCGAGAACCACTGAAATGTAAACGACAATAAAATACATAAATATTGAAAGAAAGAAATTTGCCCCGAACGAGGCGATTGTCAATTTAAGGAGCGCAGGTTGTCCTTTCACGTATGTGAATCCTTCCTTCACCTGCGTGGAAAATCTTGGGCGCGTCTTTGTTTCCGCAGGCCTGCTGTTCTTCGTGCCATAGATTGCAAAGGACATGGCAACGATCATCAGGGCAGATATCAGGTAAGTGAAGCCGTTGAATGCAATTGTCAGCGAGATGCCAATAATTGCGATAAGAAACCCGCCAAGCGGTGCCCCTAGAATTGAGGTAATCTGTTGCGCGGTGCCGATCAGGCCATTGGCCGTTCCCAAGTCCCTCTTATCCACGGATGTTGGCAGAAAAGAGTTCAGTGCAGGCCTGAACAGGCTCATTCCGAATCCAAGCACGATGACAGAAAGGAGAACTACGCCAAATACAAAGCCGAAAAAAATCACGCTTGCCGCAAAGAGTATCATTACTGATGCCCGGAGCAGATCAGCCAGTATCATCAGGCGAACCCTGTTGAAGCGATCTGCAAGTGCCCCCGCAAAGATCCCGAAGGAAACTCTTGGAATAAGTGTAGCCAGGCCAAGAAAAGCGACGTCGATGGCGGACCCAGTTTCAATGAACACAAACCATATTATTGCGATGAATCCGGCAGATGATCCTATGGACGAAGCAATAGATCCGGCCCACAAGAAAGCAAAAGATGGCTTGCGTACAAGTCGTATGAAGCCTCCCTTCCTTTGGTATGATACGTTCTGATTCTCCTGGTCTCCTCCGGCTCCTGAAGGGTTGGAGCTGCCGTTTTGATCTGATTCACTGTCCATAAATAATCCCGCGCTTTTGTGGTGCTTATTGAGCTTCAGTTCCAGTGTCTGTGAGTATTAATTATTTTTCCTGATATGACCAAATCGGACCTGTCGCAATTCGTTCAGCTCGATCTGTTTCGCACTCAGGCAGACTTGTAATCTGCAAATCACATTCCGCACGTGAATCAGTGTCTGGAAATTGAAGTGAAAAACTGCCTGAGCGGAAAGTTAAAGAAGGCCGTGATTCAACTCTAATCCTTAATAAATACAGATGACCTAACAGGGCAAGATGGGTACTATTCTTGTAACCGGCGCCTTTGGACAGATAGGGACTGAACTTGTGCCTTTCCTGGAGAAGAAGTTTGGGAAAGAACACGTAATTGCATCGGATATAAGGAATGTTGAAGGGGTTTTTCCGGGAAGCAGGTTCAGGATGCTGGACGTTTCATCCAGAAAGGATGTTTCCGCTGTTATCCGGGAGGAAGACGTGACCTCGATATTCCACCTTGCCGGAATACTGTCCGCAACCGGGGAGAAGAATCCGGACCTTGCATTCAGCGTTAACCTCAATGGAACTTACAACATCCTCGCAGAGGCAAGAGACCTTGGGGTTGAAAAGGTGCTCATTCCCAGCACAATAGGTGTATTTGGCACAAGCACGCCAAAGAAGGGCACTCCCGTTGAAACCGTGATACGGCCGTCTACGATGTACGGAATAACGAAGATCTCATGCGAACTCCTTGGGGAGTATTTTCACTCAAAGTTCGGCCTTGATGTCCGCGGGCTCAGGTTTCCGGGAATCATAAGTTACAGGACTGCACCAACTGCTGGAACAACAGACTATTCGGTTGAGATGTTTCTCCATGCAATCAGGGGGAATCCCTATTCATGTTATCTCAAGAAAGATACAGGACTGCCCATGATGTACATGCCTGACGCAATTAACGCAATGGTTCAGCTATGCGAAGCAGACTCCGCAAGACTCACACGAAGGACTGATTACCATGTTTCTGCATATTCTCTCACTCCAGGAATGCTCGAGGAGGCAATCAGGAAACACGTTCCTGATTTTCATGTCACATACGCTCCAGACTTCAGGGAGGCCATAGCCGAACAGTGGCCGGAATCTCTGGACTGCTCAATCTCATCCAGGGACTGGGGATTTAGTCCGAAATACGGTATTGAAGAAACGGTCATCGACATGCTCGAAAATCTCCGGCGTGATTAGATGACGGAACCTGCAGAACCCCTGAGGAAATTTGGTGTAATAGACTTTTCCCACTCGGATCCGCTTGCGTCCTTTCTATCCTCAAGATATGAGGTGAGGAGAGCCCATCCTTCGAAAATACTGGAAATGGTGAAATCCGGGGAGCTCGATCTGGGGATGGTCAGCCTTGTTTCATACTTAGAAAACAGGGAAGCCTTGAGACTGGTGGAAGGGCCAACGATCCACTCGCTTTCTGGCACAATTTCCACGCTCCTGGTCTCCAGCGGTAATCCAATGGGCACGCCCATGAAAATAGCGGTAACTTCACACACCAGAACCACTGAGTTTTATCTAGACCAGATAATGAGGAAACTCGGTATCAGGACGGAACTCATTCACTGTGATTTCACGGAAGCCCAGGATCTTCTTGAGAAGGCAGACTACGCCCTTGTCATAGGCGATGAAGCCCTGAGGGCATTCAATTCAGGATGCAGGATTCTTCTGGACATCGGAAGGCAATTTTCAGTCAACTTTGGGCTGCCGCCTGTTTATGCCGTTACGGTCACGGCCACTGACGTCAAGTCTCTTCCAGAAATAGACATCACTAACCTCGATGACGCAGTCGAGAAGCATGCCTCAAACATGGTATCAGAATCTTCAAAGCGTGTAGGCGTATCCATCCAGCTCATGGAGAGATACTTCACAAACATCTGCTACTCATTCACTGATGAGGTACGGAATACCATTGGCTTTGTGGGCAGGGCCATTCATTAGCCCTTGGAGCCAGGGTACGATTGATCAGATTTATTTATACGTTAACCCTTACCTTTCCATGTTTGAGGATAAGCTTTCCAGAATAAGGGAAGGATTAACCTTCGACGACGTACTCCTTATTCCATCAAAAAGCGCCGTCGAACCAAAGAATGCTAACGTGTCCACAAGACTCACCAAGGACATATCCCTGAAAATTCCGATTATCTCGTCACCGATGGATACGGTCACTGAAGCCGAGATGGCAATCTCAATGGCACGCCTTGGCGGAATCGGCATAATACACCGAAATCTATCAGTGAATGCCCAGTTAATTCTAGTTAACAAGGTGAAGAGGGAGGAGTCCATCAAGATCAGGGACGTTCATACCGTTGACCCGCAGACGCCTCTGAGGGAGGTCGTTGAGATCATGAGGACCAAGAAGATCGCCGGGCTTCCCGTGATATCTGGAGACAAACTCGTGGGAATAGTTACGAGGAGAGACCTGGAATTTGCACATGACAATGTTAAGACCGTTTCGGAGGTAATGATCAAGGACGTGATATCTGCAAGGGACGAGATAGGGATAGATGAAGCGACGGACATTCTCTACAAACACAGGATCGAGAAACTCCCACTCGTAGATTCATCCGGAAGGGTTGTCGGTCTCATCACCGCAAAGGACATCATAACAAGACACCGGTACCCGGACGCTACCCGTGACGAGGAGGGAAAACTCATGGTCGGCGCCGCAGTCGGTCCCTTTGACATAGAAAGGGCAGTTAACCTTGAAAAGGAAGGGGCGGACGTAATAGTGGTGGATACCGCTCATGCACACAATCAGAACGTATTGAACTCCTTCAGGAAGATGAGGAAAGCAGTAGACTGTAACATCATCGCAGGTAACATTGCTACAGGGGAAGCCGCGGAAGACCTGATTTCGCTTGGAGCAGACGCCCTCAGGGTAGGCATAGGGCCTGGATCAATCTGTACCACCAGGATCATAGCTGGAGTCGGGGTGCCTCAGGTAACTGCGATTTCAGAATGTGCAGAGGTGGCCGAGACACACAATATCCCTGTTATTGCGGACGGAGGCATCAGGTTCTCAGGAGACATAGTCAAGGCGATCGCCGCAGGTGCAAATGCCGTGATGATTGGTTCTCTCCTTGCCGGAACTGAGGAAAGTCCGGGGATTGAGATGATCATCAACGGAAGAAAGTACAAGTCATACAGGGGAATGGGTTCTATTGGCGCGATAAACGCCGGAGGATCCGACAGGTACGGAAAACTGGGAGATAATAAGTTCGTTGCAGAGGGCGTTGAAGGGGCTGTTCCATACCGGGGTAAGGTAGGAGAGGTTCTCTTCCAGCTTGTTGGAGGACTGATGTCCGGAATGGGCTATGTAGGTTCAGCCACTGTGGACGAACTGAGGAAGAACTCCCGCTTTGTGAGAATCACCGCAAATGGGCTCAAGGAGAGTCACCCGCACGACATAAAGATAATGACCGAGCCCCCGAATTACCAGCTCTTCCAGATCTGATCACTCAGAATCTGGAAGAATTGTATTTCCGGACGATTTCTTCGCGTGGCATCCTGCCCAGATCTTCGAGGAGAGCAGAGGCTTTCCGGAAATATTCCTCGAAATACTCCCTCCTTTTTGGATTCCTCAGAATGGCGGCCGGGTGGAACTGGGGGCAAATAAAGAACTCTCCGTGGTCTATCACTTTCCCGACGATCTCAGTTACCCTGTCAAACTTCCTGTTGATCACAAAACCAAGGGACCCAAGCGCGGAGTTGCCCATCGGAATCACAAGACTGGGTTTCACAAGTTCAATCTCCCGCCTCAGATATCCGGAACATGTCCTGATTTCACTCAATTTTGGCGGCTTCCCGAGCATTGGCCTGCACCTGACTGAATTTGTGATATATATCTCCTCCCGCCTGAGGTTCAGGTTTGAAAGTACCTGATCAAGCAGCTTTCCGCTCCTTCCTACGAACGGCAGTCCCTTCTCATCCTCAGATGATCCCGGAGCTTCCCCGACAATCATCAGCCTTGCGTTCCCTGGACCGATACCACAAACTGCCCTCTTCCTCGAAAAGTGCAGGTCACAGTTCCTGCACTGGGAGATAACACGGCAAATATCTGTAAGGGAATCCATCAGCAGGGTTAAAACAAGGTTACGTATATTTACTTGCCCATGAAGCGGTACAGACAATCAGCGATTGCTCAGGAATATGCCGATGGAAATCACTGTGAATCCGGCAATTGTTGTAAGCCCAATGGTCTCTCCCAGAATGATCATGCTGAATATCACGGAGAGAGCAGGAACAATGAAGAAATAGGGAGAGATTCTGGAAATTGAGTAATTGCGGAAAAGGAGGAGGTACACGAGATATGGCAGGTATGTACCGAAGAGGCCGAGGTAAAAGCCGATTCCGATAAATTCCAGGTTAAGGTGGGTAAAGCCGGAATAGCCAGTGAACAAGGCAAAGATCAACAGGATGGGCATTGAATAGGCATACTGCAGCACATTCACCGATCTTACCTCCATGTGGGGTGTCATCTTCTTGAAAAGAACAGTCCCTCCGGCCCAGCTTATTGCACTTACAAGAAGAAGAACTATCCCGGCATATCCTGCGATCTGGACATTTGCAATGGAAACCAGGATAACTCCTGCAAACCCGACAATGAGACCTGCTTTCGCTCCACGTCCCGGCCTCTCACCGGTAAACGCCATGGAAAGAAGCACGTTGAAAATAGGGTAGGTGTAGACGAGGATGGAACTGAGAGCTGCACTGACCATGCTCTCTCCCACAAACCAGAGGCCCATGAATCCGACAATGTTCAGCATGGAGACGGCAAAGACTATTGAATTGTCCCTGAGTCCTGAAGGAAACCTCTTAAGATTAAGGGCGATGTATGGTATCGAGCTAATCAGGGCGAAGAAAATCCTGAAGAACAGCACAACCATGGGCGGTTCCATCCCAAACGCTATTTTCAGGAATGGATAGTTGAGCGCATAGGCGCACGCCATATACAGGAAGAGAAGTGAAGCCTCGTAATTCTTCAACAATCCACAAATCGTACCTCATTGATTACCATTGCTGCAGAGATGGTTGTTCATCGATTTCATTATCCCGGCACTCCATTATCGTATCTTCAACGTGCTGAGAAAGCATGATCTGGTCAGGAAATACTCTCCCGAAGTCTTCTAGGAATATCTAGGAGGCGTCAGCATGCTGAAGATCGACAAGGAGGATAATGTATCTGGGACGGCGAAAATTCCATGTGTGTAATTGTAGGCTTGAAATACTTATCACGCAAGAAAACAAGAGTTAGTATTTATGCGAAAAAGCCGCTCATTCTTAACTCATTTCTTTTCTGGGCTCTATCCTGCTCCAAATTGCCAGTGAAATCCCAACGATGAATAGTGCATCTCCCAGTGCATAAAATGGCCAGGATGATATTGCCTCCGCTACAAATGCAAGGATCAAGAATTTAATGGCCAAAGAATCCAGCTTGCGATTCATATGGGGCCCTCACCATCCCAGCAAACATTGGTTGTCTGGGGTGCATACCATGCCGTGGGGAATGGAAAGGAAATCATCGCCATAACCCGCTTGCGTACCTGAGGCCCAAAACTGGCTGGAACCATAAGTTATGATATACCAGTCAACGATTTAAGCGAAACGGTTGGCAACTTTGTACATCAATTGCTGGCAAACAGAGGGCGGAACCACCTTCCATCTTCCTGCGCAAAGGTCAGGGTACTACCGCTTCTAAACACTTCAGTGGTACTGTCACATACTCTATGCGGGTCTAATGGTATGGCGGAAGAGCCCATACAAGGAACGCGAGAAACATCTCCTCCAAGAATATAATTAAGAGTGACATAAATGGCTACGCTGCCTATCTCATTATGGCGGTTTGAAAATTTCTCAACAGATTTAGCTTGCGGAAACTGTTGGGTCATTGCATCCTTCAGGGATGGGTGCAACGTACATTCTCACCTAGGTTCTTGTCATCATGGTATAATTTACAGCGTAGCTTGTGATTTCTGACACGAGCGAAGAACGATCGCCACTGTACATATTTTCCACTCTAACGTGTGTATCCAGTAAAATATTTAAGGCCTCTCTCATCAAGGGGCTGTAAATTAGTATTTCTTATTAGTCCAATGCCAAAATATGGCGGGACCCACCAGAATATAATGTGTGGTGACACTATTTGGAAGAACATGAAATAGGTAATATTGGACTGAACTGGAGTACATGGAAACAGATTCTTGCCGCATGGGGCGGATGGTTGCTGGACGGTTATACGACCATAGCTTTCCTGCTGGTAGTTTATGTGCTTAAAAACCTGATGTTTCCAGGTAACCTTGGATACTGGGCGTTGGTACTGACACTTGCTCCGGCAGCATTTGGGGCCGTTGCAAGGGTGATAGGATCAACCCTGCTGGGAAACTACATTGGAGACCGGCTGGGAAGAAAGACACTTCTCACTTTCTCGATACTAGGGTTCAGCCTGCTCACAGCATCGATAGGCCTTCTTCCCGTCTACTCTCAGGTTGGTGTTGCAGCTCCAGTGATCCTATATGTGATACTGTTTGGGGCGGGACTGTTTGCCGGCGCGGAGTATGGAGGAGGGGCTTCCCTTGCGATGGAAAGCGTACCAAGAAAGAAGAGAGACATCGTTGGGGCCTTCGTGCAGAGCGGCTTTGGGGCTGGGTATTTCTTCATTGTGTTTGTAAACCTGATTATCTTGGGAGCACTTGGTTTACAGAACTTCACCACATATGGATGGAGAATACTGCTCCTGACTTCATTGGTTCCGGGGCTCTTGACATTCGTAGTCAGGCTGGTGTCAAGGGAGTCTCCAGTGTTCAACGAGATGAAGGAAAAGAAGGAAATTTCCGAGGCCCCTGCAGTGGCAATGGTCAAGGAATCATATAGGAGAATGATTCCTACATTTCTGATAATGACGGGAATCCTTTTCATAAATACTGCAACCTTTTCTTTCTATCCAATATTTCTGGGTTCTTTCCTTAACTACAATTCCGCATCAGGACTAGACGCACTTCTCATAATCAACTTTATCTCGCTTCTTGGGGTATGGACAGGAGGCATTATTGCGAGCAATAACCCAAGCAGGAGGCTTCCAATGCTCATCTTTGCGATTGCGTTTACGATTCCGAGTGGACTTTTCGTATATCTGGGATATACAACAGATTTCTACATGTTTACCCTGGTGTTCAGTATTCAGGCATTTATGGAAGCCATGATTTTCTCCCTGCTGCCTGCATTCCTGAGTGAAACATTCAGCAAGAGATACAGATCGACTGCGGTAGGGGTTGTGTACAACAGCGGCGCTATCATCGGAGGACTGGCATGGGTTCTTTTCCTGATTCCTCTTGGCATCCTCGGCATGCAGTACCTTCGCCCCCTGTGGTCTATTGAACTCTACATTGCAGGCATTGTCATGATTCTCGGGTTGTATCTGGCAAAAGAGTCAAGAACTACTGATGGAGACGCCATTGAGGACTAGACACATTCATCATGAGGCGTAACCGGGAGAAGGCAGTCCGGTTACAATTTTCTCATGAGTATTCTCTGGATGGAATGGTCAGGGCCCTTTTCCAGGACCAGCTGGGCCCGCCATTTTGTCTGCATAATATTCTCCCTTAAATTCACACCGTTTATCGTATCCCATATCATTGAAGCGGTTGAAACGGCTTCTTCAGCTGAGAGTTCCGCATAGGTTCTGAAGTATGACCCGGGGTCCCTGAAAGCTGTTTGCTGGAGCATCTGGAATCTTTCCACGAACCATTTCTTGATCCACTCCTCCTTTGCATCCACGTATATGGAAAAGTCCAGGAAGTCAGATACGTAGAGGGGTTTCTCCTGTTCTATTTTTGAATCCCCGTGGGCCTGAAGTATATTCAATCCCTCCAGGATAAGGATCTCCGGGCTCCTCACCTCTATACTCTTCCCCGGGATTATGTCATATTGAAGATGTGAATAAACAGGGGATCGCACAAGCGGTTCACCGGATTTTATCCTGTAAAGGAAATCGGTAAGCGCTCTCAGGTCGTAACTCTCGGGAAAACCTTTCCTTCTCATCAGATTTCTTCTTTCCAGCACACTGTTTGGGTAGAGGAAACCATCTGTAGTGACAAGATCTACTCTTGGATTCCCAGGAAGACGTTCCAGAAGGGCTTTGAGGAGCCTTGATGTGGTACTCTTCCCCACGGCAACACTTCCTGTGACACCGATTATATATGGAACTTTTCTGCCAGTTTCGTCTAGAAACTGGTTTCTGGCATTGAACAGCTCTAGCCTGGCCCTCACGTAAAGATCTATCAGTCTGGATATAGGAAGATAGACCGTTTCTACCTCTTCCATTGAAATCACGTCATTCAGCGACCTTGCGGCTTCAAGGTCTGACATCGAATATTCCACTGAAAAGTTCTTCCTCTTTTTCGCCCAGTGTTCTCTGTCAAAAGCCAGGTATGGGGATGATATCGAACGGGAAGTGGCATTATTCATGAGATTTACACTTCATCACCACGGGGATAATAAGATTCCATGAATGCAGTTGACTACAAGCTTCTAACCCGACGAAAGGTTATTTTCAGCATGAATGAGTATCCTGCAGCGTAGCAATCGTCCGGGAAAAATAAATAAGCCGTGATCAATAATGCCAGACCCCGGTCAGAACGATCCAGGGAGAGGTAGAAAATTGGAAAGAATACTTGTAAACTGCGCGCTGCCCTACGCTAACGGGCCCATTCATCTTGGCCATCTGGCCGGATGCTACATCGGTGCCGATATTTTCGTGAGATTCAACCGCCTTATCGGTAACGAGGTGATGTTCATCTCCGGCAGTGACGAATACGGGACGCCTATAACTATCAAGGCTGACCGCGAGAAAGTACCTCCTTCTGCAATAGCTGACAGGTATCATACCAGGAATGAAAAGACATTCAGGAACCTTGACATAAACTTTGACATATTTTCCAGAACGAGCGATCCCCGGCACTCGGAAGTTGTCGGGAATATATTCCTCGATCTGCTGAAAAAAGGTTACCTGGAGGAGAGGACAATGACCTCTCCCTTCTGCCCCACTTGTAACCGGTTTCTGGCAGACAGGTATGTGGAGGGGACATGTCCGTACTGCGGCAACCAAAATGCCCGCGGAGACCAGTGCGACAACTGCGGGAAGATACTCGATCCGAAGGATCTCAAGTCACCTAGATGCATCATTTCCGGAGACCAGCCAGAGTTCCGGGAAACAAAGCACTTCTTCTTTCTCCTGAATAAGATTCAGGATTGCCTGCTTGAGTGGTTCGACGGCAAGAGCAACTGGAGGCAGAATGTGCAGTCATTCACCCGCAATTTCATAAGTAACGGCCTCAAGGCAAGACCTGTCACGAGAGACCTGGAATGGGGCGTCCCTGTGCCGCTTGACGGATATGACGGGAAGAGAATATATGTGTGGTTTGAAGCGCTGATGGGATATGTATCAGCATCGATAATTCTTTCCCGGAACAGGAACGATCCGGACTACTGGAAAAGATTCTGGCAGGATCCGCAGGTGAAGTCATACTACTTCCTGGCAAAGGATAACATAACGTTTCATTCAGTCATATGGCCGTCAATCATCATAGCTCACGAAGGGCTGAATCTTCCTTACGACATTCCGGCCAACGAGTACCTCAACTTCAGTGGAAAGAAGTTCTCCAAGAGCCAGGAAGTTGGATCTGTAGCCGACGAAGTTTTGAAGAGATTCCACAAGGATTATATCCGGTACTATCTCGCTTCCATACTCCCGGAATCGGGGGACTCGGAATTCTCATTCACTGAGATGCAGGAAAAGGTCAACACCGAACTAATATCAAAATACGGGAACCTTGTTCACAGGATCTCGACCTTTGCCTCCTCACGGTCAATGGTTATCTCCTGTCCGGATAAGTTTGATGAAGCATCGCTGGATGCGGTGAAATTATGTGAACAGGCACTTGAAGAGTGGTCCGCATTCCTCAACCAGGTGGAAATAAAGAAGGGGCTGAAGAAGGCGATCGACGTGATCCAGGCAGCAAACTCATTCTTCAACGAGTCAAAGCCATGGAATCTAGTGAAGACCGACATGAATCAGGCTATAGGTAAGCTCTGGGTGCTCGGGTACATGGCAGCCTGCTCAACGGTGATGATCTACCCTTACATTCCATCATCAGCGAAAAGAGTTTGGGAGATCCTTGGGTTTCCAGGAACCGTGGAGAACGGCCTTGAAATTCTGAGGGAGAGAAATTTCACCTTCACTCCCGTTAAGTCCGATCCCCCTTTCAGGATAATTGAGGATCAGGTTTCCAGCAATGGCCCGTGCCTGAGAGTTGGAATCATCAGGGAAGCAGTTGACCATCCCGATGCAGACAAGCTGTTTGTTCTCAAAGTTGATCTCGGAGACAAAGAAATTCAGCTGGTGGCTGGTCTCAGGAAAAATTACGCAGTAGATCAGATTATGGGAAGAAGGATTGTGGTAGTTTCCAACCTGAAACATTCAAAGATAAGGGGCCAGATCTCAGAGGGAATGCTCCTTGCAGCCGATGACGGAGAAGCCGTAAGATTTCTTACGGTGGACGACAGCATTCCGGCTGGTTCACAGGTGCTGATAGGCGGGGAATCCTTTTCAGACTCCGGGGAGATAAGCATAGACGACCTGCAGAAATTCGGGATAAAAGTGTCCGTTCGA
>JAJZLK010000062.1 GCA_021803655.1 Thermoplasmata archaeon
GTTAATTATGCCGAATCGAAGAACATTGATACCATTGTCATAGGGCACAGTGAAGGATGGAAACAGGGGACGAACATGGGAAAAGTAAACAACCAGAACTTTGTGCAGATACCTTTCAGCACACTGATCGGACAGATCAGGTACAAGGCGGAGGAGGCAGGCATCCGTGTTGTGATACAGGAGGAGAGCCATACAAGCAAATGCTCTTTCCTTGACAACGAGAGCATAGAACACCATGACGCATATATGGGAAAGAGGACAGGTAGAGGGGTGTTCAGATCCGCAAACGGAACCCTTATGCATGCGGATCTCAACGCAGTCTACAACATAATAAGAAAAGCATTCCCCGAAGCTTTTGCGAACGGGATAGAGGGTATTGGGTTATGTGTGCCAAGGAATCGATATATCCTGCGGGTGGAAGTCCTGCATAGTAATTGCGTGTGCGACTATGAGCTTGAACCACGAACTGTGGAGCAATCCGCAGTATCGAAACTGGTTGACGAAATCCAATAGGAGAGCGAGTATGCAGGTTGCAACAACAGTGAAACCAAATGAGCGTCGTGAATACCCACACTCCCGGGCAGGAGTGTTAAGGGGAGGCAGAGCCTGTATGACCTTGGCGAATGCTGTAATGGAACGGTGATATAACACGAATAATCTGTATGGAGAACACATACGAAGGGATAGGCAGCCCATAGCCGATGCCCTATTCATGCAGAAGAGAACCATTCCACTCCTCCGGCGTCTTCGGTGCGACATGCATATACGGGTATATCGGGTAACTTGGGAGCTCCCTGTCTGTCCCGAAAGGGTAACCATGGCTATAAGCGAAACGAAATGCCATGGAAAGCAGGCAGGGAAGTCGGAGCAGGTAATAGTAGCGATGAAGTTATCGAAAGACAATGGAGCAAAGTGCCTGCAATTTGGTCTGTTTCTCTTGCAGGGAAGGGGGCATAATTCCGAAGAGGTATTATATGCAGAATATTGAAAGATATCCTAAACTCCACGAACTGCGGGAGAAGCTTTACCATGCAGCCAAGGCTGGCAAGAACAGAAGGTTTTACACCCTTAAGGACAAGGTGTATCGTGAGGATGTGCTGAAATGCTCATGGGAATCCGTGAAATCCAACAAGGGTTCTCCTGGCATTGATGCACAGACCATAAACCACGTAATCGAATACGGGGAAGAGAGATTCCTCAAAGAACTCGCAGAAGACATTAGAACGGAAACGTATCGTGTCAGGGACATAAAACGGGTATACATACAAAAGAAGAATGGCAAGCAGAGACCGCTGGGCATTCCGGTCATAAGGGACAGGATAGTCCAGGGCGCTGTAAAGCTTGTCATCGAACCTATCTTTGAAGCCGATTTCCAGGAATTCTCCTACGGTTTCAGGGAAGGAAGGTCAGCACAGGATGCCAGGAAAGAGGTACAGAAACTCCTCAACTGGGGACGCACAAGCATATACGATGCAGACATCAAGGGATACTTTGACAGCATCGATCATGGCATCCTGATGGAACTCGTTGAACGAAGGATAGCAGATGGATACATCCTGAAACTGATAAGGGCATGGCTCAGGGCAGGCATAATAGAAGATGACATGCGTACAGAGCCAAGGAAAGGTACTCCCCAGGGCGGTGTCATATCACCGCTTCTGGCGAATATCTACCTCAATGAGATGGACAGGCTCTGGAAGGAATCAGGCATCGAAAAGCGAGAAAATGCTCATCTCATACGTTACTGTGATGATTTCATCGTTCTGTCATCAAGACCGTTCAGGAAAGCAATACCGTTCATTGAAGCGATGCTGAACAACCTCAACCTTGAACTCAGCACAGAGAAGACAAGAATCACCACTGCAAAAGAAGGCTTTGACTTCCTGGGTTTCCACTTCTTCCGAAAATATGTATATTCATACAGCAAGGAACACACATACGTCAGACCGACAAAGCAATCAATGAAATCTGTAAAATCAAAGATTGACACAATCACACAGAGAGCAGTCAATGGAGACATAGAAGAAACAGTGAAGTCACTCAACCTTCTCATGCGAGGTTGGACAAACTATTACAGAGACATAGAAGCATACAAAACACTTGCGAAAATACAAGAATATGCGCTGAACAGACTGCGCAAATACCTGCGGAGAAGGCATACAAAATCCGGGTTCGGTTATAAGGAATACAATAGCGAATACATGTTGAAAATAGGGTTCAAACTCATAGTCACGAGGCGATAATGCTGCATGGGATGTGGCCATCTGAGAGCCGTATGAGGGAAATCCTCAAGTACGGTTCTACGAGGGGTGAGTGGATGTGAACTCCGTTCCCACGGGATGTGAGAATGTGTCAGGAGGGAGCTCCCCACCATCTACTCTACACCCACGAAGTTTAAGCATCAAAGAGATGATAACTTCCAAAGGTGTCTGTTAACATGGTTAACGGAAATCGTAACCTGAAGTGATGACATTGCTTATCATTATAGTGGGAATTATAGAGATAACATTACTCTGGAATCCAGTTCTGCACAGTATTAGAAAAGGATCGATAAAACTTGAATCGGATGCAGTCATTTCAAGATTGAGACCGATCTGTAACAGACTTGGCCTCCCTGAAATCACTCCCAGAATAGCCAAGGCAAAAGAATACAAAATCGCAAATGCATTCTGCGTGGGATTCCTGCGGCCGAAAATTTATATCACGGATTATCTGTATGAGAATGTTTCGACCGAAGAGGCAACAGCACTTCTCTTTCATGAACTCGTCCACCTTAGATTCCATGATAACCTCAAGAGAGTTATTCCACTCATCTCTGTGTTCACTGCCATTCAGGCATTTATACTAATCTCAGGACTGGCCTATGCTGGTTATATCCATATCTTTGCGGAACTTGTGGGAATATTCCCTTCTGCTATTGTCATCGGAGTTTTATCGATCTTTTTTGTTATCACACTTCCAAGCACATTAATCTGGAGTAGGCAGGAACTGAGGGCAGACAGGCTTGCGGCAGGAGAGACCGGGATCGATGATCTTGCTCTGGGTATACTGAAGGCACGTTACCTGAACTTGATCCCTCTTGAGCTTACTGACAGCGTCCACCCGCCTGTTATGGTCAGGATAGATAAAATGCAGAATGCCTGATCAAACAGCCGGATTACCGTTTAACTGTATTGCGCGGTTTCCTTACATAAAAATGGAAATAGTGCTTGCACACATTCTAATGTATTGTCTTTGGAGAAGAAACTTGGTTCACCTCAGACATCACGAAGAATCTTTTTTGTGCGGGTTTATTGGAATTATTAGATTTCAGATGTCAGGGTAGATTTTTAGATAAGGAGTATAAATTATTAACCTGAATCGCATGATTATATTATGAGTAACCAGAAGGGGCGAAACAGGAAAGTGACTATATTTTTCGTCACCAGGGAAGGAACGGTTAACTCATATGACATTGGGCAGAGAATGTGTTACAATACCCCTCTTGAAGCCGGAGAGTTCTTTTATGACATTGATTTTGCCTTTGTTCCGGTAAAGTGCAACCGCTGCAGTGCACTCCAGATTGCCTATCTGGAGGGTACAAGCTCCATCGACGAAGCTGAGGCTCCCAGCTGGGAAGACAACATGGGATACCATTCCAGTTTCAGTTGCGGCTCATGCAACACACTGCTTTCCGTCAGCGTTCTGTCCACATGGTATAACTACGGAGTCAACTTCCTGAGCCTGAAGCTGGAAAAATGCGAGGTTGTACAGATACACGGAATTGAAAAAATATTCGAGCAACAGAAGAACATTCTGGACAATTTCAGGACAGTTCTTGCCTGAGAACTTTCTCGAATAGAACTTCGTGTGCAACCCGAATCTTAGCATAGCTTATGCCGAAACGCTATATGCCCAACTTCCCTGAACATTGACTCATTCAGTCCGGTTAAGCATAATTTTCCCGTTATCCGTATTCCCTGAGTATCTCCATTATCTTATTCGCCTGTTGTTCTGCGGTCCCCTCGACCGATATTCGTTGTCTCTGGTGAGTGAAATATTCTGTAAGTCTCTTCACGATTGTGTATGATCCGCTCGTGCCGGTCAATTCAGGTTTAATCTCCAGACTGGACGCGGACCAGATCGTCAGGGAGAACTCCTTGTCTGCCCACCTCTTTCGCTTGAAATCTGGAAAGCGAGGCTGATTGATTCCCAGTTCAATGCTCAGGATCGCAGGCATTCCAGACTCCACAATTTCATAACCGCCCTTTATGGTCCTTTTGGCCTTCAGGTTGTTGCCATCCACATCCACCTCGGAAACAAACAGCATCTGCGGAAGGTCCAGCAGTTCGGCAAGCTGGGACGGCACCTGCCCGGTTCCTCCATCGGAGGTTTCTTCTCCGCAGAGTACCAGATCATAGTCCCCTATCTTGCGGATGGCCGCTGCAAGAGTTGCGGAGGTGGCAAAGGTGTCCGCTCCGGCAAATAGCCGGTCTGAAAGGAGAATGGCATCATCTGCGCCCATTGCAATGCCGATCTTAAGATACTGTTCAAAAAACGGCGGTCCCATTGATAGAAGTACCACCCTTCCACCGTTTTTTTCCTTTATTTTCAGGGAAAGCTCTATGGCATTCTTGTCAGCCTCATTTATCTGGTTTTCCACCCCGCTCCTTTTCATTGTCTTCGTTTCAGGATCGAAATTCATATCCTCGGCTTTTGGCACTATCTTGGTACATACAATTATGTTCCTCATCGATCTCCTCCCTCCCGCAGAAGAATCGGGATTATCTTCGAAGCATCTGCAACGACGCAATAATCGGAGTATTCAAATATGTCAGATTCCCGATCCATGTTTATGGAGATCACTGTCTGGCAGTTCGCTATTCCAGGCAGGAAATGCTCTGCACCACTCACCCCGAAGATCAGCACAAGTTTCGCATTCAGCGAATAACCTGTTGATCCAACCTGCAATTCTCTCGAAGCCTTTCCCTTATCGGCAATCGGCCTGGACACGCCGAGCCTGGCGCCAAAAATATCAGCCATCTTTGCCACCATGTCAAGATTTCCTTCCACTCCGTTTCCAGCTATGATGACTTTTTCGGCCCTGGAGAGATCGGGATGTTTCTCGACCTTCCTGCTTACTACCCTCACTCTGGATACGGAACCTTGAAGATCCAGGTCAAGCACCTCCACAATCCCTGCCTTAATCGGAATCAGCTTCTTGCTGAATATGCCCGGTCTCACCGTAGACATCTGGGGCTTATTCCTGACGCATATTATCTCGGCAAGAACCTTGCTTCCGTATCCCGGCACACCGGAAAGGAGATACCCGTCTGTATCGATATCAAGGGAAACGACATTCGCTGTGAGGCCGGTTCTCAGCCTGGCTGAAAGCCTTCCTGCAAGGTCCCTTCCCTGATAGGTTGCTCCAAGAAGGAATATTTCGGGCATCCTCTTATTGATGATCTCGAAAAGCGCCTTCGTATAATCTTCAGTAGAATAGGATTCAAGCAGGGAATCCTTGAGGAATATTACTTTGTCCGCTCCATGCTTAAGGGCAATATCGCCAAGATTACCGGGTTCTTTTCCCAGCATAACTCCGACAACAGACATGTCTGATTTTTTCCCGAGTTCCTTTGCCCTTCCAAGTATCTCCAGCGAAACATCCTCAATTTCTTCCGGGTTCCGCTCCAGGTATACCCATATTTCTTTCCGGTTCAAAGTATCACTTCCTTAAGCACCTCAGCCAATTCCTTCACCTCTAATTCCAGGTTTCTCGTCCTGGCGCTGTCCTGAAGATTCAGGTTGCAGTATGGGCAAGCGGTCACCAAGGTTTTCGCTCCCGCTGCCACAGACTCATCCGTTCTCATGTCGGAAAGCCCCGATCCTCCGGTTTCAAGGAACATACGGTTTCCACCTCCGCCGCAGCAGAGGCTCCTTTCCCTTGAATGATCCATTTCCACCAGCTTCAGCCCCAGCACATTTTCAAGCATCTCTCTCGGGCCGTCCATGAAATTGCCATACCTGCTGAGCATACAAGGATCATGGTAGGTGATTGTGGCGGAAGATGCCTCCTTCATCCTTATTTCTCCTTTTTTGTAGAGTCCGTAGAGATATTCCGAGTAGTGCATCACACTCACGTCCAATCCTTGCTTCCGGTAATAGTTCCTGAACATATTGGAACAGTGCGGCGATACTGTAACTATAACTTCTGCTCCTGTTTCACGGAAAGAGCTTACATTCTTCTCTGCCAGCTCATCCAGGTACCCATGTTCACCGGCATTCAAAAGAGGTTCTCCGCAGCAATTTTCCTCATTTCCAAGAATCCCGAAATCTACATTTCCGGACTTGAGTATTTCTGCAACCGCCCTGACTGATTTATGCAGCCTTTTCGTGTAAGCGGCGTCGCAACCCACAAAAAGCAGCACCTGCACACCGTCACGTGCATTCTTGATATCCATGCCCTCTGCCCATTTTGCCCTCTCATTCCGTTTCCCGCCCCATGGGTTGCCGTTCTCGTAAATGTCCCATACCACTTTTTCCATTTTTTCGGGCACCCTGTTCTCCTCGAAGGCGAGCGTCCTGATTCCAAGAATGACGTCAACTATGCTGACGCTACGCGGGCATGTTGTTTCACACATACGGCAGGTAGCGCAATTCCAGAGGTTGCCGTCGTAATCCTCACCAGTCTGGGCTGACCTGATCATTCGCCTGACGTTGAGTGGTTCTCCTGAAAATGCATTAACCGGGCACTGCGCTGAACAGGTTCCGCACTGAAAACATATATTGGCTGCATTATCGGTCAGGCTGCCTAATTTCTCCCGTCTTTCATCATTGATCAATATCACTGTACTCTCCTCCTGGCAAAACCGCTTCTCGATTTCTCTATCTCATCGGCCTGCAGTTTATCAATCAGTCCGCTCATCTCCGTTATCTTCCTGGCAAACCTGTTGCCTTCCGCGGCGCTGACCCACCATAGCTGGAGCCTGTCTGGATCGATCCCCCTGGCTTCCAGTGTTTTTCTCCACCTCTCCACACGCTTCTCGGTGTCAAGGTTGGCATTGATGTAGTGGCAGTCGTTGATATGGCATCCTGTTACGAGTACTGCACCGGCTCCTCTTTCAAAAGCCCTCCAGACAAGCTTCTGTGATACCCTGCTTGAACACATGGTCCTGATTACCCTTGCGCCTGTCGGGTACTGCATCTTTGATATTCCGGCCTGATCGGCACCGGCGTAAGAGCACCAGTTGCATGCAAACACCACTATCTTCCGGCTGGGATCGGTCTCAGTCGCCGCATCAATCTGTGCCTCGAGTTCCTCATCGCTGAAACCGGGAATGTTTATGGCATCCGTAAAACATGCCGCAGCACAATCTCCACAGCCCATGCACATGGCTGGGTTAAGCTCTATCCATTTCCCCCTCTCGCCTTTAATTGCCCCGTATGGGCAGACAGAGGCGCACTGCATACATTTTGTGCACCTGTCCTGGTTTATTGAAGCAACAATAGGCTCCTTCAGGATCCTGTCTTTCATGAGTATCCCGGCAGCTTTTGAAGCCGCTGCAAGGCCCTGGAGCATGCTTTCCCTGAAATCCTTCGGGCCCAGTACTGTGCCAGCCATGAATACGCCAGAAACTGCAGCCTCAACGGGAGCAAGTTTCGGGTGGAGTTCAAGCAGGAAATTTTCCTCATCCTTTGAAAGCTTCAGTTCCGACGCAATTTTGTTCTCTCCCGGTGTCATTCCTATGTTGAGAATCATGAGGTCAGTGGGTATTCCAAGGACATCATCCGAGAGTTCATCCCCGACAGTTACCATTCCGTTGTCGAATCCTATTGACTCTTCCGGTCTCCTTGTATCGTCGTACCTGAAAAACTGTACACCTGCCTTTGATGCTTTATAATACAAATCCTCAGCATATCTGGAATATGACCTGATGTCCTTGTACAGCACCCTTACCTTCTTTCCGGCTTCGCGCAATTTTATTGCCTGGTTCAGCATTGTGGAGCAGCAGAACCTTGAGCATCCCCTTTCACTGTTCCTGGAACCGACACATGACACTATGGTTATTTTATCGGCGTCAATATTTTCTGTCTTCCCCTCCAGGTCAAGAGATGTGAGGACTCTGTGGTTTTCTCCATAGCCGAATTCATGCGGCATATAGGGATCAGCCCCGGTCGCGACCACAATGGCACCTGCACCGATGCTGCTGCCATCCGACAGTGATACCTGGAAATTCCCGACGAAACCTGAAATGCCGCTTACGGAAGTGGAAAGGTGGGCGACTGCGCCTGATTCATTGAATTCCTCCACCTTCTTCGCGGAGATCTCACGAGCCTTCACTCCTGCGGGTGCCAGATCGTCCAGGCGGTTCATCATCCCTCCAAGCTCTTCACTCTTCTCTATGAGGTGTGTCTCTATTCCCATTCCTGCGAGAGAAGAGGCTGCTGACAGTCCGGCTACTCCGCCTCCGACGACGATGGCTCTCCGGGTCACGGGGAACTCGATGTCCTTAAGGGGGGTGAGAAATCTTGCCTTGGCTATGGCCATTTTCACCATCTCAAAGGCTTTCTCCGTGGCTTTTTCTTTTTCGTTCTTGTGCACCCAGGAGTTCATGTTCCTGACGTTGGCCATTTCGAACAGGTACTGATTAAGCCCTGCCCTGGAACATATTCTCTGGAAAGTTGCGCCGTGCGTTTTCGGGGAACAGGCACTGACGACAACCCTGTTGAGATTCTTCTCCTTTATCCTGTTGGCTATGTCTCCCTGCGTGTTTCCGGAGCATGAATACCTGTTCTCCTCCGCATATACCACGTTGGGAACTGTTTTCAGGCGTTCCGTGACGCTTTTCACGTCAACGACTCCTGCTATGTTGGAACCGCAGTCGCAGAGGAACACTCCTATCCTCGGCTCTCCGCTTACCTCGAGAGGCGGCGGAACCGGTTCCTGTACCCACACCCTCTGGTCAATGTACCCGAGGGCCATGGCTGCAGCCGCAGATCCTTCTGTCACGCTGTCGGGGATATCTTTCGGGCCTGATGCCGATCCTGCAATCAGGATGCCCGGTCTTGTGGAAAGCACCGGATTGTGTGTAAGTGTCCTGAAGAAACCGTCTGCATCAAGTTCAATTCCCAGCGTCCTGGCGAGATCGCCGGTTCCACTGCTCGGTATGGAAGCTGTGGCGAGGACAACCATGTCATAATGTTCACGGATCAGTTCTCCCGCCTCTGTAGATTCGAATCTTACAGAGAGCCTGTCGCCGGAGCGTTTTATATCCGCCGGCCTACCGCGAACGTACCTGACACCATCCTTTATGGAACGATTGTAGAATGAGTCGAAACCTTTCCCGTATGCCCTGATATCCATGTATAGAACAGTCACTTCAGATATGCCGTGATCTCTTGCCTGCACTGCCTCCTTTACTGAATACATGCAGCAGGTCCTGGAACAGTACTTAACCAGCCTCTGATCACGGGACCCTGCACAGAGGACGAACAGAACACTGTCAGGAACAGTGTGGTTGCTTGGCCTTATTATCTCTCCTTCACTGGGTCCGGCAGCACTCAGGAGTCTTTCAAACTCATAGGATGTGAGAATGTCAGGGTCAGTCCCGTACCCGAAATCCCTCAGCAGTTCCGGATTGAGGAGATCAAAACCTGATGCTACTATTATGGATCCAACCTTCAGTTCGTGCTTCCTTGGAACCATGTTGAAATCTATCGCTTCGGGTCCGCAGACCTTGACGCATCTCTGGCACGGGAGATAGTTGGGCGGTTCATTCAGGCAGCTGTTTATGTCAATCACGTACTTTCCGGGTTCAGCCTGGGAGAACGGTGTGTATATTGCTTTCCTGGCACCTATTCCCATGTCAAATTCATTCTTTCTGATCTGCGGGCATTCCTGTACGCAAAGGTCGCATCTCGTACACTCGTCTGTCACGTATCTCGGGTTTTCCACTATCCTGACTGCAAATTCTCCCTCTCTGCCCTTTACCTCCACAACCTGAGAGAGCGTCATTACGGTGATGTTCGGATTGTGAAGAACCTCATTCATTTTCGGGGATTCTATGCATATGGAGCAGTCCAGGGTCGGGAAGTTCTTGTCCAGCCCTGACATCTTGCCGCCGATAGATGGTCCTCTTTCGGCGATGACCACTTTCGCTCCTCCTGCGGCCAGATCAAGGGAAGCCTGTATTCCGGCTATTCCTCCTCCTATCACGAGAACAGTGTCACTCAAGTTTCTCACCTGCGTTAAAACCAAGGTCGAAGGCCTCGGCATTCCCGCTTTTATGTTTAGGGAACCTGCTTGCGATGGCAGATAAACACGAATCTCTGCCTGGGATGCCGGTTGTGCCAGAAAAGAGGCCAAACAGTATGATGTTGGCCGACTGCGGTCTCCCGATCTTCCCTGCAAGTTCCCTGGCAGGCATGCTTATCACTCTTTTTCCGTATGAATTATGCCAGTCTACAGTGCCGGAGTCCGTGAAGACGATTCCGTCAGATTTCACACTCCGGATGTTTTCATCAAAACCCTCCTGATTTAGCGCTATGAGGTAATCCAGCTCCACAACGAGAGGATGGTCGATCTTGCGATCAGAAAGGATGAGATCTGCACGTGACCAGCCTCCGGTTATGTAGGGGCTGTACTCTTCAGTCATTACCGCCTCTTTGTTATCCTGAATCGCGGCACTCCCGATAAGGTGGCCGAGCGTAATTACCCCTTGTCCTCCGGAACCATATATCCGGCACTCCTTCCTCATTGCTGATCACCCTGTGCCATTTTCATGACCTGTTCCTCCCTTTCGTGGTAGGTCTTTCTTCTCTCATTCACAAATTCTCCGAGAACAATCGGCTTCTTCGCCAGAAAATCTATGCTTATTTCCCTGAGGTTGGCGGTATTGTCAACTGTACAGAATTGCCGGTAATGTTCCATTTCCGAGAAGCCGCTTGGAAAGTTGTTGTCTTTCCCGAAATTGGGCGGGCATGTCGAAAGTATCTCTATAAAGGAGAAACCGCGATGCTTCATTCCTCTTGTAATGGACTGGACCAGCTGTCTCACATGAAGTACAGTCCACCTGGCAACATATGATGCGCCGAGCGCAGCCATGATGTAGGGCAGGTTGAAGCTGTCTTCGGTGCTCCCGTACGGAGAGGAAGCCGTCCTGGAACCTATTGGCGTAGTCGCACCATGCTGCCCGCCGGTCATTCCATAGTTGAAATTGTTCACGCAGATCACGAGCATGTCAACGTTCCTTCTTGCTGCGTGCATTATGTGGTTTCCGCCTATGTTGAAGAGGTCACCGTCTCCGCTGATTACCGACACCCTCAGCGCGGGGTTGGCAACTTTCATGCCGGTGGCAAACGCTATGCCCCTGCCGTGAATTGTGTGGTAGCTGTCAATATTGGAGTAACCCGGAAGCCTGGCTGTGCAGCCTATTCCTGATACCAGCACGATATCTTCTGCCGGAATACCCGATTTGCCGACTGCTTCTAGATAAGAATTGAGGACTATTCCGATGCCGCATCCCGGGCACCAGATATGTGGAAGCCGTTCAGTCCTGAGATATCTGCTTTTAGGGTGATCATATTCAATTTCCAATGCCACATCCTCCATTTTTTTCTCCGTAAATCCCGTAAAAGATGGCGGCATGTATCAGGAAACGGGGCACATTTTGTGCGTGAGAAATGCTCATTTCGAAACACCGCCTTTTATGGCGCGAGGCTCAGGAGATTTCAGGACAGACCTGAGCATTGCCTCGGGACTTGGCAGGGCCGCCGGAATAAAGTGGATTTCTTCCACCGGGATTCGGGAATATTCCCTGACGGGATGGGAATACTGGCCATAGTTGATTTCTGCGACCACAATTCTTTCTGCATTTTCACTTAATCTTTCGATCTCGTGGTCAGGGAATGGCCACAGGGTAACAGGGCGAAACATGCCAATCTTGAGCCCGTTCTTTCTGCCGTCAGTGACGACACGTTCCGCCACCCTGGAGAGAATTCCATACGCCACTATTACTATATCAGCATCTTCCAGCATGAACTCCTCATACCTCACTATCTTGTCCCGGTTGTTCCTGATCTTCCCGAGAAGGTGTCCCATCATCATGTCCCCTACCTCGGGACTGTTGGAGGGGTATCCACGTTCATCATGGCTCAAGCTGTCAACCATTCCGTGAAAACCCTTTCCCGGAAGAAACATGGGCGTGAAGTCCCTTGAATAATCGAAGACGGTCATGCTATCGTCATGGGAGTTCCTTGTTATCCTCTCGGTCACGTGGTATTCATCAGGATCGTTGATAACGATCTTTTCGCTCATGTGCCCAACGACCTGATCAGCCATGATGAAGACAGGCTGCCTGTAGTTTTCTGACTGGTTGAACGCCTCTATGGTCAGATCGAACATCTCCTGGACGCTGTTGGGAGCATAGGCAATCGTCTCAACGTCGCCGTGTGTACCCCAGCGTCCCTGCATCACGTCCCCCTGACTGACTCTCGTAGGGATACCTGTTGAAGGGCCGGCACGCATTTCATCCACTATTACGCACGGTGTTTCGGTGATCATCGCCAGACCGATGCCTTCCTGCATGAGGGAAAATCCGGGACCCGAGGTGGCAGTCATGGCCTTGAGGCCGGCATTTGATGCGCCAAGAACAGCGGCAATGCTTCCTATTTCATCCTCCATCTCAATAAAATGACCACCAACTTCGGGAAGCCTCGCGCTCATTCCCTCCAGAATCTCTGACGAGGGAGTTATCGGGTACCCACCGTAGAATCTGCATCCGGCAAGAATTGCAGCTTCAACACAGGCGTAGTTGCCATTCATGAAGTGCTGGCCTTTATTTATGAACTTCTTCATTTCTGTCTGACCTCCTCCACAAAAATTGCGAACTCGGGACAGATCGATTCACACATGCCGCAGGCAACACACTTTTCTGTCATCCCTTCCTTTACGCGGGGAGGATGATAGCCATGCCTGTTTGTTGAATCTGATTTTTCCAGTATCTTCTGCGGGCAATAATTCCAGCAGTATTCGCATTCCTTGCATCTCTCCGGTATAACATGCACCCTGCCCGAAGGAATCCTGAATTTCCAAAGATTTACAGGATCACGGCTAAAAAACTCTTTATCGGGTTTCAAAATGGTTTTTATTTCCATATTTGATTCGCCTTCCCATCAGCTTTCCGGAAATGAGACCATCACTTCGAGTTCACACTTTCGGGAAGATATGTATTAGATACCTATTGTTTGAATAAAA
>JAJZLK010000005.1 GCA_021803655.1 Thermoplasmata archaeon
AAGAAAGTCACACACGAATGCAACTGGTTCTCCATGGAAATTGCCGGCAGAGATAACCTCGTCGTTGCCGACAAGGGGGTTATCGGTTGCAGAATTCATTTCAGTTTCCAGAACAGCCCTTGCGTACTCGATGGTGTCCAGCACTGCTCCATGAACCTGGGGGATGCATCTAAGACTGTAGGGGTCCTGTATCCTGTGGCCTTCTCCTGACTCCGACAGGAGTCCTCTCATTATGCGAGCAACCGTGGCCTGTCCCTTATGGGGTCTGGACTCCACTGCCCAGTCAGTAAATGCGCTCTTGTTTCCGTGAAGCGCAGAGAAGGAGAACGAAGCAGACAGCAAAGAAGTACTGAACAGGTCGTATGCTCTCAGAAGCTCCACCGCAAGGACTCCGGAAATTGCAGCAGTTCCGTTTATGAATGCGACTCCTTCCTTGTGTGAGAAACTGTATGGGTTGAGGCCGTTTTTCCTGAGTACCGCTTCTGCCGGGACCCTAGTTCCATTCTCAAGGAACTCACCCTCCCCCATAACACACAGTGCAACATGTGAGAGCGGTGCAAGATCCCCGCTTGCTCCCACGGAGCCGATCTCGGGAACGTAAGGAACCAATCCGCTATTTATCAGCTGCACGAGCGAGGTGAGAAGCCCCTCTCCTAAACCTGAGAATCCCTTCAGGAACGTATTTGCCCTGATCAGCATCATTGACCTGACGTACGCTGGAGAAAGAGGGTTGCCAACACCTGAAGCATGACTCCTAACTAGATTCCTCTGAAGTTCTGATATCCTCTCATCGGGGATCTTCACGTTGTAAAGACTTCCAAAGCCTGTGTTGACCCCATATATGGTTCTCCCCTCCCCAATCATCCTGTCAAGCGACAGCTTGCTGGATCTAAGTCTGTCCAGTGCCTTTTCCTGAACTCCCACATCCTCTTTATGGAAAATGATATCACGAATCTTCGTCAGGTTGAGGGTATCTCCGTCTAGCTTGATCATTTTTCAGGAATAGGAACAGTGTGAATAAAATCTTACCGTGAGTTCCGGATGGATGCGAAAACAATCTTTCAGTTGTATTCAGGTTCTCCATACTCGATACGCTGGCTGGCAATAGCCCCCGTTCTATCCGGTGAAACGTGGGGAGATTCCATGTTTATTCAGAAAATTTTGTTTTTCAAAAGGGGGGAATCGTTATATGGCCTGCTGCAGTTTGCAATCTATGTTCCTGAGAGACGTGGACATGAAACTGGACAGACGCGGTCTCATATCCCTTGAGCAGGACGGCCAGATCAGCCCTCTTCTCAAGAAGGAGAACCAGCGTATCCCATGCTATATTTTCAGCGAGGATGGCAAGACTTTCGTGAAGCTGTTTCTGTCCAAAAACAGAAAGGATGCCTCCGAGACAATGGGGATCCTTACTGCCCTGGAAGCGGAGGAAAGGAAGGACTCCTATGTTGTGACGCAGAGAATAAACAACGTAGAACAGATGAAGATCATAAGGGAACTGATCAGGATAAGGACGGTGGTGGTACATCACACCTATGTTGAAGGTACTCGCATGTTCTTCGACTTCAGGTTTCATCACACAATGAACCACGAAGTATCCGCTATCCTTTCAAGATACACCGAGAATCACCTTAAGACTAGGGTCGTTGACCTTGGGCAGTGCAGGGGATTGCACGCGGTTATCGGTAGGATACAGGAAAAGACTCCCCTCACGCTCGTTGAGTGGGGGATTCCTCTAGAAGGTGAAATTGCGGAACTCTTCTCCCCATTCAGAGAATGCATAGTTGAGTCTGAGAACCTCACATATGGGGACGAGGAATTCAGGGGACTCGTATATTCAGAGGATGATCCATCAAAGATCCTTGACCAGAAATTTTCCGTAATCTCGCCAAGGGAGGGGATCTACGAAGTGAACTACAAACATGATGCTCTGCAGGAAGTGCGGACAAGACTGAACTCTGAATCTATTCCAAGGATCGAGTACTTCCTCCATATTGTCCCATCTGGAATCAGGGTTCTTGTGCTGGTACCAAGCCATGTTTCAGAAGACTATGTCAGAATACTTCTTGGTGTATCAAGGGAACACAAGGACTGGATGATAGAGTTGCACGCTATACGAAAGCTTGAGGATATGCCCTTTGACTCAATCTGATAAAAGATGTGGCGAAAATCAGTTCATGAATGATTTCTCCTGATGGCTGCAGCCAGCACAAACCATTCTGCGAAAGCTTAGGTGAAAATTATCCAAGGAATGCCTCAGGACTCCCCTATGTTGCGGGAGAACCAGACTGAATTCCGGAAGATGTGGCTGTCCTGTTTCTGTCGAGTGGTCGACCAGAGAAGAATTAAGGTATTGTAACATCAGTAAGACATATGTGCTCAAACACTCCTGCCGATTTAGAAGAGATAGATCTTGTAATTGTTGGAGCAGGACCCGCTGGATTATTTGCAACATTCTGCGCCGGGTTGAGGGATATCGGAAGCATAACACTGGAAGCCATGGATGCTCCAGGCGGACAGCTATACAAGCTCTATCCGGAGAAGTACGTGTACGACGTCCAGGGGATTCCGAAGATCAGGGCAATGGAACTTGTCACGCATATGACGCAACAGGCAAGGATGTTTGGCAGCGAAATAAGAACGAACTCAAGCGTAACAGACATTATCCCGCGTAATGATCAGAGATACGATGTTGAAGTTAACGGAAAAACTGCATACACTGCTAGAACCATTCTTCTTGCCACCGGGATAGGATCGTTCACTCCTGTAAGAATCGGAGTTCCCGGGGAGGAGGAGTATACAGAAAAGGGAGTGACGTACAGGGTAGGGGATCCTGAGTATTTCAGGGGCAAGAGAGTCCTGATAGTCGGAGCAGGGGACTCCGCCTTTGACTGGACCGAGGAAATTTCAAGTGTCGCCAGGAATGTGATAATCGCACAGAGAGGGACGAGGATCAGGGCTGCAGAGAGAATGGTAAAGAACGTAATGGAAAGGGATAATGTGGATATCATGCTTAACACAATGGTAACCAGAATCACCGGCAACGGCTCATGGATTGAGGAAGCACTCGTCACGAATACCGAGACCGGTGAAGACGCCCGGATACCTGTTGATCACATACTGGTTGCGATCGGACACAAATCCGATCCCGTTATCTTCAAGACACTGAAACCTGACATGACTGGACGCTTCATAAGAATAGACAGAAGTTTCGAAACAAGTCTTAAAGGGATTTATGCTGTCGGAGACGCAGCCAATCTTGACAGCGACCAGAAAGTTCTCCTCATAGCAGTCGGTGGGGCAGAGGCATACATGGCCATAAATAATATCAAGAGATATCTTGAACCGAAGGCTTCACTGTTTGGCGGTCACAGTTCCAGCCTCAAACATTGACAAATGCAGGGCTATCTTTCCAGGATGAGAGATAGGCTCCACTGCCCATGAATTGATATACCACAATCAACAGATGTTTGATATGCTCATCTTTGTTAATGCATGGAGGTGATCAGATACGGAACCGTCATATCTTTCAGAATTTGATGAATTGCTGCAGAAGAGCTATCCGGATTGGGTGAGGAGGAAAATTGATATACCAGATGTCTCCGTCACATCGTTGCTGACAGAGGCGGGCAAGAAATATGGGCCAAATGTGGCCATTGACTTCCTGGGAAAGAAAATTACTTATTCTGTTCTCATCAGTGAAGTTGAATCTGCCACAGCTTTTCTGAATGGCATAGGGGTGAAAAGTGGTGACAGGGTAAGTCTGATGCTCCCCAATATACCGCAGTTTGTCTTCATGTTCTTTGCAATCCTGCGCCTGGGTGCAATCGTCGTCCAAACAAATCCAATTTACACAAAACACGAGCTAGAGTTTCAGTTGACTGATGCCGGAGCGGAAGTGGTCATAGTCCTGGACGATTTCGCAGACAAGGTACAACTGCTGCATCCAAAGATTGTCAAGAAAATAGTAATAGTCAAAGTTGAAGATTATCTTCCAGGGTTACTTGCTTCCCTCTATTCTCTTTCCCGCAAGATGAAGAAAACTGTGCCCATACTGCCACAGGGTCCCCATGTATTTCTCTACAACGGGAAAACCAGAGAATCTCCGATCAAGGAAGCTATGATAATTCCTGAGAAACAGATAGCAATCCTGCAATACACGGGGGGAACGACTGGCATACCAAAGGGCGCGGTGCTTACGCACAGGAATCTCGTATCCAATGTATACCAGGTCACCGAATGGCTTCCGGTTGAACTCAGAACCGGGATTTCCTATCTTGCCGCTATTCCATATTTCCATGTTTATGGGATGATGAACGCCATGCTTATCCCCATATATCAGGGGGCAAAGATCATTATGGTGCCGGATCCCAGAGATCTGAAGAGAGTGGTCAAGACTATTGGTAAATACCAACCTGATGCGTTTCCTGGGGTACCGGCAATGTACCATGCTGTGATGAACTATCCTGGAATAGAGAAATTTAAGATCAATTCCATAAAGGTCTGCATTTCCGGTGCGGCTCCCCTTCCCGAGGAGCTCCAGAAGAAATTTGAATCGGCAGTCGGTGCACAAATTACCGAGGGCTATGGTCTGAGCGAGACTTCGCCTGTTGCAAACGTGAACCCTATAGGTGAAAAAGACCCCGTAAAAGGGAGAAAACGCCTCGGTTCTGTAGGAGTTGCTCTTCCCAATACTTATGAAAGAATTGTTGACGTTGAAACCGGGACAAAGGACTTGCCTAAGGGAGAGATTGGGGAGATCATCATAAGAGGACCTCAGGTGATGAGGGAATACTGGAATAAGCCTGAAGAGTCGGCTAAGGTATTACGTGACGGATGGCTCCATACTGGCGATCTGGCAAGGATGGATGATGACGGATATGTCTATATTGTCGACAGAAAGAAGGACCTTATTATCGCCAGCGGTTACAATGTGTATCCGAGAGAGGTAGAAGAGGTGCTCTATAAGCATCCTGCCGTAACTGAGGCTGCAGTAGTGGGTGCCAAAGACGAATACCGCGGGGAAACCATAAAGGCCTTTGTAGTCCTCAAGGAAGGAGAAAGCGTAAAGCCAGAAGAACTGATTGATTTCTGCAGGGGATATCTTGCCCCGTACAAGATTCCAAGAATAGTTGAGTTCAGGGACTCGCTTCCCAAGACCCTGGTAGGAAAGGTGCTCAGAAGGGAGTTGCAATAACTCAACTCCTTCACCAATTTTTCATGAATTCGCTGAAAGGGTTTCGTGGACAAATTTACCAAATTCTGTCGCTAACGTTTAAATAAGTTATACGCGTTGATTATTCTTCATAAGGGATCATATGATGGACCTGACGAGACTGATACTGAAGTACTCCAGATGGCCTGCGGAGGAGGCTGAGGATTTTCACCCGTCAATGAACATCGGTTACAACCTGATCGTGAAGCGCATCCATCAGGAAGAATCTAATGATCAGGACTCTTGTGACCTAGAGTGTTGGTATTACCGTGTAGGTAACGCCTACAAGAAACTTGTCTCGCAGGGATTCATGAAGGGGCTGCAGATTATCCCAGATCACGGCGTTTTCCAGCTCGAGAAATATGCATGCGACGCCTTGCTGGAGAAGGATGAACTCTATGACATGCTGAATTCCGTGAAGGAGATCAGGTACGTTGAATCAGTATATGTGGGTCACGTATACATGTCTTCCCTGTGGCTGCTTCGTTTTTATATAGTCTGTCCCCCGGGAACCATAGATGCCAGGATGGAAGAAATCAAGGGTATGCTGGGTTATGATGCCAACATAGAGGTGAGGAAAGTGGACCCAATCATAAAGGAGTCCCTGCCAAGCAATTACAGGCATCTTCTGGCGGCGAAGATTAAGTTCACCGATGTCACCGGGAAAGCCCTGCTTACGCATCTTCCAAACTTTACTGAAAAGATGATTGCGAGGTACTGGAACAGGTTAATTGAGAAGAGGGCTTTCAGCGTAGTCCCCATGTTTGATACAACTCATCTGCAGAGGCAGAGGTGTATCATGGTTTATTTTAAGGGTGTTAAGGACTATGCTATCCTTGATTATAACTTCAAGACGGTCTGTGCCGACAGGATCGTTATTTCTGATGCTCGCGATAGTGAGCAAATAGCTTATCTTCTATTCCTGGAATCAGAACGTGAAGTCGAGCAGGTGCATAATGTTGTCAAGGATGAACGGTTCGCCAGCCTCTCAACTTCCATAATTATTACTGACACACTTAGTGTTATGGACTATTCAAGGGATATAGATTATCTGGGAATAAACGCCCCTGCAAACGGGGAGGTTGATCTTTTCCCCGAGCCTGAGAACAATATAATAGAGAGAAACGGATAATGCTGAAGAATGAAGAAACGTTTCATATTGATAAATTTCAAGCAGTATGAAAAGGCATCACTTGACCGTGCCAGGAACCTGCTGCTTGAATTTTCCTCAATAGATATCCCTTCTGGCTTATTTCTTGGTTTTGCAGTTCCGGCGTATGATCTCTTTCTGAAGCGAGAATTCCCGAATCTAGGCATTATTTCCCAGCATGTGGACTGCGCCCCGTTCGGAGCTCATACTGGACAGATATCAATGGACGCCCTGATGAAGATCGGAATAACCGGTTCGCTCTTAAATCACTCCGAGAGAAGGGTCTCCGCGGAAAACATAAAATGCACTCTCAGGAGGGCAGGAGAGTCAAATTTCGATATTTTCCTTTGCGTGGAAGGTGCTGAAGAAGCTAGGTCTTATTCAGAAATGGGTGCCAGATTTATCTCCTATGAACCTCCAGAACTGATCGGGGGGGACGTCTCAGTTTCAACTGCAAAGCCGACGGTAATCGAGGAGGTAGTCTCTTCATGTTCAGGAAAAGGGTCAACAGTGCTTGTTGGTGCGGGCATCAAGACCCCGGCCGACGTCAGCAAATCCATAGAACTTGGGGCTGGAGGAGTTCTGGTTGCGTCCGGTGTTGTGCTTGCGGCAGACCCTGTCAAGGTGTTGAACGGATTCATTGAAGCAGTTCGTTGAACGCAATGGTTAAATTCATTAAATAACGATCAATGGTGGTGCAACAATGTCAAAGGATAAGGCAGAACCAGCGTTTGTAGAACCTGAATTTAACAAGATTGAATTTCTCGAGTCAGAGAAGGAGAGGGCGAAGGCAGTAATCTTCATGTTTGTCCTAGGCCTGCTTCTTGCAATACTTTCCGCCGAACTGTATCTCAACGGAATGTGGTATTTTGCGGTTCTCATATTCATTGCAATATTATATTTCATAAAGTTCATATTTCAGACCCTGAAACTTTCTCTTCCAGAGAGAAGTTCGCACAAACTTTTCCTGTTTGCTGAATTCTTCTTCACATGGCTAGTGTTCTGGATAATCCTCCTTAATCCTCCATTTGCGACAGTATCGGGGCCACAATTCTCTGCGCCACAGGCAAGCATACATGGATTCGACAATTACACTGCTCTCTCCCAGGTGAGCTCTGGAACATATTCAATAACGCAGGGGGTTACTAGTATGAGGATCCAGATTGCGTTTATCCATCCGATGAGCGGTTTTACCATTACTGAAGCAATAGGTTCATCGGCGGCCAAAACTCTCACGGTGACTAATTATGCAGGCGGATATTTCTATTTCAATATAACCACTTTTAGCTTTGGAAGCACGGCTTACTTTGACCTGAGTCTCCAGAGTCATGGTGTATCGTACTCTGATAATTTCCAGTTGGTCGATTCTGCTTGATCCTTCAAGTCAGAGTCGGTGTCTGACGGTTGCGGGTCAAGACCTTTAGGCGGGTCCTCGCCGGAGCCGGAAAAAATAAATATGTCGCGCACTGATCACCGCTCTGCCAAAATGCAGGTGTAGTGTAGTCTGGTCTAGCACGGAAGCCTTCCAAGCTTTCGACCCGGGTCCAAATCCCGGCACCTGCACTTCTAAAGTTGTTAAGATTAGAATCTGCCTCGAGAATTCCAATACTAAACAAAGTGAAGGTCCGGACATCAAAATTTCTCAATGCTTTACACGACAGTTCACTTGGGAGTGTTCTCGGTAAAATATAGGTGGAGTAAATAGAATTCATCACAAACCAGCGGGATTTTCAATAGTTGTACAACTAAGTGGTACTTCTCCTGGTCTTAGCCAATTTCCTAGTCCCATGTTCGAAATAAGCCACGACTCCAGGCCTCGTCAGGTAAAGAATCAAAATAACAAATATCAACATGTCAATTTGAATAGAAAAGAACAAGATCGATAGAAGAAACGCCGCCGGTATTGCCACACATCTTGCCAACTAATAGCCATTGAACAGCAATATCCCGAATATTATGTTAAGCAGCGAAATACTTATTTGATAAAAGGAAGAATACAGAACTCCTTCTCCTAAAGTGATCATTGAGAACATAATCTGAATAGCTGCAAGAATGATTACACCAACAGGAATTGGTATTCTTCCAGTTCCTGAGGAAGTGAAGTTAACCCGTTGACCACAGAATGGGCAATAAATAAAATCCGGTCCAACGAATGACCCGCATATTTCGCAATCAATGCCATTTTCAGGCTCCACGAATGGCGTATTCGCATTTGTGCACAAAAGGTTTTCCTGCATTCTCAAATCAAGGAAGATTCTTGGACACTGTGTGGCTGTTTGTTTACACATCTCTTAGAACATTTTCAAAGATCAATGTCGGTATATAACCCATGGACTGGTTTGGCACATAGAAAGGTCTGGGGTTCCGGCAAGGAAGTACCCTGCAGGTTCGCGATATCAGATCTGTGAAGTTCCTATTCAGAGGTCCGTTGAACAGCTTATCCGCGTAATAGAAACAGCAGTCGTGGTGAAGGACAGGCCCGGAGAACATAAGCCTGACGATTTCATCATATTCGACAGTCCTTGCTACGGGGCAGATATAATGCAGCTTCTAGCGGGAAAACAGGCTAACTACAGATACAGGCTCATCAGGTAAACGCTTATATCCGATGCTAATTTTTCATGGAGATGTCAGAAGAAAGCAGCATAAGCAATATCCTGTCAGCAAACAGGAAGGTAGCCGGTGACGGATCGCTTGTAATATATGACCTTACAGAAGGAGTCAATTTCTCTAACCCGAAGAAGACTGCAGAGGAACTCGCTAAAGCATTTTTTGAAAACGATGCCGTCAACTGGTTTCAGGTCACAGATGATCACATCGAGTTCAATCCCACATATAAGGTCCGCATCGTGCTCGCTGAAGATCACAGCAGGAAGTTGGAGGAGACGGTGGATGATTTTCTGGAAGATCTGAAAAAGAAAGAGATTTACCCAAGATTTTCTCAGCAGATAAAAGACACATCGGAAAACGATTCCAACCTCAAGGCAGCAATGGTCGCAGGGACAATCCACTCACTCCTCATGAAGCATTATGGAAAGCAGATTGATAAGAACTACTTACAGGACGACCTCTTTCTCGATATCCTGGAGAAGCTTGAGATAAGGTCACTGAACAATGCAGACCTTATAGACTGGAAGAAACTGCCAATCTGAATCGGAGGCTCACGTCGGGGAAAACTCACTGAAGCGGGTCCGGAGGGGTTCGAACCCCCGACCTATGGATTAAGAGTCCATCGCTCTACCTAGCTAAGCTACGGACCCGCGTGAAAGGGAGATAGTGACCCGGTTAATAATTTTCTTCTTGTTACTTGCAATTCTCTTTCTGGAACCTGTTAAGCATGATTTCCACAGGCTGTGCACTTTCCAGTTTTGAATGTACTCGGGCAACCTCACAAAGCTGTTTTGCAGTAACCGATTTTGCCTTGACCGCCTTCAGCATGGTGTCGATGGCATCCTCCGGGGTCTTCTTTATCGCAATGATTTCTGCGTAGTTCACCCATACTTCAGGCGAGCCTGGCAGTATCCCGGTAAGGGTATTGTATACCTGCAGCGCTTCATCAAGCTTCCCGGTTTCCTTGAGCAGCTGAACCTTGCCGTTGTAATACTCAATCCTGTCGTTGTTTAGGGTTATGGCCTTCTCATACTCAAGCAGCGCTTCGTCTATCATCTCAGTTTCCTTCAGAGCTTCTGCTTTCTCAAAATGGTACTCTCCCTTATCTGACATTGAGATTGCCGTGTCAAACTCCTTGACTGCTTCTTCATATTTCCTCAATTTCATGAGGGCCTGTCCCTTCATGTATCTGGCATCTGAAGACTTGGGATCGAGTTCGATAACCTTGTCGTAGGCGTCAACACCCTCCTTCACTTTTCTTGTCCTAATCCTGAGCTGGCCGAGTGACATATGGTATTCAGCCTCCTCAGGCTGCAGTTCAACCGCTGCGGTGAACTCTCTCAGGGCCTCGTCAAACCTTCCCTTGTCCTGGAGTATCTCTCCGTATGCATGGTGATACCTGGCATTCGTGGGCATCCCGTTGACTGCCTTTTCATATTCTTCAAGTGCTTCCGATATTCTGCCTGCTTCGTAGAGGATCTCTGCAAGTCCAAAATGGTTGGCTGGAATGTCCCCTCCCGACTTCGTGAGATCCGTCATTTCTCTTATCGCATCATCAATCTTGCCAAGGCTTGTAAGAACCCTCGCCCTCTTCATCCTAAGTTCCGGGTCTCCATTGGAGAGTTTTATTGCCTGATCATACTCCTTTAAAGAGTCCTGGGCCTTTCCGGATTTTACCAGGAATCCCGCCTTTTCCGCATGGAATGATGCATTTCCGGGTGAGATGGCGATCGCCCTGTCAAATTCCTCCTCTGCCTCAACAAGCCTTCCCATGTCGACAAAGAGTCGGCCCATGATGCAGTAATGGTTTCCATTGTTGCTGTTGAGTGTTATTGCCTTCTCAAGTTCCTTCAGGGCCAGGTCAAATTTGCCGAGTTTCCTGAGGGCATCACCGGTCGCGGCATAGTACTCATCATTCTCATCATCCAGGTCCTGGGCTGCTCTATACTCTTTCAGGGAGTCTCCAACGTTTGATGACATTTCCAGGCTTCTGGCCAGGTTGAAGTGATACTCTGCGTTTTTCGGAGACATGGAGATGGCCTCCCCGAATTCCCTGGAGGCTTCCCTGTATCTTCCCATTTGCATCAGTGATCTTCCCAGATAGAACCTTATCTCAGGGTCTTTTGGATTCTGGTTGGCTGCTTCTTCAAGCACATTCATGGACTCGGCTGTCTTCCCCTCTCTCAGCAGCAGAATTCCCATCTCTCTTTTGTATTCCCAGTTCTCAGGTTCAAGCTTCGACGCGACCACAATGGAGTCGATGGCCTCATCAAATCTGCCCAGGTTCTGGAGAGCCTGGGACCGATGTAGATGAATTGCAGGAACGTCTTTGGCGGCTTCCAGGGTCTCGTCAAGTATCTTAAGGGCCTCGGTGTGACGGCCCAGGCTGATGTAGGCAGCACTCAAAAGGTCGATATACGCCGGATTTCCTGCACCCAGGCTGGCAGCCGATTCCAGGTATTTAACGGAATCAGGAACTTTAGAGGATGAGTACAGCAGAGACCCCACCCGGAACGCATATTCCGGATTCAGCGGGTTCTTCAGGGTTGCAGTCCTGAGATCGGACAGCCCTTCTTCCAGTTGCCCCATGGTTATGAGAAGGTTTCCCTTATTGTACCAAATAGTTGCATCATCCGGGTATTCTGTGAGCAGATTCTCAAAGGATTTGAGAGCTTCACCAGTCATTCCTTTCTTGACTGTTATCAGTGCCCGCCTGATTTTGTAAGCTGAATTGTCCGGGTCTAACTCTATTGCCTTGTCTATATCCTTCAGGGCACCGTCCAGATCTCCTGTTTCAGATCTGCAGATTGCTCTCTGTGCCAGAAGAGACGGCTCGTCATGCTTCACGGACAGCGCCTTTTCTATATTCTTGAGGGCATTCTTATAGTGGCCTGTTTCTGTCTGCGCTATACCAAGGTTCCTCAGCACCTGAAAATCTTCCGGAACGATCTTCGCTGCAACCAGTAATTCAGTCTCCGCATCCTGGTATTTTCCGAAATCCATGAGTATGGCGGCCTTCTTCACGCGATATTCCGGATTGTTTTGATCCAGTTTGATCAGGTAGTCGTATCTCTCTATGGCGCTCAGTTTGACCTTGGAGAGTTCAGAAATGTATTTCGGGTTACCTGGGGAAATCGACACGGCCTGTTCATATTCCTTAAGACTCTCTTCTGCCTTTCTCTGTTCAAGCAAAAGCTTCCCTTTCCCGTAGTGAAACTCCGGATTGTCCGGTTCTATCTCCACCGCCCTGTTGTACTCCTCCATGGCCTCTTCCAGACTACCTTTCTCGTGGAGGAACTTTCCCATGGCGTAGTGGTATTTCGGGTCCTTCGGCCTTATGGTTATTGCCTCGCGGTATTCCCGCATGGCATCTTCCTTCCTCCCGTGCCTGTTCAGTATCTCTGCCTTCCTGAAATGGTATTCAGGGTTCTTCGGTGAGAGTCTTATTGCCTCGTTTGCCTCCTTCATGGCCTCCTCGTTCCTGCCTATCTGGGACATGGCCATGGACTTCCTGCTGTGGAACTCCGCCATGTTGGGATTGATGCGTATTGCCTCCTCGTACTCTTTCAGCGCTGCATCAGTCTTCCCGTTGGCCAGGTAAAGGGCTCCTTTCTCCACGTGGTACTGTGGTTCGTTGGGGTTGAGAGATATGGCCCTGTCAAATTCCTTCATGGCATCGTCGTATCTCTTCATCTCAGTGTAGAGCTTTCCTCTCCGGCTGTAGTATGAAGACTCCTTCGGAGCTATTGAGATGGCCTTCTCAAACTCCTTCATGGACTCGTCGTACTTTCCCATCTCCATGAATGCAGTTCCTTTCCCTATGTGGTGATCCGCCTTCTCAGGTTCCAGTTCCACCGCTCTGTCAAATTCCCTGAGGGCTTCATCCGTTCTGGACGTCCTGAGGAGCGATTCTCCCAGCCTTGAATGGTATTCTGCATTGTCAGGATCAAATCTTACGGCCTCCCCGAATTCCCTTGAGGCTTCCCTGTATATCCCCATGTCAGAGAGAACAACTCCCCTGTAGTAGTGCGTGACAGGATCGTTATAGTTGAGCTTGATTGAGATGTTGCATTCCTCAAGTGACTCGTCAAGCATGCCGAGACGGTGAAGCACGTCCGCCTTGTCCCGGTGATACTCCCAGTGATCGGTATCGAGTTTTATCGCTTCATTGAGGGATTTGAGGGCTTCCTCAAGCTCCCTGAACTTCTG
>JAJZLK010000049.1 GCA_021803655.1 Thermoplasmata archaeon
GACGTCAGAGAGAGGAAGAGGAAGTACATCATCGCATACTGCCACCTCAGGAATGCAGTGAGGACATTCAAGAGAAGCAGGATTAAGAGTATTGAGCCTGTTTAATCACTCGGTATCCAAGAATCTCACCTTGGGGGGTTCTTTGGCATAAAGTGATCCCCTATTTATCTAAATTTGAAACTGTCCAGAACAATCAAATGGTTCTTGGAAGCAGTAGCTAAGAACGGAGATTTTAGGATTATTACAATTCGAAAACTTGCATATAACCGGGTGGAAGTCGGGGTGGATGGGTAAGTGGTTTTGAGATGCCAGTAACCTGGTTTGCCACTTCCACCGGGGTACTTGCGCCAAAGCACTGGATCGGGGAGAAGATCGGCGCTGTGAGGAGCGAACCTGACAGCAGAGGAGAGAAAGAAAACTGATAGAATATCAGATGTAACGCTAGTCACTGAAGAGGGACCTTGTCCCATGGAAGAGAGCCTATATCGCCATACAGGAAGATTGATAATTTCCCATGTCGTATGTCACCATGTGCATATAAATTGACATTGGATCGCAGATTAATCGCAATATCTAATATCAAAATAACGACAATGTCACACCGTGAAAGATATAAATACAGAATTGGCTTGTCGCCTTGCCCACAAAAGTGAGGGAGATTCTAATGGAAAAGAACAGTTATGTAAAATTTGAGACTCCTGAGTCCTTAGAGAAAAGCGCGTTGGATCTTGTTGAAAATTCCTTCAGAAATGGTAAAATAAAGAAGGGAACTAATGAAGTGATCAAGTCAATTGAGCGTGGAGAGAGCAAGCTCGTCCTGATCTCGGAAGATGTTACACCCCCTGAGGTGGTTTATTATCTGCCTACTCTCTGTGACGAAAGGAAGGTACCGTTTGTATTCATAAAGAAGAAGACAGATCTTGGAAGCCGGGTAGGTATAAGTTCAGCCGCATCCATTTCTATAATCGACTATGGAAAGAGCCAGGAACTTTATACAAGAGTCCTTGAGGAACTTAACTCAGTTAAGAAGTGAAAGAAATGTCTGATGACGCCACCCCTGCAGAAGTCCTTGAGTTGATGGGAAGAACCGGCATGGCCGGTGAGGCCACTACAGTCAAGGTCAGAGTCCTGAGCGGCAGAGACCAGGGAAGAATAATTGCCAGAAACGTGATGGGACCCGTCAGGATCGGAGATATTGTCATGCTCAGAGAGACTGCCAGAGAAGCGAGGAAGCTTTCAATAAGGTGAAAATATGGCTGTAAGAAAGTGTCACTTCTGTGGAAAGGAAATAGAGCCCGGCAGTGGCTCTCTTTACATTAAGAAAGACGGGTCATTGATGAATCTTTGCAGCAGGAAATGCCGTGTCAATGCGCTGACGCTTCGAAGGGTCGCGAGAAAAGTGAGATGGACAAACGAATTCCATAACACGAAGAACCTGAAGAAAAAGGCGCAGAAGCATTAGCCGGTTGTGAGATTGATGGAACGAACGTTAGTACTAATAAAGCCGGATGGCGTCCAGAGAAGATTGGTTGGAAACATAATTACGAGATTCGAGCAGAGGGGGCTCTTCATAAGGGCCATGAAATTCCTTAAGCTTGATTTGAAGCAGGCTGAGCAGCACTACTCCGTGCACAAGGATAAACCATTTTTCAGGAGTCTTATCGAATATATCACATCCGGTCCGATTGTTGCAATGATTGTGGAGGGAAACAACTCAATATCAGTTGTCAGAGGGATGTGTGGCGCGACAGACGGCTCGAAGGCAGCCCCGGGAACAATAAGGGGAGACTTCTGCACCAGTATCCAGAACAACCTCATACATGCATCAGACTCTGAGGAATCATACCAGCACGAACACAAGATATATTTCAGTAACACTGAAATACTGGATTGGAGATACATAGACGAGGAACTGATTTGAGGGGATATGCATGGAACACAAGAGGCTCAGACAGCCTATTGTCTGTGTGCTTGGGCACGTCGACCACGGAAAGACTACACTTCTTGACCAGATAAGGGGAACGTTTGTAGCCAGGTCCGAGGCTGGAGGCATCACCCAGAAAATTGGTGCTACGGACATAGACGATCTTCACATTGAGAGGGTAGCGAAGGATCTTCTCAAGGGAAACAAGATAAAGATCCCGGGCCTTCTTTTTATAGACACCCCGGGGCATGTTGCATTTTCGAACATGCGAGCCAGAGGAGGGGCGCTTGCCGATATTGCAATTCTCGTTGTAGACATATCAGAAGGGCTTATGCCGCAGACTATTGAGTCAATTAACATCTTGAAAAAATTCAAAACGCCTTTCGTGATTGTTGCTAACAAGATCGATCTTGTCGATCTCTACCAGGACACAAAGAGCAAATCGTTCCTTGAAACTATAAAGAAACAGAGGGACGAGTATGTCGAGAATCTGGATACGAAGCTCTATAACCTTGTCAGCGAACTTTATAGCAATGGCTTTTCCGCTGACCGATATGACAGGGTATCAGATTTCTCAAGGGTCATAGCCATCGTACCGGTTTCTGCAAAATCCGGACTTGGTGTTCCGGATCTGCTGATGGTTCTTTCCGGACTGGCCCAGAAATATCTCGAGAGCGACATTAAATTTGATGATAAGGATGGACGGGGAACAGTGATCGAGGTGAAGAAGGAAGCCTCACTCGGCACAACTCTTGATACTGTACTCTTTCAGGGGAGGATCAGGAAGGGAGACACTGTTGCAGTAAACACCGCCGAAGGTCCAAGAGCAACGAGGGTAAAGGCCATATTTATCAACTCAGGAAAGAGAACGGTGAAGCTGATTGAGAGACAGAACGTTTCTGCTGCTGCTGGAGTAAGAGTCCTCATTTCGGACAAGATGGACGTTATTCCCGGTACCCCGATGATCGTGGTGGAAGATGATCCGTCAGAGGCTTTTGAGACCATCCTGTCAGAGTCAACCCCTAACATACAACTGGATACTGCCGGCGTTACGGTAAAAGCCGATGCGCTTGGTTCCCTTGAAGCGATATGCTATGAACTGCAGCAGAAGTCTATCAAGATCAGGAGTGCGACCATAGGAGACATCTCGAGAAAGGATGTGGTCTCTGTTTCAACTCTCAACGATCAGATGGACAGGATAATTGTCGGATTCAACGTTGGAATCTTCCCGGATGCAAAAGATACTCCGATGTACTCCGACATTGGGATTCTAAGCGACAACGTAATATATTCGCTTGTCCAGAATACCGAGAAATGGCTGTCGGATAGAAAGCGCGAAATGGAAGAAATGAGGAAAGCTTCCATGTCTGTGCCGTCCAGGCTCACAATTATGCCGGAATATATCTTCAGGACAACCAAGCCGGTTATTGTGGGCGTAACAATACACTCCGGACGGATAAAGGTTGGAGATAACCTCCTGAAACTGGACGGAAGATATGGCGGGACAGTGAAGAGTATCAGGGAGGGAGACATCAGCAAGAGGTTCAGCGATGCAGGATCAGAGGTGGCGATAGCAATAGATGGCGTTACCCTTAACAGGCAGATATCAGCAGGAGAAACCCTCTACACAGACATCAACGAGGAAGTTGTGAGATCGCTTCGTGAACGGAATATGGATTCCGAAACAATGGCCACCCTGGACGAGATAATATCAATCAAGCGGAAACAGAACATGTTCTGGGGTACCAAAGCCTGATTTCTCAAAGAAACAACAAGGACCCGGCAGCAACTGCGACAAGGGTCAGCACAGTATAGTGTTTCCTGGGTCCTGTAATTGAGATTATGAGAAGAATCACGGAGAGAATTATGAAAATGCAGATAGGCCATAGGTCCCCGGAGAGTTGTACAGGCGCAGCGATTATGGCTACGGCGACTGCAAGGGTCGACTTGAATACTGTACTGCCGATGACGATACCCGTAGCCAGTTCTTCTCTGCCCGTCCTGATAGAGAAATAGAGCAGATAAAGTTCAGGCAGGGAGCCGGCGCCCCCTGTGACAAGGATGCCGGAATAGAATGAGCTTATTCTGAGGTATGACGCAACATAATCCGCCTCATATACCAGGTTTATTGCTGCGAAGGTGAGTGAGATCAGCGCAGACAGTGCGATCACTATACTGAACCGTTCTCCATCCACGGAGGGTTTCTCAGTCTCCTCTCCGGAAGAGAGCAAGATGTAAACCAACATAACCCCTAGAAGAGCGATCGAAACTTCCCAGTTCATAACACCTATGGTAAAGTAGGCAATTAGAGTAATGGTTGCAAGTACGAGGATTATAATGGAATCAAGCTTGAAATCCTTTATCATGAACTTCCTTGCAGAAAGCGGAAAGAGGAGTAGAAACAGGAACAGCACAAGAATGTTGGATCCTATAATCGTACCAAAACTGAGCGAACTGTTTCCCTGAATAGCTGCGACAGTGACCACTGCAAGCTCGTCAACCATTCCCACTATGGATAGAATAACCGTTCCGGTGAACCTTGTCCCGATCCTCAGTTTCCTTGCAAATGCCATTGTCTCATGGAAAATGCCTTCTCCTCCATTGCTCAGCCCGATGACAGACAGCACGATTCCGGGCAGAATAAGTATAGTAAAAATGGACTGAAAATAAAAGATGATAAGAAGAAAAGATACAATGATAAGCTGAGTGAGATAAGCACGCCAGTCTGGCAATCTATCACTCAACAAATACGTGTTGCGGCTTGATGACCTTAACCTCTTCCTCCACCTGCTTTCCTCTCTTCAGTTTCTTATACTCGATTGAGGTCGGTTCAAGCATGCTCACTATGTAGTTGAACGCAGTATCAGCGTGCTGTGGTTCACCGCAAGTGTAAATGTCCAATGTAACAAGACCATGTTCCGGCCATGTGTGGAACGAAAGATGCGATTCTGCAAGAAGTATAACTCCGCTTACGCCTCTAGGCTGAAACTGGTAATAGTCTGAAGAAATCTTTGTCAGGTTCCCAACTCTGACTGCCTTCTCCATGACCTCATAAACTGTTGTCGATTCGGATATCAGACTTTCATCTACACCATAGAGATCTGCTATTATTTGAATCCCCACGGCCATCCTCATCGTCCTCCATAGAAAACCCCCGGAACCATATTTTTCTTTAATTAATATCTTGTATTTAAATATTTTATTAGACGGTGTTATATGTATATTATCTATGTATGCTTATACTTAAGGACTAGCCGATCTAAGTATATTCATCTTCTCATTTGTATACATATATTATTATAGAATACAATGATGAATTATATATATTTGATAGAGAAGGTCACTTCAGGCATCTTTCCAGATATTTCCTCCAGGTTTGCAAGTTCAAACCTCATCCTTGCCTCGGAGACTAGCAATATTGAAGAAAGTCCTCTAGCAGCAGCTTCGAACGCTGCTGTAACAGCGGAGAACTCCATATCAAGTCGCCCTGCACCTCTAGCAATGATCATTCCTCCCTCCCCCACAGCTCCAACCAGGTCAGGCGACTCCTTCTCAAGAATGCGCTTGATCTCATCCAGATTCTTCACTTCATTAGCGTTACCGTGAATTGAGGGGATCACAATGATTTTCACTGACCCCAGTTTAAGATCAATCAATCCCTCAATATTGCTCACACCGGTTATCTCCCCTTCTGATGCTTTGTTGACCGCTACCCCCTTACATCCTGTCACAGAAGTGGTGCCGGCATGAAGGTAACCTTTGCGCATCGTTAGGTAAACCACTTCACCCTCGCTGATGCTATTGTCAGCTACGGCTTCCCACGGCTCAGAGCCATATAGGTTCTTCATGTAAGCAGAAATACGCCTGCTGAGCCCACCCAATCCCCGTGCCAGATAGTTGTATCCGGACTTTGTGATCCTGCTGCTTGCGTCTACATAACCATAGCCCCTGAGCTCTTTTATATGGTAAAATACACCCTGTTTCGTCATTCCAAGTTTCTCAGAGATCTCGGAAGGTTTCTCGATGCCTTCATTTATCATTGCGAGAATGAGGAGCTGATTGACATTTATTGGATCTGAGGGCATAATTATGACCTCATAAAAATATTGAAAATTCTATTTAAGGTTTTGTGATCTTTGTACCCGATGTGATATCCCATTAAGATTTCATATATATACCCTGGATAGGCCCGTGTTGAGTTGTGTTGTTGTGGTCATAGTAGGCCAGTTGCAGGCAAATTCAAGAATTCATAAGTCTCATGTCCCTGAAGCAAGCCTCTCCAACGCCCACAACATTAACAAGATAGAGAATCAAATGGGAGCACCCGGGTGGCATAGCTCCAAGGAAGAATCTTGATTTATACTCAGTCTCATTCGTTGTACCGCTAACAAAGCCAACTTCACACTGGAAAGCATCCCTTCTTGGTGTCCATCCAGCATCGTCCACATATGCTACCCCAACGACTGCACCAAATCTATCCGTCTTGGTCTCGGTAGAAATATTCACGGTACTTATCCTGGCGCTCAGTACATATTCCCGGCCAACTTTCAATTTCCCTTCATCGATGAGCTCATCCAGTTGTAGATATAGCCTCCCGAGGTTATCCGCTCTTCTTTCTACATAACGAATGCATTCGCCGCTGTTCATTTCATCTACGGAAAATATTCCACTGTCCAACCCAAAATACCTCCAATGCGAAAGGCCAGAAATGAGATTTTCAGAACCTTGAGAAAGATAGATCAAGGGTTGCTGCAAATCTACCGCGTTCACCATTTCATCTGCTGTTTCCGTGGTGAGATTGCACTTGGAATCTTTAAGAAAATCTTCCAGGAAAGACTTGCTGTGGAGACGCTGCATGGAGAATACTGACAGAATATCATCAAGGAGCCCGGGCACACCTATGTTCCGAATGAAGTCACAAAAAACATTGAAAACAAGGTCCTTTCTTCTGCTGTCGCGGGAAAGGGTCTTCATCAAGAAGACACCTTCGGTCTTCGAATCGATATCCGAATTCAGGCACCATGTGATCTCATCACTAATGAAATTGTCATCAGTCACTGCGAAGGATATCTCCGCAAGCAGATATGCAGCCAGATGCTTTCTGTGGGAATTGTTTGATTTCAAATAACGATCTATAAAGTCAAGGACGATGGATTCCGAGCCAAATCTGGAATACCTTTTGACAATTTCTATGACGCACGATATGCTCTGAAGTGTGGTGTCAAAGTCCTCAAACAATTCCATTATTGGGGTCAGGAGTCTGCCTACATCAGTTTCATCCTGAACTATCTTGTCCCAGATGCCCTCCGCGCATTCTGAATGGATAATGTTCAACCGATCGGTATCCTTCAGGTATCCTGAATTTCTTTCGCGAAGGCTATTGAGATCCTCCCCTGAAAGATCAACGCCGTATGTGGTCTTGTAACATCTCCTGAAAGCGCTATTATTTAGATTGGGGAAAAGGCACACCAGTTTCAGGAAATTCCTGTCGCTTTGTTCGAGCCTCAGATACTTCTTTCCCGTGATAAGTCGCAGGCTCTTGGAATCCGTGATAGCCTGTTCAAGATTAATCCTGCTGTCGAGAACAGGCACAAGGTAGTTACGAAAGAAGGAATCGTATGATATTGGCAATTTTAGCTCGTTCAAGATCTGTGGCTCAATTTCAGCCGCAACTCTCAGCTGGGAAGAATCCAGCTGAATGGACATATCCTTGAGATAGTGCTGGTAGATTGAAGAGAAAAACTCTCGATCCATATTTTCCGTGTCCATTGATATCTCCAGAAAGTGACTCCGCATAAATTCATAGAAAAATGGATTCATCCACATCAATTCACGCAAATTTTCACTGCTTGTTGTGATTATAATGATGTTGTCTTCCATGAGAACTTCCAGAAGACTCTTAAATTGGGAGATATGCGACAGAGAGAATCCGGTAGAAGCAAAGATGTCGTCAAGGACCACTACGTTACTCCGCAATCCCGTAATCATATTGTAAGTTAGAGACACCTGGGAATTTTTGCAGATTGCCTTCGCTCTACCTGCTTTTACACACTTCAGTGCGATATACTCAGCAGCGCTCGTTTTTCCAGTACCACTTAGTCCAGTTATAACAACCCCATGCCCCGGCTGAATTTCCTCGGCAGCATTCATGACTTCCTTTGTTGGATAATATACCGTTTCTGCTTTTCTCAATTCTGCGGGTGTAAGTGAAGAGCAAGCTGAATTTCTTATAAGATTAATCTCGTTTCTAAGATCGGATATATCCAATTCTATGGATTCAATTTCCATATCATGTCTTCTGACGATTGACTTCAAGTTTGAGATTTCAGGCTCTAAAGCATCCAGCACCCTGTTTACTTCATTCTCTATTCTCAGGCGAGTTTCCTCATCCAGTCTTTTAAACTGGCTCTCAACTTCACGCTTGAAGTCACCATTATCAGAGAAAACCTTCTCTATAAGCTTATACCCGGACATGGGAGCAAGCCTGTTTTGAATATCCAACCTGTATGAAACTAGCTTTCTCTTGATTTGAGGCATTTCGTTCCAAGTTAGCATGCTTCTCGTGAATGCGTCCGAGATCCCTTTATTCTTCCTGGTTTTGTTAAATGCCAAGGCGCCGCCGATTGCAATCAGTCCAATTATCCCAATGCTGAAGAAGCCTGCCATTGCTGGCGCGATGACACCCGTCAGAGTGCCCTTCAAGGCATTTAGCAAATCTGTTCCCACAAGGATACTGGATGAAAGTTCTATTCCGAACACCCCAAGTATCAGATTCATTTTCTCTTTCCTGGCCTTCAGTTCTGATTCAAGTTCTTGCAGCCTTATTCGAATTTCTGAAACAATCTGATCGTCCGCCGGATTAAGCCTGGCGTGGAGTTCCATAAGCTTTGAGTCATTCTTGATGAACTCGAATCCGAACATGATTATGGCTGGAATGAAAGTATCTCCGAAACCAGCTTCGTCTATGAGAGCCTTTATGGTGCGATCGAGTTGCTTCTTCAACCTAGGACTTATAGAAAACGTTCTCATCAGATCAGAAAGTCCGTTTTCCGCTATTGCTCTGGCTTCCTCATAATTCACATGATGATAGACTGTCAGAACATTTTCAGATTGGGATAGCTCCCTTACCTCGTTACATAACTCTTGCACTTCGATAGGAAGAGTGTCTATACCTTCCTTCCGGACCATAAAGTAGTCCTGGATGAACAAGATGCCCTTGTCACTGGACCTGAACTTCTCAAGATTGCCTCGAAGCCCCGCGGCGTCAAATTCACCATCTTTTTCATAGGCAGCATCGCTCACAGCATAGCCTTGCGATTCCATGAGCTCTTTGTATGATGAAGCCAGTCTCGTCTTACCAGTGAATCTCGGACCTATGACCAGAATTTTCCTGATATCAGAAGCAAGTGCCTTTCTTATTTGCCTTTCTGAAGTTTCAAACTCTGTCAGAAGTGCCGCTTCTCTCAGATCGGCCCCCACTTAACCAAATTATGACACTACGACTTAAATTTTCTCATAGCAGCACTCTGAGGCATGAGTAAACGCCATCGTATTCCTGTGCCCCGATATCTTCCATGATGCTGATGGAGGAGAGGTTGAACCTGGCGATCTCTTCTCTGATTCTATCCCTGTACAGATCAAGTTCTATAGTACCCAGAATTCCGATGAGATAGAGATGCACCTGCAAAGTCTGAGTGCCGGGCATATGAAAACTCCCAAAGATGTATCTTTGCACGAAAGATGGAAATCATAACCTGATATCTGACCGCCTATTCGATGCCAATCTCTCTCTTGTTTCTCCAGAAGTGGTTCAGAGAACCAAAGCCCTTACCCGAACTGAAAGAGTTCTTGATTGCCCCATCAAGGAAAGCTTTAGCTTCCCTAATTGAGATACCCATATCGAGGCCAAGGGCGAGGCATGATGTAATAGCCGCGGAGAGCGTATCGCCTGTTCCATGAGTGTTCTCCGTGTTGATTCTCCTGCTTGAGAACGTAGAAATCTTACCGTCTCTGCATAGAATATCAATGCTGTTCTCTCCCTGAGAATGCCCCCCTTTAACGAGCACTGCGCATCCTATGGTGTTGTGGAGTTTTTCCGCAACCCTGACTGCATCTTCCTGGTTGCTGATCTTTACCGATGAGAGAGTCTCTGCCTCCGGGATATTTGGAGTTATTAAGACAGCCCCGGGCAGCAGACTACTGATCATCTCATCGACCGCATCTTTCCTCAGGAGTCTTGACCCGCTCTTTGATATCATAACCGGATCGACCACGTACGGCACTGAATACTCCCTGAATTTTCCGGAGACAACTTTTATGATATCAGCAGAATAAAGCATTCCGGTCTTGGCAGCATCAGTGCCGATATCCGAAAGAACTGCGTCCATCTGCAATTCCACGAATGAAGGCGGCACTTCAAATATTCCCCTTACTTCCAGGCTGTTCTGTGCGGTCAGCGCAGTAATTATGCTGCTACCTGACACTCCCATTGCCGTAAACGTCTTCAGGTCCGCCTGCAAACCGGCACCCCCGCCGGAATCAGACCCGGCAACAGTCATGGCTCTTCTGATCATGATCAGTTAATGCGTCAGTCAGATATTAGTTGCTGGCTGCATGACCAAACGAATTTTACCTTCCGTCTTATCCGGGATTGTTGGTTGTACATATCCTCTTACAGAGAAACGCGGACTATGAACAGTGCCTCAATCTGCAGAGATTCCTTCAGAACCTGGTTAACAAGAATGGCGAAGACTCATTCATGCTGATGATAGATCATCCTCCGGTATACACGGCAGGAAGACATTACAACGAATCCGACCTGGTGGATCGTTCGGTTCCTGTGCATCACATAGAGCGTGGTGGGTCATACACATATCATGGGCCAGGACAGCTTGTTGTGTACTTCGTTGTGAGCCTGAAGCACCTAGGGGTTACGATGAGAGACTTTGTCAGTTCCGTGCAGCAGAATGAGGTGGAACTTCTCAGTCATTATGGGATCGAATCTGAATCCAGGACAGGCAAGGATGCAGGAATATGGGTTAGCGGACGTAAAATAAGTTCCACCGGGTTCTCTGTCATGGAATTTTCGACGATGCATGGAATCGCACTGAACGTAAATACCGATCTTTCCGGATTCTTCAAGATTAATCCATGCGGATTCCCCGGTGAACTGATGACTTCCATGCGCCAGGAAACAGGAAAGGAGATCGACTATAATCAGGTGAGGAGAAAAGCTATGAGCCTGATGCTGAAGACCCTTGGTCCACAGCGGCTCAGAATTTTCTACAGTACAGATCGTTTCTGCACGGCGGCAGGCTATCAGTGAGCAATCGTGATGGACTGCTCCCTGAGGAACTGCTGAAGATAGTAGAACGATCCGGTTCCCTTGCCCGTGCTTCCGCTCATCTTCCAGCCGACGAAGGGCTGGGAGCCGACCATGGCACCGGTGGATCCGCCTCTTCTCCTGTTGGCATACAGTACCCCGACATCTGCGTGCGAGAAGTAATACTCGATCTCACCCTGATCCTCAGAGAATATCCCGCCTGTGAGACCGTATTCCAGCGTGTTAATTCGTGATACAGCCTCTTCGAGCCTCGAAAACTTTGTGACCGCAAGCACAGGGAGGAAGTGCTCTTCCTGGATGACAAATGAATCCCACCTGACTCCGGAGATTATTGTAGGTTCAACGTAATATCCCGGTTTATCGGCAGTTTTTCCGCCTGTGATCACTGTACCTTCTGAAGGGAGCTTTTCTACCAGTTTCCTGTACTTTTCAAAGGCTTCAGCATTTATTATGGGGTTTAGGAAAGTCTCCTTCTTCCGGGGGTCTCCAGATACTATCGCGGAAGTATACCTGACAAGTTCCTTCTCAAACCGGTCATATATTCCGTCCTGGACCATGACAATGGAGCATGCACTGCACTTCTGGCCTGCATACCCGAAGGCGGCTCTTGCTACACCCTCGACTGCCTTCTGGAGATCGCTCTTCTCGGTAACAATGATCACGTCCTTTCCACCCATTTCCGTGACCACTACCTTTGGATACCGCTTCGTCGCGTTGTGGTAGATGTCCATTCCCACTTTTCTCGATCCGGTGAAAACAACACCTGCGATCCTGTCACTTTCATAGATCACCTTGCCGATGCGTGATCCCGATCCTGAAACAAAAGAGATAACGTCCGGAGGGACACCATTGTCAAGTAGAAGCTTCACGTAAAGGTATGATGAGAGCGGGATATCACTCGAAGGTTTCAGCAGGACTGAATTACCGACTACGAGGGGGCCTGCGACCATTCCTACTGTTATTGAAAAGAAGTTGAACGGAGCAATTACCGCAAAGACCCCGTATGGCTTCATTATGCTCCGGCTTTCCTCATTTTTGTAGGCCTTTCCGATAAACCGATCAAATCCACTGTTCTCTACAAGGTTCAGCGCGTAATACCTCAGGAAGTCTATGGCCTCATCAACGTCCCCCATGGCTTCCATCCTGTTCTTTCCATGTTCGTAAGCAAGAAGCGCAGCAAACTGGAACTTCATGGCGCTCATTGCATCTGCGCACTTCAGGATGATTCTTGATCTTTCAACGTATCCCCGGCCATACCAAGCCCTGTATCCGGAGGAGAGGAGATCAATGGCTCTTGAAATAGACTCTTCCGATGCCATCTGGAATGTGGCTATCTTCTTTCCGTCTATGGGGGAGATATCGCTGATCTTCTCCTTCTCTATTATCTCCTTTCCCGCGATGTTAGGATATTCATGATCAAAAAACCCCTTCACATCTTCAAGTGCTTTTTCGTAAGTCTCATGAAATTTTGCCTCTTCCTTCCTTTCAGACATCCTGATAAAAGTATTCTCGTTCTCGAACATCTGTTTGCATATGTGTTTAGACTATTTCAAACGTGCACCTTAGGTGCTGGAAGCGTTCTTGTAAGGTCCGGTGACATTACTTCTTCTGCCCAAGCGAAAGACTAGACTTACCTTCTTAACAGCCGCACGGATGCGTTAGGAAAATATCTCTTGAATATCTCAGTTCTATGGGATTCAGCGTGTGCCCAGGAGGGATTTGTATATGGAAATCAGTGAATCAGCATGTTCGTCTATCCCAAACGTATTTGCGGCAAAATCCCTTGCAGACTGGCTTCTCCTGGCGTAATTTTCCCGGTCCCTGTCCAGATCATCAATCAGCTTAACTACCTCATCAATCCGTGAAAAATCAGCCTTGATGAGTCCTGAGTTACCGTTAGCGTAAGTATGAAGTGGAAAGTTTTCCACCACAATTGATGGGGTCCCGCATGCCATGGCCTCCAGTACAGATATACCAAAAGTATCAGCCAAAGCGGGATAAATGAAGAATGATGCAACCTGCATGAGTTCTATCTTCCTGGACTCTTTTACATAACCTTCCATCTGTACAATGTCTTGCAGGGAGTGCTGTTCTATGTAGTCAAGCATGTTTTCCTCTTCCGGCCCGGTTCCGCAGATAAGTATGCGGTATTTCCCGCCCCTCATTGCGGAGGCAAGTTCAAGTATACTGTAAACCCCTTTGTCCACCGTAAGCCTCCCGACGAAGAGAATCATCTTCTGCTTTTCTGAACTTCCCGGAACGAACCTGTCGGTATCGACAAACAGAGGGACTTCCTTGGCCCCCATCATTCCGTGAGATTTTGCTACGTTTGCTGCGTGATTGCTCGGACAGAGAATCTCGTTGCACTGCGAATAGAGATACTTGCTGTATTTGAAGGAGAGATTGAAAAAGAATTTCTTGAATGGCATGCGCACGGATTCCTCCATGCTTGAGAAGTCCGTATGGAATGATGCCACAATTGGAACGTTCAGCTTTCGTGAGGCAAGCAGGCCTACAGATCCCATGAAGAAAGGAGAATGGATGTGAATTATATCCGGCTTGAATTTCATGGCCCTCCTGAGAAGGCCCACAGGGATTGGATTGCGTGGGATACGGTACTGCCTGTAGAACGGGAACTGGAATCCACTGACCACATTCACGTCCTGATCTCCACTTCCGGTCAGGGTATAGACGCGAACGTCGTGTCCCTTACCGGACAGGGCGTGACGTATGTCCCTGAGGTAGTGAGAGACTCCATCCGGGGTCGGATAATAGGTCTCAGTGAAAAAAGCAATCCTCAATGAATTATCGCCAATTAACTAAAGGGATGTGGGGGAAGAATTTACTTCTTCCCATTCTTGGAGTTATCAACTGCCTTCAATGCCTCCTCAGACGGCACAAAATAGACATCCGTTGGAAGGAATCTCTGGTTTCTCCTGAATTTTGCCTTCACAGGCATTCCTATATAGATGTCCTCTGCGTCCGCGCCGATCAGTCTGGCCATGAAGAGGGAGTTGACGCCCTCAAACTCCACCATGATCAGGTGGAACGGTGTCTCAGGCAGGAACTCCTCGCTTCCGAAGTAACACGTTGTGTAAGAGTGAACCTTTCCCTCGTTCGGAAGCTGGTGCCATTCAGTCTCGGCCCCGCACATCATGCAGTGTCCCCTTGGAGTTCCGTAAACGTATCCGCACTTCTTGCATTTGCTTCCCATGATCTTCTTATGGCCAAGGGCAACGAAAAACTCTGAGTCCTGTGCATAGCTGTGTATGTAGTCTATTTCGTAGTGTGACTTCACTATCAGCGGGTCGAAGCCATAAACCTCTGTTCCGTTCTGTGTCTCTTCCATCTTTGCGTTTGGATTCAATGTCATTTGACCGCCTCCATTATTGAGACCGTAACATACGTTCCCGTACCCGCATGGCTGTGAATGAGACCTCTCTTCGGGTTCGGCAACTGAAGTTTGTCGTTTCCAAAGTGTTTCTTAATTGTTCTCTGGAGTTGCCAGAAGGCAAAAACTCCCTGCATTATTCCGGTCGCACCCACAGGGTGCCCGCACGCCAGCAGTCCTCCAGATGGATTGACTGGAATCTTACCGTTCAGCGCAGGCTTTCCTTCGTCGATAAAGGAACCTCCCTCGCCATACTTGCACAGTCCAAGATCCTCATAGGTCTGGATCTCTGAAGAGGTGTAAGCGTCATGCAGTTCCACCAGATCGAGTTCGTTCAGTGGATCGGTTATTCCTGCTGCCTCGTAAGCCTCCTTTGCCGCGGACCTGCCTGCCCTGAATGAGTGTATTCCAGGATATTCCAGTTTCTTGTAGTCGCTCTCTTTCTCGTTGGGAAGCAATGGAACTTTTCCGAATGGTCTGTCTGCAAGCCTCATGGTATCGGTGCCGGTTCCTATTCCCTTGATCAGGACCGGGTGATCGGTTATCTCAAAGGCTTTTTCCTCGCTGGCAAGTATCGCTACAGCAGCTCCATCCGACATGGCGCACACATCCAGTCTCGTCAGGGGATTCGCAACCATAGGTGAATTCCTGACATCGCTGACTGTAAGCTTCATCGGGCTCTGGGCGTAGGGGTTATGCAAAGCATTTCCATGGTTCTTTACAGAAACTTTGGCAAGCTGTTCCACAGTGGTTCCGAACTCATGCATGTGCCTTCTTGCCATCATCGCATAATATCCGGTGTAAAATCCTCCTACAGGGTAATCAAAGTTCGTATCGCTTGCGAGGGCGATAAACTCGTTCCCTTTCCATGTGTTCACATGAGACATGTTCTCGAATCCATACACAACACACGTATCCATTCTCCCGGATGCGATTTCCTCGTAACCTGTCTGGAAAGCAAGTCCTCCAGTGGCTCCTCCACCTTCAACTCTCTTGCTCGGTTTCGGCGTGAGTCCGAGATAGTCCTGAACCATGATGCCGGACATCAACTGTCTCTGGAAATGATCAGCAAAGTACGATGCAACAGACCCGTCTATGTCGTTAAGGGTGAGGCCCGCATCGTTCAATGCGTAATCAAACGCCTTCTTTACTCGCATCCTGAAGTCCATCTTCGGAATGGCCTTGGCGAATTTTGTGACTCCGCCAGAAACCATGTATACGTTTCTTCCATTGTGTTTCATAAAACCTTCCCATTATGAGGCTCACAAATAATAATTTTGGCTAACTGCGATATCACACAGCATCAGAAATTTGAAAATATATCTCACCCCTCACGTTGTCCCGATAGGGAAACGGTGAACCCCGCCATTAATTATGGCGGTTCTTATTATGTTCTCCGGTTTCATGGGATTTGAGTATTATCTGAATTTAACGGACTCAGGAGGTGATTCCAGACCCTCATCCCTTTGGGTTGTGGAAAACTGTTGCACCTACAACCTTGAACTGAAATTTTAATATCACTATGCCCCATTGTGGCTGATGAAGCTCATAGTTTTTGGCGGATCAGGATACCTTGGGTCGAGAATCTGCAAGGGTCTCGGGGCGGAGCAGGTCTCGTACTACTCTAGGACCAGGAATAATGAACTGGACGCCGCCGGATATAAATGGATAGAAGGCAGCATCACTGAGAAGGAAAAGGTCATTGAATCGATAAAGGATTATGACACAATTGTTGACAGCGTCGGTATCTGGAATGAGACGGAACAGAAGCACTCTGACGTCAACATAACGGGGGTCAAGAATATAGTGGAGGGGATAAAGAAATACGATACTGATCAGAGGCTGATCTATGTGTCTCATATCAACATTGATTTTGCACCACAGGAACACTTCCGTACAAGGAGAATCACCGAGGGGAACGTTAACCTGATCAAGAACAGCATGGTCATCCGCGCCTCAAACCTGTTTGGTGACGGAGCGAGGATATATCAGGATCTGGCCAGGATCGCAGGATCCGAACTGAAAGAACTGCCCGGATCCGGTAACCTTGCGCCCGTGCATGTTGATGACTTTGTCCAGGTAATGGCAAAGAGTCCACAGTTCAGGGGATCAATGAACGTATGCTCACGGGAAAACATAACAATGGGAGAGGCAGCAAACCTCATACGAGAGAATTCCGGAAGAAAGCCTGCAGTCCTGGTCTCAAAGTCTGCAAAGTCAATCCGGAAATCAGCCGATAAACTCAAGGAACTTAACCTGCTGGACTCTGACAGAATTGAAATGCTTATGCTTAACTACTACAGGGAGAACACATCCCTCTACCGTCATGTGCCGGAACCAAGAAACTTCAGGGAGACCCTGAAACAGGTGAAAATCTAGAGAAGCACGTGCCCAATTGCTTCTCTATAAGTGTGGATGGATAGCTTTGTCATGTATTTGATGACATAATCATTGATTTTTCCCTTGAATTCTGAGTCTCCTCTGGCGATGAGGAGGAAGGAAACCGCATTTCTCATGTGCGCAGAGGCAGTCAGGAGACTTGCAACCCTGATGTCTCCCTGTCCAAGTTTCTGTTTGACATCAAGCCACACGTTCTCAGCATGATTCAGCATTTTCCGATCCCTGTCAGGAAGCTGCTCATCCGGATCGAAAAGGTGGCCGTTTATTGCGTCAAGCATATCCAGGATCGCTCTCGTCTCTTGCAGACGGATCGCCGATGATATTGCTTTTCCAAGTTCCGCCTGAGCCATCTGTATTTCTGAAAGATAGAAAAAGAACGGGTGATCTGCCCTGATTAAGCTGTCTGTGAGTTCGCAGTATGATTGATCGTATCGCTCTTCGTCCATGATATCACTATCAATAGAGCACTAAAAACATTGGTGTATAGCCCCGGGCAGATTCGAACTGCCGTCGACGGGTTCAGAGCCCGTTATGCTTGGCCACTACACCACGGGGCTGCCTGCGAATTACTCTTCTGCTGGAGCTTTTGCTTTCTTCTTGAACTCAGAATAGCTGCATTTTCCGCAGGTAAACCTGTTCTCGTGTTCCGCAAGAAATACGCCGGGACCGCACTTAGGGCAGAATCTTCTTGCCCTCTTGACCTTGTTGTTTTCCACTTCGTAAAGTTCTCTCTTCAGCATCAGTTAGCAACCTCTTCCTTCTGCTTGAGCCCGTTCCTGAGCAACTCGTAGTCCGGTTCGTAAAGCATTGCACTCTCCTTGTTGGTGTATATCTTTGAATAACCCTTGGCCTCATGCTTTCCGGTCTCCTGGATTATCCTCTCAACGATTACGAGTTCCTTGTCCGCTTTCAGGTTCTTTGCGATCAATTCCCTGACATGCTCTCTTGTAGGAGTAGTTTCCGTGCCGTACGTGAGTGTAAATCTCACTTCCTTCCTGTGCAGGAGAGAATTCTCCCTTACCGAATCAAACTTTATTGCGCTCATTTGAACTTCATCCTTCTGACCATTCCATTGACGTACTCTTTTACCTCAGGGGTAACAGTTATACACGCCATCCCCACGTCTGGAATCCCATAGGCGACCACAGTATTTTTGTCTGCATAATAAATTATTGGTATAACGGCGAGGTCTTCCTCCCCTTCAACCTCGATCCTGGTCGGGATAACTGATTCCATGCATCTCCTGATCGACATGAACAGATCGGAAGTCAGTGTGCCCGGAGGATTCTTCACTTTTATGGATCCTTCCACGGGAGAATACGATCTCTCCCCTCTCTTGGTCTTCAGGTCGACCACCTGAAGGAATGGGGTGATTCCCGAGTCCTTGATCGTTTCCGTGGTTACGTCCCCGACAGAAATTATCCGATTTGTCTTTGAATATGACTTGATATCGTTAATGGAACATTGCGTATGACGGGCTGAAGCTATTTCGTTTCGAAGGTCGTCACCGATAAAGGCAGTCTTACCTGACCTTGATTGCATAACGGCCCTTGGTGAGAAGTCCTGAGTTCTTGGCTATAATCGATTCCTCAGGTGACTCTACAAATATAAATCCGAACCATTCGGTGGTCGTCTTTTCTTCCGGGTGAATAGGGCAATTCTTGGCGTCCACCAGCAACCTGCATTTCTTGCATGCCCTGTATATCGTCTTCATAAATTCACGCACCAGCGACCTGTTTCTGCATTCTTATCCATTCAGGCTTCCCGAGACCCATCTGTTTCGTGTTAAGCCCAACCTTTGCATCCTCAAGTGTTGAAGATGGGAGGCTGAGAAGAACGATCTTTGCCCTGACCTTGTCTCCAAGTTTCAGGTCTCTCTTTGTGTCTTTTCCCACAAACCTCTGATTTGCAAGATCAATATCAATCCTGTCATCCATCATCTGGCTTATGTGCAGGAGACCTTCCATCGGACCGAACTTTACAAACGCTCCAAACTCCTTTACGGACACTACAATTCCGTCGACAATTTCCTGCATTTCAGGCAGGAATGCGAGTGATTCGTACTTCACCGTCTGGTAAACGCCCCCGTCTCCGTGGACTATTGAGCCGTCTCCCATCATCTTGATCTTTGTTACCGATACCACGAAGCACTTCTTCGGATTGTACGGATTATCGCCGATATCCACCAGACGCCCTTCAAGGGATTCCTTGGTAACGTCCAGAACAGCCTTTGCAAAGTCTGCCCCAAGATTCGACGGCGGGACTCTTACTATGGTTTCACCTTCAATATTTATGTACACAGATATAACCTCTCACGGAAAGGATCGCTAAGCAGGACACTGAATATCCGCATTAACTGGAAAATGCGATTACTTGCAACATTATTAATATTGCCCTCCAATAATCAGTTAATGGTCGAACAGGCTAAAATCGACGAGGAAAACCTTATCCGCGAATCGATAAGGAATTTCGTACAGAAGGAAGTTACTCCCATTGCGAAGAAGATAGACAGGGAGGACTATTTTCCTTTGGAAGTCTTCAGGAAAATGGGCAAGATGGGTTTCCTTGGCGTCACAGTACCTGAACAGTACGGAGGTACTGGACTGGGATACAGGGCGCAGGCAATCATCCAGGAGGAGATCGGGTATTCCTCTGCGTCTCTGGCCCTCTCTTACGGGGCGCATAGCAACCTCTGCCTCGACAGTGTATACCGTAATGGATCGGAGGAGATCAGGGAAAAATACGTGCCTAAGTTGTGCAGCGGAGAATGGATCGGATCACTTTGTCTAACAGAGCCAGAGTCCGGATCGGACGCACTTGCCATGAAAACAAGGGCAGTGAAGGGAGAGGGAGGCTGGTCCATAACCGGGAGCAAGACGCTGATAACTAACGCACCCTATGCAGACCTGCTTCTCGTCTATGCAAGAACCGGGGAAACACTCTCTGCCTTCGTTGCCCTCGCCTCTGACAAGGGGCTTTCCCGCGGAAAGAAATTTGAAAAGATGGGGATGAGGGGTTCTCCTACAGGAGAACTGTTCTTTGATTCCATGTTCATCCCGGATAACCGCATGCTTGGATCTGAAGGCAGCGGCAAGGACATAATAATGAGCGGATTGAACCTTGAGAGGGTGATCCTGTCCTTCATCTTCCTGGGTCTTTCGAGACGGGGAATAGAACAGTCAATTCAGTACGCATCGCAGAGGAAACAGGGCGGTAAACCCATAGGAGAAATGGAGCTTATCCAGGAAAAGCTGGCGTATATGTACGCTAGGTACGAGTCGAGCAAGATGCTGTGCCACAGCGCCCTTGAAAAAGTCGAAAAGGATCATATGGACGTACTGAACGCTGCTTCATGCATTCTTTACACTGCAGAGGCTGCTGAGTTCATAGCAAGGGAGACAATCCAGATATGGGGAGGAATGGGGTACGTATCAGATTCGGAAGTTGAGAGACTGCTGCGTGACGCGATCCTAGGGCAGATAGGAGCAGGCACAACCGAGATCAGGAAGAAACTTGTAGGTCATGAACTGATAAAGCAATACAGGAAAAGTGGAAGGCTACCTGAGTAAATGATCGATTGCATAATCTGTGGAAAGAACCCTCCGTTCGCGGACGGAATTTGTAGGAACTGCCTGGCAGAAAGAACGAAGGCATCCATAAGCGGTACTGTAAGGATCGAAATCTGCCCGAAATGCGCCTCGGTGAAGACCAGGGGAAAATGGCATCCAAGCGGCTATGACTTCAGCAAGGACACGGAGATAAGGAGCCTTGTGACGGTTGACGGCAAGGCCAAGGCATTCCTGAGAAGCCTTGATATGGATATCAGCAGGAATGATGGTACAGGGACTGCGAAAATTGATCTGGTGCTCAATGGAGAAACGATAAAGGAGGAGACACCCACCTTCCTTTATACTGTGAAGAAGAACAGCTGCGAAACGTGCAACCGCCTCACAGGATCCTATTACGAGGCCGTGATTCAGATAAGATCCATTACAAGAAGAAATAGTGAGGTTCTGGCGGAAGCGACAAAAACCTGCATGGGACAGTTTGACCATAGCTCCGGAAAGCCGACCTCCTTCATCTCAAAGGTTGAGAGCCGGAAGGAAGGATATGACATCTATCTTGGAAGCAATAAGGACGGTCAGAAACTGTCAAGACTCATGAAGTCCGTTTATCCATGTTCTATCACTGAATCAAAGACCCTCAGTGGCCGTGGTGACGGAGAAGATCTCTACCGGCACACATACCTGATCAGGATAATTGATCTGGAGAGAGGTTCCACGATCCGGAAGGGAGATGACCTGTTTGTGGTGAAGAGGATCACCGGAGATGTCATTTCTGTAAGGAGGCCAAAGTCCGACAGGATCGTGGAGATTCCCGTGAATGATTTCCTTCAGAATTATGAGATTGCGTCTGCCACACCGAACAGGAAGAGGTACCAGATCGTGTCGCGGATGAACGGCGAGACCCAGTTGATGAGTCTGGATGACTTCAGCACCATAACCATCAGTGAAGACATAGAAGGAGAGTCTGTGGACATTGTTGTTGCTGACGGGAATTACGTCCCTGTGTAGTCCAGCAAACTGAAGGAAAACTCTCCATCGTTCGCCGTGACCTTTGCTATCCCGCAGTTTGGGATTATTCCTGTCTTCCAGTCGTTACTTATCCTTGAAGCTATTACAAGTATAACACCCCCATGCGTTACAACCGCAGCATTCCCCTCAACTTCCATGAAAATTTCGTTGAAGCATTTCCAGCACCTTTCAACGTAACTGTTCCAGTTCTCCACCTGTGGAAAATTGTTTGGTCCCAGAACCCCGTTGGAGAGCCTGACTTCAGGGTATTTCTCCAGGATCTCGGAATTCGTTCTTCCGACGAATGGACCGGAGGCTGGTCCCAGATCTCTTTCCCTCAGGCCTTCTCTGGTGTATATCTCCTTTGTCCCGATCCTTCTAGAAATGATATCGGCAGTTTCCATTGCCCGTTGAATATCGCTGCTGTAGATCGCGTTGATATCTGCATCCGCAAGAAACTTGGCTGCACGGGAAGCCTGCATCTTTCCGTTCTCGTTTAGTCCAGGACCGTGAAACCCCTGCCATTTTCCCTCAAGGTTCCAGTCAGTCTGGCCATGTCTTACTATGTAGACTGATTTTTCATTTCCCATCTGTTCTCCAACTCCGGCCCATCTTCCAGTAATAGCGATGAGAATTTTATAATTACCAGCGATAAGGGCAGATGAGAATCCGCGCCGAATGGAACCAGTTACGGTTCGTGATCATGCACAGGCCGGGAGTTGAGATAGAGTACGCAATGCTGGCTCCAAAGCCTTTTCTGTTTGAGAGATCCTTCAGGACGTCCAGAGCCGTTGAAGAGCACACGGGTCTGGAAAGAACGCTCCTCGATAACGGAGTCAAGGTCTCCATACTCAAGGACGAAATTGTCCGCAGGGCAAAGGACTCTTCTGAGTTCCGCAGGGGCCTCGAGGAGAGAGTGGAGCAGAATGCGATGTTCTATGGAGAGATCGCTCACACGGAACTTGCAAGAAAGGATTTCCTCAGGAACATTCACGGGCTTGATGCCGAGAACCTCTTTCATTTTCTTACGCTTGAGCCGTCGGTGGACCTGAAAAAAACAGAGAGCCTGCAGTATCCAACTATATATTCCAATATCCCTCTTGCCAACCTCTACTTCATGAGGGATCAGCAGATCGTGTCCTCCGATGGCGTTGTCATTGGACGCATGAGATCGCTCCAGAGGAGAAAGGAGACTGAAATAACTGATTTCTTCTTTTCACAGGTTTTCGGGGACGGTGCAGTGAAGAGGGTTTCAGAAGGATTCCTGGAAGGAGGAGACTACATGCCTGCGGGAGACTTCGCCATGTTCGGGATCGGGTCAAGAACAGACCTTGCAGGAGTCATGAGCGCACTCAACACCGGGAATGTGATGTTCGACGAATATTGTATCGTTGAGAATCCCGTTTATGAATTCATGGAAGGTACCGCGAGAGATCCAATGATCAACATGCACCTTGATACCTATTTTAACCTCGCAGGAGAAGGGCTTGCAGTCGGCTCAGTATCTCTCTTAAGCAGAGCGAAGGCGACAATATATGCGAGAAACGGAAGTTCAGTGGAGAAGGTATCGGAAACCACCTTCCTCGATTACCTGAAAACCAAGGGATTCAACATCATTGACCTTTCGATAAAGGAACAGCTCAGCTATTCTTCAAATTTCCTCACGATCTCTGACAGGAAGATTGTGGCAGTCAACAGTTCTGAAGTACTGAAGAGACTTGTGTCGTCGGGAGTGTTTTCGGACGGCGTGCTGAATGCTATGAAGAGCGACAGTACAGGCGAGAAGAACGCGTTCCCCAATGGTAAGAGGGCAAGGGATTACGGACTGGACGTCATTGAAGTCGATCTCTCTGAACTTACGGGAGGATACGGCGGTGCCCACTGCATGACTGCAGCGGTGAAGAGGGGATGAGACAACTGCTCACAATTTGTACCGGCTTCTGCAAAAGATTTAATTTAGGCTGCCAATTACGGCGTACTCGATATGCACTATGAGGGATTGAATGGCTGGTGAAAGGGGTCAGAAGAAGGTAAAGGATAAGTGGAGAGAGAAGACGTGGTTCACGATCGTATCTCCGTCATACATGGGGGGGAAGGAGATCGGGTTGAGCCCAGGGGGAACCCCTGAAGGCATGATTGGTAGGAAGATTGAGATTCCAGTTTCAGATTTAACCGGAAATTTCAAGAAGGCAGGAGTAAAGGCTGTTTTCCTGGTAACCGACTGTCAGGGAACAAAATGCAACACTGAGTTTGTCGGGCATTACGTTGGCGACGACTATGTCAGGAGAATGGTAAGGAGACGGAAAGAAAGGATGGATGTAGTGTCCACTTCCGTTACTGCAGATGGATACGGCGTAACAGTCAAGGCTGTGATCGTTACTGACACTAAGCTTACAAGTGCCAAGAAGGCTTCAATAAGGAAGAATTCCGACGAAGCCATCAAGGAGAAAGTCGCATCGGTGTCGATTGGTGAATTCGCCTCATACTTCATGGGCGACGATGCACAGACCCTTCTTTCTGATGTCAACAAGAATATCTACCCTCTCAAGAAGATTGAGATAAGGAAATCTGAGGTTCTTGGCAAGACGGAATCATCCCATCCGGGCCAGGAACACGTGCCGGCTCTTGAGCCTGCCCAGTAAGCCTCAATGCCGGGGTGGCTCAGTTGGTAGAGCGTCGGACTCATAAGGAAGAATCCTGAGCAATCCGAAGGCCTCGGGTTCGATCCCCGATCCCGGCATCCCAATCCTGATCAAGTGCCGTGGAGATTCTTGAAGAGAACGAACAGCATGGACAGGCAGAGGCTGAGACCTGAAAGATTAATGCTTTTAAAGTGAGTCGGAATTGTACGGGTTATAACTCATTCCGGTCAATCGCGGATCACACCTCCAAGATGAGGATGGTACTTGGTTGCCACTCAACATCGCATCTTTGACAAAGAAAATATATAAAAACGCTAACTTGTGTGATAGCTCCCAGAATAGCCCGGGAGAAATTTTGCAGTTAAAGCATTAGTACCATCACATGTTCGCGCAAGAGCTCCGCTTTTGTCTTTACTGGCAGTCCAGAGATATACTCTTGTTCCCTGTTCCTGGACATATTCCACTGCTGGAACGAAATCCGAATCCCCTGATACAAGTATGATGTTTTGTACATTGGTTTTGGCGAGCGTAATCATGTCTACGGCCAGTTGGATATCCACTTGTTTCTGCACAAAGTGAAATCCTTGCTTTTGTTTCTCGCCACGTCTTACTTTGAAGTTATTGAGCTTCTCAAGACTGTTTAACAAAGCCTCATTTGACTTGAACTCACAATCATAGACGTAGGTTCTAAACAAAGAGGAGGTGTGCGTTTTGCATAACGATTCACAGAAGGACTTGTAATCCAGTTTGAAACCCTTTTCTAGTTCTTCTAAAACTTCTTTCTTCAGATAATAGTTATCAATTAGAACTGCTGCTCTTTCCTCGCTCATCTGTACAACCTGCGCTACGCATTTGCCTGAAATATATAATATTATTCAGAGCGGTGCTCTACTTCTAATCTTTCACAGGTCAGTTCAAGCCAATCATGTCAAGAGTTTCAGTCATCTGGACGTTCTTCTCCGGCTTAGCCATGCTTTTGTTGAATGATACTGGCGGTGGCAATTGTCTATCTTATTCGCCTTAACCTGTGTACCTTGTACTCTTCCTACCTTACTTATAGCCCTAGGGAAATTGACATCTATGTACACGCTGCAAGGATTACGTCCAGAATTTTTCCTGCAATTCCACTCAAAAGAGCACAGGTTCCACAGAAATATAATCTTACTATACATTGAGAGATTGGAAGGTTTCAATTAGGAGTAATTTCCAGAAACCAAGCTGGGCAGAGAATATACTCACAAGTAGTATACTTACAAGTATACAACTTCAGAATCGTGAAAATGAACTCGGAGGTCTTGAAATGATATTCACCCGTGCCATTGACATAAATTGGAGACCTGTACTCTGATGATGCCAATCCGGGAGATGGTTAAGCCAGGATGTGTTAATTATTCCTACACGAATGTAGGACCTACTCGTGACTGGATCGGGAATCATTTCCCGCTACTTCCTGAACCACGACAGATTCTTGAGAAGAGCGTTCTTTTTCTCAATGTATCTCTCTTCTGAAAGTGCTCCTGTGGCAAGGTCACGATCTAGGATCTTCATGTTATCTTCCATGACTTCCCTCCCTCTTGTCACATGGTCAGCCATTAGCTCCAGAACAGAAGCGTAAAAGAGATCACCAAGTCTGGATAACTTGAATTCAACTTTTGGTCTCCGATCGCCGGTAATCCAGCACTTCTCAACAATCCCGAATTTCATGAAATCCTTCATGTGCTTATCGACTGCCTGTCTTGTCATTCCAAGGGATACAGCCATTTCCTCAGGAGTTGCTGAATTCCTAAGGTAGTCAATGAGTTTGAGTTTAGCAGGCGACGTAAGGATGTGTACCGCCTCATACATGTGTTCAGCAGATAGTTGAAGATGACATGAACTTTATTGTTCATGTTATCTGTAATCCTTACAAGCGGATCCCTAAGATCGTCGGATCAGATGGGAACCAAAAGTATCACTGTTACCATATTGCTGTTTGTCTCTGCAGTTTTCCCATATTGAGCCGGTTTTGCCGAATAGATAAGGCTCTCTGGTTAAATATCTGCCGCGGATTGACTGTTTGGGGCTCTGCGTGCACTGAGGCACTTTACCATTTGTCCCCTTCTCTGCATGTACTGTCCCTCCAAGTTGTGAGATGAATGCCGACCTATGTGATAGCATCAAAGTGTAAAAATAATGGAAAATGCGTGGAAATCTGCCCAAGCGATATAATGCATACAGACCCTGCAATTGACATGGCCTGGAACGTGGAGCCGGACATGTGCTGGGAATGCCTTTCCTGTGTAAAGGCCTGCCCGGAAAATGCCATCGAAGTGAGGCCTTATGCAGATATTTCTCCCCTGAGGTCCGAGATTGCAGTCTCCAGGAATGAGGGGAAGAATGTCATAAAATGGAAGATCACTTACAGGGATTCAAGGGTCAAGGAATTCGAGTTTCCCATCAGGACAACAGGGTGGGATACCATTCTTCCCCCGAGTTCTTCCCAGTTGAAGGCGGGGAATCTTGACGACCAGGCACTCTACAGAGAAGAGCCAAAGACCGCAGGCAGTAGTGGAGCATCAGGAAAAGGCGGCATTCAGAGGAACAACAAGGGGAGTGGTAAGTAATGGAGACGAAGACTTTTGACTCTGACATCCTGATCATCGGCGGAGGCATGGCTGGATGCGGAGCCGCGTACGAAGCCCGCGCATGGGGAAAAGACCTGAACATAATGATAGTTGAAAAAGCCAACATTGAAAGAAGCGGGGCTGTTGCTATGGGTCTCTCCGCCATCAACACCTACATCGGGACAAGGTGGGGAGAAAACACACCGGAAGACTTCCTAAATTACGTAAGGGGCGACCTTATGGGCATCATAAGGGAAGACTTGGTCTACGATGTCGCCAGGCATGTCGACTCCTCCGTGGAACTCTTCGAAGAGTGGGGGCTCCCCATAATGAAGTCGGAGAACGGCAGGTATCTCAGGGAGGGAAGATGGCAGATACTCATCCATGGCGAGAGCTACAAACCCATAGTCGCCGAAGCTGCCAGGAAATCCGCCTCGCAAATAATAAACCGGGTGATGATAACACACCTGCTCACGGACGCGAAGGACAGCAACCGGATTGCCGGAGCGGTTGGTTTCGATGTTCGTGACGGGTCTTTCTGCATTTTCAGGAGCAAGGCAGTCGTCCTGGCTTCAGGAGGTGCAACCCACATATTCCGGCCAAGGTCTGTTGGCGAGGGATGGGGAAGAACGTGGTATTCCCCCTGGAGCACCGGATCAGCATACGCCCTGCCAATACAGGTTGGCGCGAAGATGGTACAGATGGAGATCAGGCTGGTCCCGACCAGGTTCAAGGATGGATACGGTCCAGTCGGATCATGGTTCCTTTACCTGAAGTCGACGGCAACAAACGCAAACAACGAAAGATACGAGGACAACCGGGACAAGCTCAGGGCAGAGTACGGCTCCTACGCAGATTCAAAGCCACTTCCCACGTGCCTCAGGAATCACCTCATGATGGAGGAGATCAGGGATGGCCGTGGCCCAATACTGATGCACACCGAGAAGGTTCTGGACACTCGCGAGAAAGAGGAGGCTGGATGGGAGGACTTCCTTGACATGACGGTGAGCCAGGCAATGGTATGGTCCTCGCAGAATGTTGATCCGAAGGAGAGGTGGTCTGAACTTGTTCCAACCGAGCCGTACATAATGGGTTCCCATGCGGTCAATGCCGGAACATGGGTAAGCGGGCCATCTGATATATCGCCTCCTGAGTACAACTGGGGATACAACAGGATGACTACCGTATCCGGGCTGTTTGCGGCAGGAGATGCGGCTGGAGGTGCTGCCCACAAATTCTCATCCGGGTCCTTTGCTGAGGGGAGGATAGCGGGAAAGAGTGCTGTCAGGTTCCTGCGCGACAGCGGAAATTATACTCCGGAGATCAACCAGGAAACCGTTGAAGGGTACAGGACGGATATCTTCCAGCCTCTTGACAACTATGAGATCGGAAGGAAGTTCATCTCGAAAGGGACGGTCTCCCCGTACTATCTCTATCCAAGCCAGGGCCTGAAACGTCTTGAGAAGATCATGGATGAATATGCGGGCGGAGTTACCACATTCTATACCACGAATTCAGTGAGCCTGATCCGTGGTACGGAACTTCTCACAATGCTGAAGGAGGATCTTCCCCTTCTCGGTGCAGAGGATCTGCACCAGCTCCAGAGGGCATGGGAACTTGTGCACCGCGTCTGGACCGCGGAAGCTGTCATGAGACACACACTGTTCCGGGAGGAGACCAGGTGGCCGGGATATTACTACAGGACTGATTTCCCTAAGATAGACGACACAAACTGGAAGGTTTTCGTTGTATCCAGGTTCAATCCTTCGGATAGCAGGTGGAGTTTCGACAAGGTCCCTCTGAAGGGCCTGGCGATCGGTAAAGGAGAGAAGTAACTGCAAGGAAGGGGATTGGATCATGAAATTGACAGGACACGGTGGAAAGGAGGTTGTGGAGAGGATTCTTCCGGGAGGGATGGCTGGCAGCATTATTTCTGACATGCCAGAGCTGGAAGTTGACACGCAGACCGCACATGAATGTATAGACATCGGTTATGGATTCCTGTCTCCGCTTGACGGGTTCATGGGGAGTGAAGAAGTCGATTCTGTCTGCGAAGAGATGTCCCTGCCTGATGGGACCCTATGGAGCATACCCATAACGCTGGAGGCGAACGATGACACCATCCGGAAGAAAGGCTTCAGGGAAGGGGATGAGATACTTCTCACCTATCATAGGAAACCACTGGCAATCATGAAAACCGGGGAAGTGTTCCAGCTTGATGCGGACAGGGTTGCCGGCAAGATATACGGCACCTCCGATCCAAAGCATCCTGGCGTCAGGAGAACTGTCTCCAGGAAAGGAAAATCTATTTCGGGAAAAGTAATCCTTGTGGGCGAACCCGAATTCCAGCCACCATTTGACAGATTCTGGCTCACACCCAGAAACCACTTTTCCCTTTACAGGGACAAAGGATGGGAACATGTAGTGGCGCACCAGACACGCAACGTACCGCACACCGCACATGAGTGGCCCATGAAATACTGCTGGTTTGCTGCCAATGAGGATCTTTCCGTTGAGGTCCCACATACTGGCGTCCTTGTAAATGCAGTTATCGGTGAAAAGAGGAACGGAGATTACATTGATGAGGCAATAATCCTCGGACAGGCTGAACTTGCAAATGCCGGCTATTTCAGGAAGGACACTTTTGCAGTTTCCTTCACGCTCTGGGACATGCGGTATGCAGGTCCACGGGAGGCGGTGCATCATGCCATAATGAGGACAAATCTTGGATGCACACATCACATGTTCGGCCGGGATCATGCAGGGGTCGGGGATTTCTATAAGCCGTACGATGCCCACAGCCTCCTGAAACAGGTCAGGGAACAACTGAATATAAAACCGGTTTTCATGATGGAGAACTGGTTCTGCCCGATATGCAGTGAGGTGACCAGTTCAGGCCTGTGTGATCATGCTGCCACGGCACAGAATTTCAGCGGAACCCTGCTTCGGAGCATGCTCATAGACGGAGTTCAGCCGACGAGGCAGGTGATGCGACCCGAGGTTTTCCAGACGGTACAGGCAGCCAGCGACACCTACGGTTTCGGCTCTCCATTCGTCACTGACAGTTATCTCCAGAACCGGGGAAACGTCTTCAAGCTCGCAGACCCGAGAAAGGAGGTGAGTCCATGAATGGACAGATAATGATCAACATATGGATCAACGAGGAGAGGTTCGAAAAGATGAGGGAGGCTGGCCTCTCCGGAATGGCGCAGGACATGCTGGCAGGAATGAAGGTGACACGTGTGAAGGTCAGCGAAAAACAGAAAGACATACTGCTTTCTGAGTTTCCCATGGCAAAGTTCGACTCGTCCACCACCGGAACTATTGAACTGCTACCCAGGAAGGTGAAGGATGAGATTTTCAACCTCTGCCTTGAAAAGAAATCAACTGGCGAAGATGTCATTGAAGCTTTCATCCTTCGAGTCAGGAACGGGAGAACGTAGACGGGAGAACTGGTTATCATGCACGAGGAACTGGTGAATGGCGCACCCGGGAAAAGACTGACAGGAACACCCGGTGCGCACGCAGTGTTCCCGGAAACCGCATCTGGCGGAGTCGTGGAAGGCAGATGAACGTGTTATGTTTTTCATCCTGTTTTTCCTGCTTCTCCTGATCTCGGGAATCACGATTGGCATTGTGAGTGGTGTCATGGGAGTCGGTGGCGGGGTACTGTACATCCCGTTGCTTGAATTCGCTTTTGACATACCAATTGACAGGGTTGTGGGAACGAGCATAGTAGTTGTGTTTGTGACATCCCTGTCAGGTGCATATTTCCATTCAGCAGCCGGTCACATACACTGGGAGACCTCAAAGATATTCGCTCTCTGGGGAGGTCTCGGCGCAGTTCTTGGATCCCTGGTATTCATAGAAATCAGGGGCCTGACAGTAATTCTCGAGGCACTGATGACAGTGATTTTTCTCCAGGCCGCACGCATACTGGCCAGACAGGGTATCGGAGATATCACTGGAAAACCGCCTGCCTGCCCCGCATCTTTTTCCCGAAGGAAGAAGATGGCTGTCGGATTTGTGGTCGGGATTCTCGCAGGCATAACGGGAGTGGGCGGAGGATTCCTTCTTCTCCCTATTTTCATCTGCCTTCTTGGCCTTCCCGGATATGTGGCAGTAGGTTCCTCCCTTGTGTCGGTGGTAATAATTTCCGGTGTGAGCTCTGCTTTCAAGATCGCCGGCAACGGGGTCGATTACGTTGCAGTAATTGCCCTGTCCGTGGGAAGCTTTGCGGGTACAGGATTCGGAACGAGGTATGCGAAGAGATTCCCGGACGGGTGGCTCAAGATATCATTCTCCGTGCTGCTTGTCTTCGTTGCAATTGGATTCGTCTACGAGATACTGCAAACGATCCACTTCTGACATGAATCAGTGGAACTCGCGTTCAGCAGGACACTTCAATCGACTCCATTAGATCCCCTCCTTAACAATCACAGTAGTTTTCAAACTCAGACAGAGTTGCAAATCTCTATCATGAACTTTAATGTTCATGTTGTGAAATACGAGATTTCAGTGTGGAAAAATTTTTCTTGCATCAATTAAATAATTGGTTCAAAATAAATTTAAGTACCGGTCATGGATTGAGCCTGGATACAAAATGGACAAAGAATACCTTGACAAGCTGAAGGAGAGACTTGACAAAGGAGAGATCAGCCAGGAAACATATGACGAGATATCGGGGAGATGGAGCAGAGACGGAAAGAAGGGTGAACAGCAGGGGAGTGAAAACGGTGACCGTAATGGCACTGGCAGAGTGGTATCAGTTGCCGGTTCCGGACATTTTTCAGACGTTGATGCTTCTGAACTGAGGATATCTGGTTCTGGGCACATTTCCGGTTCCGTACACGTGGATAAAATGAGCATTTCTGGGAGCGGCCACGTCGAAGGGACAATAGAAGTGGGGGAGATAATGGAGGTATCCGGATCACTCCATGCAAACAACGCCGTCAAGGCCGCGTCTGTCAGTTCTTCTGGAAGTTTCCGGTGCCTGAAAATCAACGCAGAAGAGATCGAATCGTCAGGATCAGTCAGAGTGCAGGAGGAGATGAAGGCTGGCAGGATAAAGACCTCCGGAAGCTGTCGTGCAGAGAAGATAGAGTGTGATGAACTGAGAAGTTCAGGCAGCATAAGAGCGCCGTCCATAAGTGCGAAGCTGGCGTCTATAGAGGGACTTATCGTGGCCGGGAAAGTGACTGCAGATGATTTTCGGCTTTACATTCGCAGATCTGATAGCGTGATTGAACAGCTTGAAGCGAATACCGTGTTAATAGAGTCTGCAAGACGGAAATTCCGTTCAGGAAGTGCCAGCATAAGGGAGATCAAATGCGGTACCGCAAAGATAGAGGCATGCACAGTCGAGAGGATAACGGGAACAGAAGTCGAAATTGGAGACTATTGCAAGGTTGGTTATGTAGAGGCAAAGATAATCCGGGTATCTGACAGAGCCGATGTCAGGGAAAGGAAGGTGCTTTGAAAATGGCAGGGGAGTCCCCTTCCAGCGAAAGCGAATTCGTGTCCCCGGATGCAGCGAATGGAAGCGTAAATCCAGTATTCTACAGGTTCATGTTTTCAAGAGCGATCGGTTCAGTCTGCTTTTCTCTTTTCCTCTTATTCTTCGCCTGGAAAATGATTGTTGTTTACAAATCTGTATTTCTGGTCGGCATGATGCCGACAATCTATCTCGGGGTAGACATATTGTTATCGGTTCCACTCGGACATCTTGTGGACCGGGTCAGCAATTCTCTCCTGAACCTGGTCGCCTCATTGTTCATGCTCGCAGGCTTCCTCATCTTCCTTCTCGGGTTTTCGTTCTATCTCGTGTATGCAGTCACCATTCTCGTATCGATCAGTGTGACGATGAAGGGCGGAAGCCTCATGGGACTGATGAAGCGGCTTGTGTCGCCGGATGGTATCAACAGGGCCACATCCCATGTTTCTGCGTCCCTGAGCCTTTCCCAGCTGATCGGCGTTGCTGCCGGAGGATTCTCCCTCGTCTTTCTCGGAGAATATACGCCTTACGTGCTCATTGCAGGATCAATTGCATCCATAGCACTTTCCATACCCATAAAGAACGAACCGGGAAGGAACGCTGTGGGAGAGAAGGGAACCTCCGGGGAGTACAGGGAGGTATTGGCTTTCATGAAGAGGATCTGGACAGTCCTGGTATTTGCCCTGGTCATTAACGGTTTCTTCATCTCTCTTGATGTCTACGCATCAGGCCTGTTCAATATCTACCTCAAATCGAACCCGATCTCTTACACGTTGTTTGTCGCCTCATTGCCTGCGGGCATGCTGATAGGATCAATGCTTTCCAGCAGAATCTACCCGTTTCTGAACAATGCCAGGGTAACTGCCTCACTGCTGTTTCTCCTCGCCCCATTAGTTATTGTGCTTGGACTGAGTCAGTATGCAGCGGCCGACGTGATCGCAGCAGGTTTCATGGGATTCATCCTGCCGCTCATAAATGTCCCCATTAATGCTAGACTCACGAAAGTCATCCCCAGGGAGTGGTTCGGCAGGTCAATGGCAATGATGAGAATATTCACCGGGGGTTCAACACCGGTAATGGCAGTCTTCTTCTCATTTCTCTCTATATTCTTTACAGTGCCGGAAATCCTGCTGTATGTCGGGATTCTCATGTTCCCATTCTCACTGTTCGGGTTGAAGGTGGTCAGGACACTCTACAGTGTCAGCGTGACAGGCGGGAGTTGAGGATGGATTCAGGAAGCGCATCTCCCACCACTGAATGAATCTGCGATCCCGGAAGCGTCCCCTGCCTTCTGGGAGATAACATTGATAATCCTTATTAACCGTCCAGAACATTTAATCAGCATGGACTTGAAGAAAAAGATCCTAACCTTGGTCATTGTGGCGCTGGTCAGTCTTTCTTTTGTACCGATCCTGGCCGGAAGCCCGACGTCGGGCAAATTGCTCGAGGAGAAGACCAGCAACGCTCCTGCTACTTCGACTGCAGGAACGTTTGCGTATGAATCGTACTTTGAGAGTGGGGGCACTTACTCCAACTACGGTTGGAGCCTTTCCGGCAACGGACAGCCTCCTACGATTACAAACAGCGTTAACTACAGTGGCGAACCGTCACTGAAGGTCTCGGGAGGAGAAACGCTCTCCACTTATTCTGGAATCGTCCCGGGGAACCAGTTCATATCGTTCCAGGCCGCCGTGGACGCGTCATCAGGAATGGCTGTCTTTTCCATAGTCAATTCAAATGGAAAACAGGTCGCTGGTGTCGGAATCTCAGGCAACCAGATATATGCAGGAGGTAGTTCGCTTTCCAGCATTGGAACTGCACCATCCAACACCGTTTATCCAGCCGGATGGACATATATAAGCGGGAACATACAGAATACCAGCACGCAGAAGAGCTTCTCATGGACCATGCAACTGTTTGTGGACCAGACTGATGTGGTCTTTGCAAACGTATCTGTTCCCGGAGCATACCAGTACGCAGGACTCCAGATCGGTTCTAACAGTGGAAAGGTCTATTTCACTGACATTGTCCTGAGTACCTACGAGATACCGATCTATTCGCCCGGCTACAACCCAATGGAGGGATACGGCCAGGGATCAGGGCTCATAGTCTCTCTCCTTCATCCGTTCACAATACTGCATGCAAGCATGATCCTGAACAGCTGGAATGTCCCCGAATCAGGGATACTCAGCTTCCAGATCAATGCCATGAACTACTATGGAACAACAACCTCCACGTGCGTTGGCTTCTTCCAGCTGGGAGTTGACATAAATCCCAACGGCATGATCTCTCCGTGGTACGTACCGGGAAAGAACTGTTTCGCACACTATTTCCTCAATTCGAGCAACCCGTCCACGCAGGCAGGATTCAAGTCTCCTCCCGGATCTATGCTGAGCCTTAGCATCGTGGATCAGCCTGCTAACGACACGATTTTCTTCCAGATAATTGACCACAGCGTTACGCAGAACTCCGGAGACAGGTACTGGAATGCAACGATTCCCTACAGCGGAACAGAATTCTACGGGACATATACACAACTGGAGTTCCAGCCTTCATCGTCCTATCCCATACAGAACTACTTTTTCAGCGGTTCCCTGTATAACATGGGCTATGGAAACAGTTTCTCCAGCCTCGCCCCGCTCAATGCGAGCTACATGCTTCCCTTTACCCTGAACGCTCCCACGACCTGGAGCTTCACCTACTACAATAACGCAGCATCAGGGTACAACCAGATTGGATGATCTTCACAGGATCATCCATTTCTTCTTTTTTGATTCTCAAACAATCCTGTTAATGGTTATATACGGACTATGGCTATGTGCCGGACTACGCAAAATGGAAAACGAGGATTTGGAACAGTTCAGACTTGAAGATCATCTTCCCTTTCTCGATCCGGTTATAGTGAAGTGGTTCAACCAGAACTACACGGAGATAACCGATCCGCAGAAGCGGGCTATTCCCCTTATCCATGCCCGTAAGAATGTTCTTGTATCCAGCCCCACCGGTACTGGAAAGACCCTCACAGGTTTCCTGTCGGTGATAAATGAACTCATAATCCTAGCCAGGAACGGCCAGCTTGAGGACAAAATCTACTGCGTCTATGTGAGTCCGCTCAAGGCTCTTGCCAACGACATAGACAGGAACCTGAAGAAGCCTCTTGACGGCATTTATGAAATTCTCGTCCGGGAGGGAGAATCGCTGAAGAAGATCACCGTAGGAGTCAGGTCCGGGGACACGCCGCAGAACGAGAGACAGAAGATGCTCCGGAAACCTCCAAACATCCTCATAACAACTCCTGAGTCCCTGTCCCTGGCACTTTCCGCCCCAAAATTCAGGGAGAAATTCACTACCGCCAGGTGGGTGATCCTTGACGAGATTCATGAAATATCGTCAACAAAACGCGGATCTCTTCTTTCGGTTAACCTTGAACGGCTGCAGACGCTATGCGGCGGACTTATCAGGATCGGCCTCTCAGCAACACAGGCTCCCCTGGACGTCATAGCAAGCTATCTCTGCGGCTACGAGAACGGAAAACCCAGGCCGTATGAGATAGTGGACGTTGACACCAAGAAATTCCTGGACCTGAGGACCGTAACACCGGTAAGCAACCTTACCCAGTATAGTTCCGAGGTCGCCAACAACATGATGTACGATGTCCTCGCAAAGTACATAGAGGAACACCAGACAACCCTGGTCTTCACCAACACGCGGAGTTCCACGGAGCATGTTGCCATAAGGCTCAAGGCCCGTGGCGTGGAGAGCATCGAGGCGCACCATTCCTCCCTCGGGAAGGAAACCAGGCATGAGGTCGAGAGAAAACTCAAGGCCGGCGAACTGAGATGTGTGATCACCTCCACCTCCCTTGAACTGGGAATAGACATCGGGTACATCGATCTGGTGGTGCAGATCGGCAGCCCGAAGTCAGTTTCCAAAGGATTGCAGAGGATAGGACGATCCGGTCACGGGATACATGACCTCTCAATGGGAAGGTTCCTTGTTTTCGATCTTGATGATCTCATGGAATGTGCGGTACTCACCAGGGCGGCTTATGACCGGAACATTGACCGGGTAAAGGTGCCGATGAATCCCCTGGATGTTCTTTCACAAGTACTTGTAGGAATGTCGCTGGAGAAAGCGTGGGACGTTGAGGAGGCATATGACGTCCTGAAATCATCCTATACCTTCCACGAACTTCCCAGGGAGGATTTTGTTTCCACCATCGAGTATCTTGCCGGGGACATGGAGGCAGGAGGAATCTATCCGAAGATATGGTATGACAAGGCTGAACAGCGTTTCGGGAAGAAGAAGAGCACCAGGATGATCTATTTCATGAATATAGGGACAATTCCTGACGAGTCCGACTTCCAGGTGGTTAATGAGAGGGGGAAACACCTTGGCCAGCTCAGCGAGAAATTTGCGGAGAGACTGAAATCAGGAGACGTCTTTGTCCTCGGGGCTAAGACCTACCTCTACCTGAGATCGTCCCGGAACAGGATTCTCGTAAAGGATGCCGTCGGGCTGCGTCCCACAGTCCCTTCATGGAGCGGCGAAATGCTTCCGAGAAGCTATGATCTGGGGGTGCTGATTGGCATGTTCAGGAGTGAACTTTCCCGGAGGGTCACGGCCGGAAGCAACCCGAGACAGTGGCTCATGGATGAGTACATGCTGGACGCTTCCGGTGCGGAGAGCCTCATTTCATACGTGAAGAACCAGGCAATCTTCAACATTCCCACGGAATCGCATCTTTACGTGGAAGGGTACAGAGATGAGGCAAAGAACTACAACATCATTTTTCACGTTCCCCTTGGCCGGAGGGTAAACGACGCACTTTCCAGAGCATATGCCCAGGCCATCTCAAACCAGTATAACCAGAACCTCCGGATTACCGTTACAGACGACGGGTTCATGCTCACTTCACCGGTAAAGATCTCAATCCGGGAATCAATCGGACTGATTACACCGGAAAACTTCGAGGAAACTGTCAGGAGGTCCATCTGGAACACGGAGGTATTCAAGCAGAGATTCCGGCATTGCGCTGCGAGGGCACTCATGGTTCTGAGGAGATACAAAGGCTATGACATTTCCGTTGCAAGGCAGCAGCTCAGGAGCGACAAGGTCCTCAAGTATCTCGATACCGTGAGAAACTTCCCCGTTCTGAAGGAGACGTTCAGGGAGATAATGGAGGAGATGATGGATGTCCCGGCAGCCCTCAGGTATGTGGGGGAAGTGATAACCGCAGGGGACATGACTGTCAGGGAGTATTCCACCGATCCAAGCCCGTTCTCTCACGGAATCATACTTGCAGGAGTTTCTGACATCGTCCTCATGGAAGACCGTGCCAAGCTATTCAGGCAGCTCCAGAGTAAGATTCTGGAAAAGGTGTATGGAAGCGAGACCTTCAGGTTCCTCATCAGCGATCCAAAGACCGTTGAACTTCACTTTGCCGCAAAGGTCCCCAGGATCAGGGACAAAGAGAGTTACGTGGACTTCCTGAAGCACTTCCTCTACGTAGACCCTTTCAAGAGCAAGTTCAATTCACCGTTCCCTTACGCGGATGTTCCTGTGGCGGACATCACACAGGACCTCATAGATCGGGACGAACTGGTCTCGGTATTTGTCAGGGGAACCCAGTGGACCCACATTTCCATGTATGATCTGTGCAGAACTCTGTTCTCATCCGGAAAGGATCCCCTTGACTCGGATATTCCGATCATGGAACATTGCACCGGGAAGACGTTCAACGAGATCAGGAATGATTCAGGCCTAGAGGAAAATGACGTGAGGAACAGCCTCATACGGCTTGAATCCGCATACCTCATCAGGAAGAAGATGCGATCCGGCATCTCCACCTATGTCAGGAATGAGATAGAGGAGAAGCCAGTCAAGGATGCGGAAAAAGAGGCTATTCTCAAGATACTTGGATCCTTCGGGCCGCTGACGGTCGATGAGATACTCATAAAGGCACCGATCAGCCAGGATGTCATTGTGTCTGTGCTTGATGGAGAGTCTGCGAAGGGATCCGTAATTCACGATTTCATCACGCCAGTATATTCCAAGCAGTATATGCTCAAAGAGGATCTGGACGCTCTGCTCACCAGTTCTGAAAGAGACATACTTGTGGAGAGAAACATGTCCATGACTTCCACGGTTTCCACTGTGGATGAATATTTTGACAGGTTCGGGTTCGCATTTGATCCATGGAGCCTTATTTCCAGGGGAGTCCATGCAAGTGAGAGCATCCTGCAGGAAATGGCCGATTCCGGAAAGATATACAGGTGCAGGGCCATCAGGAGAAAGGACAGCTTTGTTTCCGGATGGCTCCTTGAGGCGCTGTATTCAATCAGGCATGAGGAACTTACCCGCGAGGGGCAGCAGGTTCTTGATGCGATCATTTCCGGGTTCGGGACGGAATCGGAGATATGCACAAAGACTGGTCTTGAGCATAGAATCGTCAGGCAGATACTTTCCCTGCTGGAATATCATCTCCTTGCAAAGAGGGTTGAGAACCGGTACATCCCATTCCTCAGCGGTCCTCCGAAGGTGCCCGCGGATGATGCTGTTCGCATGCTGTTCGAGAAGTTCGGACCGGCGACCAGGAGGGAGATTTCCAGCTACTTCTGGATTGACCTGAAGACTGTGCCCGGAGACATAAAGAACCTGTATCACAGGGGAGAGGTATATTACGGCTCAACACCGGCAACGGGCAGAAAAGACCCGGTAATTCTTTCGCTGTCGGATCCCGTTGGCATCTACCTTGAACACAATTATTCGAGAATATCCTCCGTGAATGGAGTCCTGATTTCTGAGGGAAAAGAGTTGGCAGACTTCTCCATGAACGTCAGGAGCAACGTATGCTGGATTGATGACGTGGAGGGGAAGCTTCCGGACCCGGGAATCCTCGAGGCGGCAATGAAGTTCATGGCGGATTCCGGATACGTCCGGGCCTCGGTCGCAAACTTTGCGGCACAGTCCGCAACGAAGGAAATATCGGTGGGAAGCATCAGGACACTCCCGGTGACTGAGGATGAACTGTTTGAGAGATCCATTGCGCACTATCTTGCTCCCCGCAGCATCCATAACCACCAGCCCTTCGTGCTGATCAAGAATTTCAGGCTTGGTTTCCGGACGGAATCTGAATTCTCCCGCACAGGACTAAGTGAACGGAGTCTGGACACTTACCTGAGATCAAGGCTGATCTTCAACTTCTCCGGCCCGTTTGCAAACGTTTCCATCGGATCCCTGGACACAATATCGCTGTTCAGGGATGTGCGTGAAAAGGAAATATCCGAGATCGAGAAATCGATCCTGAGGTTCATCGAGGAGAGCGGTTACGTCTCTGAACAGGAGATTAGGAGCTCCGTCCGGGGATCCGGCATTGGGCTGAGAGGATACCTGAAGGACATATTCGGGATGGGGCTCATCGCCAGGGATCATTCGAGGAAATACACATACGTTCCACCAGGCAACGGCAGGATGGAGTCTCTCACCACACTGATTAAGTTCATGGCTGACACGTTCGGGTTCTGCGATAAAGAGAGAATAAAGGGAGCCTTCCCGGAAGTACCTGAAGACTACATTTCGGACGCAATCAATGCCTTGGTTTCCCGCGGTGATGTGGAGGAGACAATGTCACCATTGGCAAGATCAATTGTCTACCTCTCCCCGGTGAAGCCGAAGAAGGCATCGGGAAGTTCCATAATATTCCCCAGGGAGAGCATCATGCTTTATCACAGGGAATACCTGAAACAGAAGTTTGGCAGTTCAAACGTTTTCCTCCTTGTGAATGACGGAAAAGTCGTCTGTGCCTTCAAGGCAAGGAAGAAGGGGCACGCCCTTAACGTCACCTGGATTAACGGAGATCGCTCAAACAGGGATGTCATTCGCAGGGGGCTAAACACCATGGGTTATGCCGTGGCCTTCTCCTGATTCTCCTCCTGACGGGATGCAGGATGATTCGACTCGTTCCGGAACAGGCATTCAAGGCGTATACGGGACCGGAGCAATGAGCGAAAACACAAACCCCGATATTTATAAATAGACTCATTTACTCTCCGCATGCCCCAATATATACCGGTGGAAATCACATGAACAACGGAGATTTCATAAAGATTGATTACGAGATGATGGTAGGAGACGACAAGAAAATTGTCTCCACGAATAACAGGAAGCTTGCTGAGGATAATGGAATCTATGACGAGCACCTCAAGTACGGAGAATTTGTAGCGATCGTTGGATCTGACTCTTTCTTCAAGGCAATAAACGAGTCATTCCTTCAGGCCGAGACCGGAAAGGAATATGTCGTTGAGGTCAAGCCCGAAGACGGGTTTGGAGTAAGGGAACCCAGGAACCTGAAGGTCCACACCATAAGGGAGTTCCAGAGACAGAATATCGATCCCGAGGTTGGACAGGAGATCATGATCAAGGAGAGGAGAGGGAGAATAGTATCCGTCACGCCGGGAAGAGTAATGGTCGATTATAACCACAGGTATGCGGGAAAGACTGTCTATTACAAGTACAAACTGCTTGACGTGGTTTCCGATAATCTGGATAAGGTCAAGGCAATTGTATCCATGAACTATCATGCAGACGTTTCCAAGTTCTCTTTTGAGATGAAGGATGATGTGCTCACCATGCAGGTTCCAGATGACTCAAAGTTTGATCCTGCGTGGTTTGAGGCGAAATTCACCATTGTGAACGAAGTCAGAAAATACATTCCTGGTGTTTCGATTGTTTTCCAGGAGACCTATGCCAAACAGGAGAAACCGGCAGAAGAAAAGCCAGACGAAACCTCCGGGAAGACGGAGGATACTCCAGCAGAGAAGACTGAATCCTGATGGACTGGCCCCAGGCTAAGAAAATACTGTCTGAAAGATATCACGTGGCACTTGTTGAGCCACGATATCAGGGAAATATAGGCGCGGTTGCTAGGGCCATGAACAACAACGGCTTTGACAGGCTGGTTTTTGTCAATGGCCCACCATTACTGGACGAGGCTTTCCAGAGAGCGGTCAATTCCGAGCACATACTGAGCAATGCAAAACTTCTTTCATCGTTCAGGGAACTTCGCGATTCCTATGGCACTGTAGTCGGGACATCAAGCGTGGACTCCCTTTCCTCAAGGAAATTCCTGAGGAGACCCATGGACCCGGACGAATTCTGGGACAGGATGTCCTGGAGGTCAGAACAGGTTGTGATAGTGTTCGGTCGTGAAGGCGACGGGCTGTACAACTCAGAACTTGAGATGTGCGATTACTTCATTCACATCCCCGCAAACCCGGACTACCCGGTCTTCAACCTGTCCCACGCCGTGTCCATATTTCTGCACCGGGGATTCCTGAAGTTTTATGACATGCCGGAAGACCAGTCTGAGAAGATCAGCGACCAGAACCTGTCAAGGCTTGTTGAAGGATTCTCCAGGATCATGAATGACATCAATTATCCGGAATACAAGAGAAGGAACACCGACGTGATGATAAGGAGGATGCTGGCAAGGGCTTCCCTCACACAGACAGAATTCTTCAAGATGATGGGCATACTCAGGCATACGGCCGAGAGACTGGAAGAAAAGGACAGGAAAGGTTTATAGTCCGTATAATATTGAGGCGCATCGGAAGGATTTGTGATCGGGTATCGATCGTGCGCCTTCTGGAAGGTTGTCCATTATGTCATTGAGTACGGAGAGAAAGACCAGCGATCCCCTTAAGGAGATCATAAACGGCCTCAACACTGCGTCGAGAGAGAGTGGAGGCAAATTGTGGAGAGATATAGCGGAGAGACTGGCTGGAGGAAGAAGGAGATATTCCTCGGTGGATCTCGGCAAGATCGAAAGACTCTGTTCCGATGGTGATCACGTTGTGGTCGCCGGGACAGTACTCGGAGGCGGAAATCTCGGGAAGAAGGTAACGGTTACTGCCCTGAGAGTTTCCAAGCTTGCGGAAGAAAAGATTAAACTGAGCGGGTCCAGCGTTAAGACACTGCTGGAGGCCGCAAATGAGAACCCGAAGGGAACCGGAATAAGGGTGATCCGATGAGTACCCCTATTTACATAGACGGGACCAAATCCATATATGGGAAGATTTCAGCGTATGTTGCCAAGAAGCTCCTTGAAGGTGAGGAGATAGTCATAGTGAACGCCAATGAAGTCATAGTCACCGGCGGACGCGAATTTGTTCTTGGAAAGTTCAGGGAGAGAAGGGACATAGGGAGCGTCAGAAAAGGTCCTTACTACCCGAGAACATCAGACCAGATACTGAGGAGAAGCATTGCAGCCATGCTCCCAAGGAAGAGTTCAAGCGGAAAGGAGGCACTGAGCAAGTGCACAGTTTATGCTGGCGTCCCCAGGGACCTGAAGAATGCAGAGTTCCAGAAAGTCGAGAAGGCAGTATCTGACAAGGTAAACGGGTTTGTGACACTGGCTGAAGTGAGCAGACATCTTGGTGCGAAGGTGAGGAATTGAAAGGACCGATTTTAACATCCGGAAAGAGGAAAACTGCAGTCGCTAAGGCTGCAACCAGGAAGGGTAAAGGTATCATAACAATCAACGGGCTGCCTGTTGAATTCTATCCAGTCGATCTGCTCAAGGAGAAAATACTTGAGCCCATCAGGCTGATAGGGGACAAGGCTTCCCATGTGAATATTGACGTTGTCGTGCACGGAGGAGGACCGACGGGACAGGCAGATGCCTCCAGGACTGCCATTGCCAAAGGTATCGTCAGTTACTTTAAGGACGATGCAATCTCAGAGTCATTCAAGCAGTACGACAGGACTCTTCTTGTGAACGACATTAGAAGGAAGTTGCCGAAGAAACCATACGGTTCCGGTGCAAGAGCAAAGAGGCAGAAGTCGTACAGGTGATCAAATGATAATTCCGGTAAGATGTTTCAGCTGTGGGAAAGTAGTGGCCTCCGATTACAGAAAATTTGTCGCAAAGATCAGTGAAATCAAGGATTCCGGAAAGAAGGTCGATGCGACAGTGATCAGCAAGACCCTTGACGATCTGGGAGTCGAAAGGTACTGCTGCCGCAGGATGATTCTATCTCACACGGAACTTATCGATGAGGTCCTGCCTTTTTCGTGAAGGGACCGTGGGGTAGTTTGGTATCCTACCAGCTTGGGGTGTTGGTAACTTGAGTTCAAATCTCAACGGTCCCATGACCTATACGTGTAGATATAAAAGACCGAAAACCGTACCGCTATTTTATATTCATCTTCAACAATTTTAATTCGCCATTAAACATATTGCATGAAGAAGAACTTCCCAGCAACCTTTGGTTTATTTCTCAATCCCTTGTCATTCCTGATTTTCTGCCTAAAATCCCTCGGTCCTCTTTCCGATGTTCATTTATCCATTACCCTTTATCTTAATGTCATTTGGCTTTTGTCGCGGATTAGTCTCTTCTTCATTTGAGTTCTATATATCAATAAAAATTAGTCTATCGCTTTATCGATAGTACTCTCGAAATATGTGTAATTCCTAGAGCTAGTACCAGGATCGTAAGAAAAATTTGGAAATCATTTGAGGATTTCCAATTGTGTGTCTTCCAAGCTCACTTCCTGCCGCGTATTCTCAGCACATATACTGCAGCACCGGCTGCAGCTACAACCACTACGACCACGGCAATGATTCCGGCATCAGTAAGCGAAAGGCCGCCGGTGTTACTATTGCTACTGAATTTGACCTGCACACTCGCACCAGAACCGTTAACGGTGACATTGCCAGTTCCGTTTGTAAGAGTGTATCCGGATACACTGTTCACGGAGTAGGAATAACTACCGTTTGGCAGGGATATGGAAATCACGTCAGAAGTAGAGTTAGTTGTCTTTCCGGAATAGTTGGTTCCATCAATCTCCACGTACCATGTTATGCCGGATGAAAGACCGGTTTCCCTCACGTTCACCGTATACGTGACCAGGGTGAAGTTCGCCTGCACCTGTTCTGCTGAACCGGATAGTCTGAAACTTCCTGACGATCCAGAATATGATGAGTTACTGCTCTGTGCTGTAAATGTGTAAAGAGTGTTATTTTCTGCCAAGAACGTAACGGATGACCCGGATGTGCTGAAGACTTCGCCGTTGCTCAGCTTGAGGGTCCAGGTGGTTCCAGTAGGAAGCCCTTTCTCAATCACTGTGACATTGTAGTATGTCTGAGGTGAAATCACCGTCACGACGTCACCTGCCATGTCTACCGCATATATCTTCTGGTTCATGGGGTCAAAGAACATTGAGACCACACCGGACGAGTTCAGTCCGCGGAAACTGCTGATCACCTGGTTGGTTTCCGGATTGACAACGGTGAAGTTTGACGATGCCGTTGGTTTAAACGATGAGACTGAACTGAAGTACATGTACCCGTTCAGTGGGTCATAATATCCTGCTGTAACATTGTTCCCGGAATATGTGTTTCCGCCTGCACTTCCGTTCAGGTCAATGGTTCCGGTGAAGGTGTCATTGACTTCATTGAACACCATCACATAACCCAGTCCTGATCCTGAGACGTAGAGTGTGCCAGGCTTTCCTGCTATGACCTGGATTGCATTAAACCCGGCAGGCAGGGCATATTGGCTCACCGATCCTGTGCTTGTGTTGTACACAGACAGGTTATCCGAGGATGAGTTGAGGTAGAACAGATTTCCGCCGAATGGTAGCATTACCATCCTGCTCAGGCCACTGCTGCTGGCAATCTGGTGCACTGAAACGGCGCTGGAAACAGCGTTGACGGCAAACAGTGTACCTGTTGAGTTTGTCACATAGACCATATTCCCGGAGCCTGTTATGACACTGTTCAGATTTCCATGCAGATGCACCACGCTGTCAATGGTAAGATTGGACGGATATAGTGAAACCAGATTGTCATATGCAGCATCAATCACATAGAACATCGAATTGAAGGGGTCGTAGTACGCAGTCACGGGAACCATATAGCTCCCATTCTGGTATTGGAGATGCAGGTTCGAGTTGACACTCCCGTTCGTTGTAAAGTACTGGTTCAGCAATGGTGGCAAATTATGCTGGAAAACAGGCATCAGCATTATTCCCAGGGTTGGATCATAGGCACTGTAGGATGATTCCGATCCTTTTAAGAACGGGATGTACGAGTTCCCGAAATAATCCGTTCCGTTGTACATGTCTATTGTCTGGCTCACCGCACCGTATGTCTGGTTCCGGGGAGACTGGAACAGCACACTAACAGTAGAATTGGCCAGACCAACAGTGACCGGGAGGCTTGCCGGATATGCTCCATATGATCCAGATCCGGAGATATATGCATTGTACATTCCTGGTGATACTGCAAAGCCAATGGAACCTGTGATCGAGGAATTTGTCATTGATCCCAAGGTAACAGACCAGCTCTTTCCGGTAGGCAATCCGGTCTCGTTGAAGTTAACATGATAGTGTGAATAGAACAGCAGGTTCTGTGCTGATCCGTTGACGACAAAATAGCCATGGATCGGTTGTACCCCGCTGTAGCTGGATGTGATGTTAAAGGCGTATGTTCCGTCTGGAAGCGGAAGAAAGACGTTCTTGCCAGCTGTCTGCGTAGAATTATAGACCTGTGCAAGTGTACTGTCGGACGATGGCTGTACCTGGAGATTCCATGTGCTCCCCTTTGGAACCATATTTCCCACTTCAATGGTTACATTATAGGTCTGTGCGGGAGAAATTTCCTCAAGGTACCCGTTGATGTGGTCTGTTGCAAGGAGCATCTGGGCACCTGGTATATAAGCCATATATCCTCCCCCTGACAGTGACGCAGAATTGATGGACCCGACGGTCTTGTTGATCATGGGGTTGAAGATTGTAACATTGTCAGATCCAGACTGCGTGATATATATCAGGCCGTTTGACGGATTGATGGATATGCTCTGCTGTGGGCTTCCAAGAGGTATCGGGTTATAGGGGGTGGAACCCCCCGAAATGTAGTTTATTTTTGACTCGTTTATCACAAACATGCTGCTGTTATTCCCGTTTGCAATGTAGATTGAGTTTGTGTACTGGTCATATACTACCTGTGACGGGTAGGATGCGGTGACGAAGTATGGGACGGTCACGTTGTAGCTGCTAGCGTTGATTATGTTTATATTCGAGTCAAGTTGTGCAACGTAGACCTGGTTTGTCACGTTGCTGTATGTCAAAGCTTCAGGATTCGAGCCCACGCCAATTGTTTTCACCTGCGTCAAATTGCTGAGGTCGATCACCCCGACTGAATTGATGGCTGACATGGCGACAAACAGAGTGTTATTCTGGCTGTCATAGGCGAGACCATCAGGAAAGGAGGTCCCGGTTAAGCTCACGGTTGCCTTGACGGTGTCAGTGCTGGGATTTATCAGAGCCACCCTGTAAGACCCCGCTGTTGCAAACACTGTATTGTTGGCATAAAGGACGGAATGAACATAGCTAGGCATCGATATGGTCGTAACCAGCGTTCCATTCAGGGAATATGCATAGACTAAACTACTTCCAGTGGCGACATATACATATCCATTCACAGGGTCATACGCAAGATCTGGATGCGATCCAGACGGGACAGACATGAATGGTGCAGCATATCCGGAGGCGCTGTTGTAATTCAGGGTTGAATCAGGCATGGCGACGTTGTTTACAGAGATCATCTGCTGCAGCACAGGATCATAGACCATGGCGGCAGGCCTGCCCTGGGTACCGATTGTCGCAGGCAGTGTCTGTAGTATGGATTCCGTGGCCGGATTAAGGACGGAAATATTCCCGGACTTTGAATTGGCGATGTAAACGTAACCGTTGGCCGGATCATATGCTACCCCCTCCGGCTCACTCCCTGGAACCACGTTCTTCAGAAGCGTGTTGTTCACGGTGTTGATTATGGAAACATTGTACTCCTGAGGGTATCCGGATATTAATGCATTGAAATCCTGATCTGTAACGTAGAGCATCTTGTTGACCGGATCGAAGGCAAGCCCGTACGGCTGCTGTCCCACTAAGATTCTTGCTACTGGTGTCCCGGACTGTGAAAGTGCCCAGACTACGTTGTCATGGTGATCTGCAACGTAAATATACCCGTTGTACGGATCAAATGCCACTCCATAAGGGGTCCCAGACGGCATTGGTATGGTGCTTACACTATTGTTTGTCACATTTACGACCCAGATAACACCCGATCCAGAGTACAGAGCAGAAACGTACAGGGTCTCGCTCAGGGGGTCATACGCACCGAATTGCGGATTGCCGGCAAGGCTTACCGTTGCAATGACGGTGTTGGTTACTGAACTTATCACACTCATGTTTCCAGAATTATAATTTTCCACATACAGGTCATGATTGTAAGGCACGTACGTTATCCCCATCGGTTGTGAGCCGACGCTTATGTTCGCGACCGAAACGCCTGAGAAGGCGTTTATTACTGTGACATTGTTGCTGTAACTGTTGGTAACGTAAAGTTCCTGATTGTAAGGATCATATGTTCCGCCGTGGGAGTTGTTTCCATCCGGGTACTGACCGATTGGACCGTTCTGTTGCACGGCAGCAATGTTCGAGCCGGGAGCGGTGGCCGTTGAATGACCGGTTCCGTTCAGGACAACAAGAAATCCAGAAAAGACCAGAGCCATAACAAGTAGCAAAGCCTTCATTTTCGCATTTATAGGGAACACCAATTTATATCGTCAATCATTTAATAATACTTTTCCTCATCCGAATTTGAAATCAGAATCCGATTGGCGTTCCCTATCTCCAGTGATCAGGCCGTCCTTTATCACTTCTGAGATTCTTGAATATAAGGAGATAGTTAAATCAGCTCATCAAAGTTAATATGTAGTCATTATTTGCTAATACCATTGAGATGCCCTGTCTGTCTTTCGGTGCCCAGCCATTCCACTTTTCGTGAAGTGAGCGACCATTTCATTGAGAGAGCGTCGGATAGCGATTCAGATCATATTATGTGGCTCAACCGGAACATTTCAAGCAGTAAGATAGACTCTGGAGAACTTTCAAGGCGATTAAAAGAATTTATTCAGGTCGAAGATGGAATGATTTCAAGCTGGGTGAGACGTATTTTCATAAACACATTCTTTCTTGAACCACCCCACCCGTACATTTCCCTTCAACAGGATCCTCCCGGCTGGCTACTGGCCGGTTATGCAGCAGAACATTATCACTTTCTCAGACAGTGGGTAAGATCCTGTGCCAGTATCATATCAAACACGGATAACGTGGAAGCTCAAGAATACGAAATTGAAAACATTTCTACCGAATATAGCGGTCATAACGGCGTCCCTTCACATCTGGAACTTCTCCTTAGAATGGGAGAGTCTTATGGTGTGAAAAGATCTGATATTGTAAAAAGCAAGCCTTTGAAGGAAACATCTGAAGCAATCTCGAAATGGGACACAATATGCAGGGAACTCCCGTTTAATTTTGCCATGGCGTCGATGCATTCCCTGGAACTGATTGCCACCAGAGGACTCGAGAAATATGGTGCGAGATATCCATATTTTAACCCTAAGATTCTAGAAAACGGTTCTGTTACTAAAGAAGCTAGAGAATTCCTGAAGGCGGGCTATATGGCGGACGCCTCACATTCATCAGTTGCTCTTTCAATTGTGGACAAGTACACAGAAAAGGAGGATTATGAAGACCTTAAGGCGGTGGTTCTGGTTTCAATAAATGCTTTTTACCAGTATCTTGGAGCAAGGATTAGAAGGGGGAAGATGCTTGAAACGAAACTATAGTGGGTGTGCTCTTTGTGATGCAACATGGGGTGACTATTGGAGGGAAGTGGAGGGAGAGAACATGTTTTTCTGCTGTAATGTCTGCGCAGATGCCTTTGAGAATATGGTTCTGAAATTGAAGGAAGTCACCCGCTGGCCTGCTGTGGGATCAGTTGAAATTTCCGGGAATTATAGCAAGGGCCGAACGTGTAATGCTTCTTCCCCTGACGGCGACAACGTGAAGTACTTTTTCAGGCACGAGAACGGGGACATTACCGAGTTCAAGTTACTGTCAACCACCCACGACTGAAGCGTCGGCTTTCCCAGTTCATGGTGATTATCTTATTACAACCAAATAGCAAACCAGGTTTCAAATAAGCCCGGGAAATGCAGGAGCCAGTGGGTTTTTCGGCGGGTTCGAAGCAGCATATCCTGCTTATTTAAGAAAAAAAAGATGTTTCAATTAAAAATAAGAAATTTGGAAATCACTTGAGGATTTCCAACTGTATGTCTTCCAGGCTCTTCCGGTCTATCTTCTTCCTGTACAGGCCGATAAACGCGACGAATGTTCCTAACAGACCTATTACACCGTAGACGGAAAACAGGAGCACCACATTCTTGTTGGCGAACAAGAGTGGAGTCAGAAGAAGTCCGATAACGCTGGCTATTCTGTCTCCTGTCATGACCACACCGCTTGAGAAGCCCCTGAACTCAGTCGGGAACAGTTCTGACCCGGCATTTCTCATGACCGGAACAGCGATGAAGGCGAAGAACGAGAGGCCCATGAACACTCCGAACAGTGCCAGAGGGTTATGATATACCAGCAGGACTGTAAAGGAGAATATGGCTTCCATTCCCCCTCCGATAACCACCCATCTTAACCTTCCCACGGTCTCGATCGTCCTTGCGATCAGAATCGTCGCAACAACCTGCACACCGAGGAAAGAGGCACTGTAGAGAAGGGAACCGGACTTTGAAACCCCAAGGGACGAAAGTATGGTGGGGTTCAGTGTAGAAAGAGCTCCAGGAATGAGGTTGAAGCAGAGGACTGCGACAAAAACAGGGAGGATCATCATGAAATACTTCATGTAGTGTTTCCTGATGTTAGCCTTCTGGTCAGCGAATACAGACTTTCTTGAAGCCTCCAGATCTGAAGAACTGAACGATACCCCGCTTGCTCTTTTTATGCTGAGAGCCGCAGCATCATACTTGCCCTTCCCTATTGCCCATCTGGGAGATTCCGGAAGAGACGTTCTCAGGAGCATACCGATTATTGCCGGAACTGCAACTGAGCCAAGCATAATCCTCCATTCATCCGGCGAAGGACCTATCGTGACGAAGAGCAGATACCCGAACAGATATGCGGATACGCCACCAAGAGTGAACCCGACCCACAGGTATGAGATTCCCCTTCCCCTGTACTTTGAAGGCATGAATTCGGATACAATCGTCATTGCCGCAGGATAGTCAGCACCGGTGACGAATCCTATGAGAAACCTCAGGATGTTGAGTTCAAGAGGAGTCTGGGCAAAAGCCGACAGTATGCTGAACAGTGCTGTGAAGGCAAGGGTCATGATGAACGTAATACACCTTCCTACCAGGTCAACAATTGATCCCATTGTGAAGACACCAAGTACTGCACCGATGAAGAGAAGAGATGCAGTGAACGCGAAGTTGCTCGTGTTCCCCAGCAGATTTGGTATTATACTAAAAGTGCTTGCCCCGAACGCCTGAATAACATATAAATCTGTAAAAGCACCCAGTGCGGCTATAACTGCTAATTTCTTGTGGAAACTGGTATACTTTGCGCTATTCAAAGCGGTGATCGGTGCAAAACCTATATCACCTGATGACGATTCTGTCATGTTATTAAGTGCATAAATTCTGTGCTATATAAATATTTGTTTGCGAATATTGGTGTACTTATATTTATTATATTAATAGATTCTTTGTCGCGATCATCCTCAATGATCCATCATGCAACAGGATGGAGAACCCAGAGACGCCGGGCTATCCAGAAGGTAGTTACCGGGATTCACACATCGGAAACGTCCAGCATAATCTCCTGGCCTCAATCGCCGGTATAGGCCACGGATCATTGTTCTTCGTTACACTGTATTGAGAAACGTGAATCCCGTTAATCAATGTCCCGCGCTGGTTCCCTGCCTGACGGAATAATGTTCTCGCAATGTTCAGGCCACAGAAGTTTCCGGAAGGCTGTGCCTCCTGAAGTAATCCGCAGCGAATTGCGCAAAATCCACAACGTCCCTGTCATCTCTATTTGTGTAAGAGACGTACACTTTTCTCTTTGAATGCGGGCTGTTGATGTTCAGCACCTTGACAAGATTCATGCTTGTGGCAACGGTTGTCTGCATCCTTGAAACAATGCTGATACCCATGTTCTTGTGCACGGCCATTATCACTGAGGAGGCATTGTCCATGACGCCCTTCACCTTGAGGTCATTATCGCTCAGCCCGGCATTGTACAGCATATCCATGACTGCACGCTGAACACCGCTGCTCTTTCTTCTTGCTATGTAGTCATACTGAACTATCTGTTCCGGTTTAACGCTTTGAAACTCCGCCAGCGGGTGATCCCATGGCACGATCAGCACAAGCTCATCTTCGCCCAGCGCCTTGACCTCGAAGACGTTCCGATCGTACATCCCTTCGCTGATCCATCCTATGAATATGAGATCAACAATTCCAACTTTGAGGTTTTCAAGGGACTTCAGCGTCTCATTTATGTCTATGTTGAAGTCAATGTCAGGATGTGCCATCCTGTACTCCGTTATTATCCCGGGGAACATTGAGAGGAACGTTGATTCCCCGGCAGATATCCTTATCTTCCTGATATTGTCCTGCCCACCCAGAAAGTTTTCTATTTCCCTGAGGTGTTCAAAAAGTTTCTTTACGCTCCCGTAGAGAAATTCCCCCTTTGGAGTCAATTCGACTGACCACCCGTTTCTGTAAAACAGTTTCTGTTTGTACCGAGTTTCAAGATTCCTGATCCTGATGCTTACCGATGACTGGGAGATACCAAGTGTTATTGCACCCTTGCTGAACGAGAGCGCCGATGCCACAGCATAAAAAGTTTCAAGTTCTTTCAGGTCTGGAAATTTGGACACCATTTAATACAGCAGTAGCAGATTTAAATCAGTATTATAGTTTTTCCCACAACAGTGGAACCGGGTGAAAGCAGGATATCGAATGATATCAACTGCTTTCGGCTCCGGGTGCCGGCATTTTCACCCCGATTCCTCCTGCTTCGAGATTGTTCTTCAGAAGCGAAAGATACCTGAAGATTATGTGGTTCATTTTCCCGAATGGTACCATGGCAAACAGCGTACCTACCAGGGAAAGGTGAATGACCAGTATCAGTCCCATAAACGAAGTCGCCCTGATGGCCAGTGTTGCCAGCCCGGTTATGGATATTAGTACCAGCAGGTATATGACGAGATAGTCTGCCTTGAGCATCCTGTTGTCAGCCTTCTGCTTGTCGGATATGCGTTTCATGTAAAGGAACCCGGATCCTCCGATGATCATCAGTGCACCACCAAGCACACCGAAAAATACAGGTCCGGAGATATATGAGTAAGGAGGGTTTACCCCTATGAACCGCTGGAGATACGCCGCTATCATAGTTGCGATAAACGCGGAGATGAACCCGAAGAACATGGCACCATGGAAGAACATCCTGGTCCTTGTACCCGTCTCCCTGGGGTAGTCGCATCCCAGTTCGCCGGCCTTGAACCACTTGTGCGAGAAGACCTCGTACATTGAGATCACATTGGCCCGGATGTTGAAGAGATGCCGTTTCCTGCCTCCGATGCTCTTCCAGTAACTGAGTCCCTGTATGATCCACATTCCAAGGATGTAGAATCCAAGCGCAAGGCCGGCGTCATCCATTATGTTGTACGGGATCACGTCGTAGAAGGTTGAATGATACGAGAAGAGGCTGAGGTAGCCGTTAGTGGAAATCGCAATGGCTCCCAGGACCATGAGAGATGCAAGGAAGACTATTGCCCCTGAGAGATAGCTTCTGTTCATTATCCCGCTGGCAGCCTTTGGCCACGTATTTTCGGAGTGAATCTGGTACCTTATGGTGCTATTGAGTTTCGGTATGTTCAGCCCGAACTCATGGGGTTCGCTGTAAGGACATGCATAGAAGCAGTCCCTGCAGTCATGGCACAGGTATGAGAAGAACTTGATGTCCCCTGCATCGAAGAAGTTCCTGCGTTCCATTGCATCCCAGACGGGACAGAACCCCTCGCAGTGCCTGCATGCGTTGCATATCCTGTACTGGCGTTCCGATTCTTCTATATTCCTGATGAATGATGTCACTGCCTCAGACACTTTCCATTGCCTCCTTTCCTGCAGTTATTCCTGTTACAGTGCCTATTACAAGACCCGTTCCGCCCACGTATCCCCTGCCGTACACGTTGCCGGATGTCAATTCACCGGCTGCGAAAACGTTCTCCAGCACACCGCCATTCTTCTTGAGAACCTGCGATTTGTTGTTGATCTTCACGCTGAGAAAAGTGAAGGTTATTCCCGGAATGAGGGGCCATGCGTAATATGGGGGGCGATCGATCTTCCTGCTCCAGTTCGACTTCTTTGGATCGAGTCCAACTGTACTGCACGAATCAAGTTTCGAAAGATCGTACTTTGCATTTTCCGGAACGTGCTGGTTGAACTCCTTCACTGTCCTGACCAGAGCCGATGGCGATAACCCCAGCGTGACCGCAAGGTCTTCAAGCGTGTTCGCAGAGTACGGCTTATACATCGGCATAAGGGTTTCACCCAGCATCTTGCTGTCAATGATCACGTACGCCACCTGGTTGGGCTGTTCCCTTACCATGTGCCCCCAGAGGACGTACCTCTTTGTCCAGAGATCCTCCCCTTCATCGTAGAACCTCTCGCACTTGTTGTTGACCACTATCCCAAGGGGGATAAGGTCAATTCTTGTAACGAAG